>JAYTXX010000064.1:0-8500 GCA_043742725.1 Bacteroidota bacterium | reverse complement strand
AGATGCTATACACAAGCTCTCCCAACACATTATATACTCGTACTTCTTCAATTCCCTCTCCTTTGGAGAGGGTTAGGGTGAGGCTTCCGGTTGTTGGGTTAGGATAAATTTGAAAAGAAGAATTATTTTCTAATTCATTGATGCCAACTGATATTCCATATTTAAAAATAACTCCCCCATTAGAGGCACCACCGCTAGTAGTCATTCCATACAGAAAGCTACCATCAAAAATTAGAGAGCCGTAAGGATGACTTCCGTTGGAATTATCAAAGTCATACAGCTTAATAAAAGTGTTGTCAGCTATTTTGATTTTAAAAATTATACCATTGCTATTGGTGCCACCAAAATAAGTCATTCCATACAGAAAGCTGCCGTCAGAAATAAGAGAGCCATAAGGATAGCTTCCGCTGGTGCCATCAAAGTCATATAGCTTGGTAAAAGTATTGTCAGAAATTTTGATTTTAAAAATAATGCCTTTGCTATTTGATCCACCGCTATTGGTCATTCCATACAAAAAGGTGCCGTCAGAAATAAGAGAACCATGTGTATAACTTCCGTTGTTAGTATTACCAAAGTCATACAGCTTGGTAAATGTGTTGTCAGAGATTTTCATTTTAAAAACAATTCCCACGCCATTAGCACCTCCGCCAACAGTCATTCCATACAGAAAGCTGCCATCAGAAAATAGAGAACCTTCAGGATAACTTCCATTGGTATTATCAAAGTCGTGCAGGTTGGAAAAAGTATTGTCAGAGATTTTGATTTTAAAAATAATTCCCTTTCCATTAGCGCCACCAGAGGAAGTCATTCCATACATGAAACTTCCGTCAGAAATAAGAGTTGCTATAGGACTTGCTCCCTTGGTATTATCAAAGTCATGTACCTTGGTAAAAGTATTGTCAGAAATTTTGATTTTAAAAATAATTCCATAGCCATTAGTGCCACCAAAGCGAGTCATTCCATACATAAAACTTCCGTCAGAAATAAGAGAGCCGATGGGATTTCCTCCGTTGATACTATCAAAGTCATATAGTTTAGAAAAAGTGTTGTCAGAAATTTTGATTTTAAAAATAATTCCAAAGTTTTTGACACCACCGCCAGAAGTCATTCCATACATATAGGTTCCGTCAGAAATAAGGTCGGCAGAAGGATCTGCCCCACTGATAGCATTAAAATCATATAGCTTTGTAATTTGTGCATTTGCATTCCAGCCTATAAAAATAAGCATTGAAATAAATAACAATTTTTTCATTTGATTTAATTTTTGAAAATTGAAATATTCAAAAGAAAAATATTTCAACTAAAGTGCAGGGGATGCGACAGCTAAATTAATTTATTTTTTATACAATACAAATTTATTGCAACACAATTTTTTTATTCAGCATATTTTTATTTTCATCCATCACTTGCAAAAAATAAATTCCTTTTGCATTTCCACTCATATCTATTGTTACACTTTTTTCATTCTTCATTCCTAATTCTAAATTTTTAATTTCTTTACCAAGCACATCTATTATTTTTATTGTTGTATTTTTTTGTTCGTATGAAAATGAAATCGTTGTTTGAGAAGTAAAAGGATTGGGAGAAATTGTTAAAAGTGTTTCCCCTTGTTGTTCTTCTATTCCAGCAGGTATGACACCTAAAAAAGCTAAACTATCAACATATAGATAATCGCCTGCAACAGGATATTGTGATTGCGCACAGCCATAAGCTGCTCCAAGAATAATTAATGCAGAATCAGGATAACTATTATTGTAAAATGTTATTGGAACATTAAAGTTCGTCCATGTGTTAATAGAACCAGCAGTTATTGAAACTTTTCCTTTCCCGATAATATCACTAATAGACGTGATATTATTCCATTTAAAAAAAGAAACTTGCACAATAGTTGTATCATTTCCAGAAACAAGATATTGCCACTTTCCTATTAAGTTTAAAGGTCGTATGTTACACGCAAAGCCTGGTTTGGCTGTATCTCCCGAATACGATGAGCTAGAAAAGGCTATAGCCGAAACTGGAGAAGCACCCCATAAAACTTTTACTGTAAGCTTGAGAAAAGATGAACCGACTGCACCAGGCATTCCTCTTTCACAAGGAAATGTTCCTCCTGAATACTTATTAATACTACTCCACCCTGCCGGATCTGTATATGCCCCATAGTTTGTCCAATCTTCAAATCCTGCATTCGGAATTATTTGTGAAACAGCATTCCAACTTATAAAAATAAGCATTGAAACAAATAACAATTTTTTCATTTGATTTAGTTTTTGAAAATTGCAGGGGATGCGACTACTAAATTAATTTATTTTTTATACAATACAAATTTATTGCAACACAATTTTTTTTGTTCATAAATTCTCACAATCAAAATATCATCACATGTATTTTGTGCTTTTCGTTACCTTTGATATAGAAATAACAAAATCTTTTAATGAAATCAATCCGTTTACTATTTTTTATTTTTTTATTTGCAATGCAATTTTATTCAGCATTGGCGCAACCATTTTTTAAATGGAATGATAGTATTCCAGTAAAAATAAATGGCAATACAATTCGCAATCCTTGGGCTGGTGGATTAAATTTTATTCAAGCATCGGCTATTGATTTGAATTTGGATGGAATAAAAGATTTGTTTTTGTTTGACCGTTCGGGAAATAAAATTCGCACATTTATAAATAAAGGAACTGCTAATACGGTTGATTATAAATACGAACCGCAATACGAAAATAAATTTCCACTATTGAAAAATTGGGCTTTATTAGCCGATTACAATTGTGATAGCATAGAAGATATTTTTAGTTATTCCAATATTGGTGGCGGTTTTGATGTGTATAAAAATATTTCATCAACCTCAAATGGATTACAATTTCAATTGATTGCTACACAAGTAAAATCACTTTACAATCCCGATCCACCACAAACCATTCCTTTCAATTTATATGTTAGTTCGGTTGATATTCCTGCTATTTCCGATATTGATAATGATGGCGATTTGGATGTTGTAACTTTTACAAATGCTGGAACATTTATGGAATATCACAAAAACATGAGCGTTGAATTGTATGGAACTTGCGATAGTTTAAAATTTCAAATTGCAAATAGATGTTGGGGCTATGCATCGGAAAGTCCATTGAACAATGTATTTTCGTTGCACGATACTTGTCTTGGAAATATTTCCAATCCACAAATACATGAAACAGAACAAGGTTCCGAAAGACATTCGGGTGCTTGCGAGTTGTGCCTCGATTTGGATGGAGATGGCGATAAAGAAATTATTGTTGGTGGCATTGCTTACAACAATCTTACAATGCTTACCAATGGAGGCAGTTCAACCAATGCAAATTTTATTGCTAATGATATTGCATTTCCATCAAACAATGCAAATACAGTAGCAGTAAAAATGGATTTATTTCCTTGCGCTTATTATGTTGATATTAATAATGATGGATTAAAAGATTTAATTGTAAGCCCCAATGCACCAAATGCGGCTGAAGATTTTAACAGCGTTGTGTGTTACACAAATGTTGGCACCAATTCATTTCCGGTGTTTGAATTGTTGCAAAAAAATTTATTACAAGACGAAATGATTGATGTTGGAGAAGGTGCCTATCCTGTGTTTTTCGATTATGATAATGATGGATTAAAAGATTTGTTTATCGGAAACTACGGTTATTATTCATCCACAGGATTTCAAAACGGAATTGCTTATTTTAAAAATACAGGAACAGCAACACAACCAAGTTTTGATTTAATCACTCGTGATTTTAACAATTTAAGTTCGCTAAACATTAGTAATATGGTTCCTACTTTTGGCGATATGGATGGAGATGGCGATGTAGATATGATTATTGGCGGATACAATGGAAAGTTATCTTACTTCACAAACACTGCATCGGCAAGCACTCCAGCAAATTTTGCTTTAGCACAACCATATTTAAAAAATTCATTTGGAAGAGATATAACTGTTGGAAATTATGCAACACCACAAATTTTTGATGTGGACAATGATGGAAAAAAAGATATTGTAATTGGTGGCAGAAATGGAAAATTATCTTACTATCATCATTCGGGAAGTGCCACAAATACAATACCTACACTTGATTCAATTACTAATTTTTTGGGAAACATAAAAGTGAATGAGTACGGTTATGTTACTGGTTACAGTTATCCATTTTTATTTAAGCAAAGTGGTGTAACAAAATTATTGATTGGTAAAGAAACTGGTTATTTAAGTTTATATGATAATATTGATGGAAATGTGAATGGTGCATTTTCATTAGTAGATTCAATGTATTTGAATATTAATCAAGGTACGCACACAGCACCTTTTGGTACGGATATAAACAACGATGGTTTTATGGATTTAATTGTTGGAAATTATGAAGGAGGAGTTTCATTTTACAAAGGGGTTTCAACTTTGGTTTCGGTAAATGAAATGGATAATTTTATTGATTGGAATTTTGATGTATTCCCAAATCCCGCTAACAATAGTGTTTCTATTCATATCATCAATGATAAAAATAATTTGTATCAATTGGAAATTTACAATGTTGTTGGTCAATTAATTTCTTCAGAAAAAATAATAAATAACATTGCTACTATTTCTACAGAAAATTTTAAACAAGGAATTTATATTTGTAAAATCAACGAAATTGATAGTAATGGAAAAGCTATCACAGGCAGTTTAACAAAACGAATTATTATTCAACATTAAGATTTTGTTTGTTACTTTTGTATCGTAAATGAAACAACACATTAAAAAATATTTCTCTATTTTATTTTTAGTTCTCTTCCTCTTTCCAATGGTCGAGAAACAAGTTCATGCGTTTCAACACAGCAGTGATTTGCATTGCACAAATGCTGACAAACATTTTCATCAGGTAGAACATAGTTGCTCCATTTGTGATTTTACTTACACAGAATCAAACGCATCAACAGAAAATAATTTTTCGTTTTTAATTCACACAACTACATTTAATTATATTTCTTTTTTTGAAAGCATACATACTGTAAATGCTTTTAAACATCTTCCTTGTAGAGCTCCTCCAATAGTTTAATTTTTTCATCATCTTTTCTTTTCTGAAAAAGACAAACGAAACACAAACCAATTATGTTTTTGTTTTAATGTTAAAAAAATTAAACTAAATTTTTATTATGAAAAAAATATTTTATGTGCTGTTTACAACATTTTTGTTGTTATACAATCAATCATTTTCAAACACAAATCACATTGCAGGAAAAACATTTTTGTCGGGAAAAATAACTGACAAAGCAACGGGAACAACCATTCCTGGCGTTACCATTTATATTCCAGATTTAAAAACAGGCGTAATTAGCAATGCCGATGGAACATATAAAATTGAAAATTTACCACAATCAAAAATTATTGTACAAGTAAGTTTTATTGGCTATAAAACAATTATAGAAACCATTGATTTATTACAAACAACAACAAAAGATTTTGCAATGGAAAGTTCTGTTACAGAAATTAATGAAGTGGTTGTTACTGGTCATTCGCAAGCTGGAGAAAAAAATAGAACTCCTACTCCAATAAGTATTGTTACAAAAAAAGAATTGCTACAAAATGCCTCAACAAATATTATTGATGCAATTGCCAAACAGCCTGGAGTATCACAAATAACAACAGGTTCGGGAATATCAAAACCCGTTATTCGTGGATTAGGATACAACAGAGTTGTGGTTGTAAACGATGGTATTCGTCAAGAAGGACAACAGTGGGGCGATGAACACGGAATTGAAATTGATGAGTTTGGAGTAAATAAAGTAGAAATATTGAAAGGTCCTGCAAGCCTTTCTTATGGCTCCGATGCAATTGCTGGTGTTATTAATATGATTTCTGCACCTACTCTTCCTCAAGGTACAATTAATGGAAATATTGTTGCAAACTATCAAACCAACAATGGCTTAATTGCTTATTCGGCAAATGTTGCAGGAAATGTAAAAGGTTTTATTTGGGATGTGCGTTATAGTAATAAGATGGCACATGCATATCAAAACAAATACGATAGTTATGTTTTTAATTCTGGGTTTAAAGAAAATACAATTGGCGGAATTATAGGATTAAACAAAGCTTGGGGCTATTCACATTTGCATTTTAGTAGTTACAATTTAACGCCAAGTATTGTTGAAGGAAACAGAGATAGCTTAACAGGAAAATTTACAAAACCAATTGCAATAAATGATTCTACCGAAGGAACCGCAATTGCAACAGATAAAGATTTTTTGTCTTATAATTCATCTACTCCTTTTCAAAAAATAAAACATTACAAAGCAGTGCTAAATAATAATTTTATTATTGGGAATGGCAGTATTAAAGTAACATTTGGCTTCCAACAAAATCAACGTCAAGAATTTGCTGATGTATTAAAACCGAATAATTATGGATTGTATTTTTTATTAAATACTATCAATTATGATGTTCGTTATTTACTTCCCGAAAAAAATAATTGGGAAGTTTCCATTGGTATAAATGGTATGCAACAAACATCAAAAAACAAAGGCACAGAATTTTTAGTGCCCGAATATAATTTGTTTGATGTTGGCGGATTTACAATTATTAAAAAATCATTTAACAAATTAGATATAAGCGGAGGAATACGATACGACACGCGAACAGAGAATACTGCTAATTTGTTTTTAAATAAAAATACAGATAAAAAAACGGAAATACTTGATACAAATTCATACACAAAGTTTATAGCAATTGCTACAAATTTTTCTGGAATTTCTGGAAGCATTGGCGCAACATATCAATTTTCTAATTCTGTTTTTACAAAATTAAATTTATCAAGAGGCTACAGAGCGCCTAATATTGGCGAGATTTCAGCCAATGGCGTTCACGATGGAACTGTGCGCTACGAAATTGGAGATGCAAAATTAAAAGCAGAAAATAGTTTTCAATTTGATATTGCATTGGGATTAAATACTCCACACATCTCTGCAGAAATAGATTTATTCAACAACAACATTGAAAATTTTATTTATTCGCGCAAGCTAAACTCCTTTACTGGCAATGATTCTATAACAGAAGGTTTTCAAACTTTTAAATTTGTTGCAGGAAACGCAAACTTAACAGGTGGAGAAATTATGATTGATATTCATCCGCATCCTTTGGATTGGTTACATTTTCAAAATTCATTTTCGTATGTGCAAGCAGTGCAAAAAAACCAACCAGATTCAACTAAATATTTACCATTTACGCCTGCTCCAAAATTATTATCGGAACTGCGTGCTGATATAAAAAAAGCTGGAAAATATTTTAACAGTGCATACATTGAAGTTGAATTAGAAAATTATTTTGAGCAAAATAATTTTTACATGGCTTATAAAACAGAAACAAAAACACCCGCATACATATTGATAAATTTGAGCATTGGAACAGATGTAGTACTAAAAAACAAAACTCTTTTTTCGATTTTCATTAGTGCAAATAACTTAACTGATGTTGCTTATCAAAGCCATTTAAGTAGGTTGAAATATTTGCCAGAAAATTATTCAACGGGAAGAACAGGCGTTTATAATATGGGAAGAAATATAAGTTTTAAATTATTAATTCCTTTGAATTTTAAAAAATCAAAACAAAAATTAGAAATATGATAGTTATGATTTTTGATTATATTTAATAAATTTTTTAGCTATGAAATTATCACATAAATTAGTTTATACTTCTTCAATTGCAATTTTATTCGCTTTTGTTTTAAACAGTTGCACAAATGAAAAAGGTCCGCTTCAACCAGATTATAAAGGCTATCCCGAAAATATAGGAAAAATAATTGTTACAAAATGTGCTACACCAGGTTGCCACACCGATGCAAACAAAGAGTTAGCAAGTGGTGTATCATTAGAAAGTTGGAACAGTATGTTTGAAGGTTATAATGAAGGTGCAGTTGCAATTCCATATCGCCATGATTTTAGCGCAATGTTTTTTCATATCAATACGTATTCTGATTTAGGAGTAATGGTGGATGCGGCAGAAAGAATGCCTAAAACTGGAGCAGCACTAACACGCGAAGAAGTAAAAGAAATAATGAATTGGATTGATGCGGGCGCACCAAATAGTGAAGGATTTGTAAAATATTCGGACAATGCTAATCGTAAAAAATTTTATGTAACCAATCAAGCATGCGATGTAGTAACTGTGTTTGATGAAGAAACATTATTACCAATGCGATATATAAATGTTGGAAATTCACCATCAACAGAAGCTCCGCACAATATTAAAATTTCTCCGGATGGAAAATATTGGTACATAATTTCCACTGCAGGTAATTCATTGCAAAAATATAACACAAGCGATGATAGTTTTGTGGGCGAAGCCATTTTAGGAATAAAAAATTGGAACACAGTAACCATTAGCAAAGATGGAAATACTGCTTATGCTGTGGATTGGAGCAGTGTTGGAGATATTGCAGTAGTTGATTTGAATGCACTTACTACAACTCACAACATTGGATTTACTTCGCCACATGGTTCTTGTTTA
>JAYTXX010000063.1:0-20776 GCA_043742725.1 Bacteroidota bacterium | reverse complement strand
CAAAGCCAATGAGCGAACAAAAAAATATTTTAGAAAACACAATTAATGAGTGGAGCAAAAATTTAGAACAAGTAGATGATATGTTAATTGTTGGAATTAAAATAGACTAAAATCACAATGAAAAATAGCTCACTTAAAAATAGTGTATTGCTTATTGCGTTGCTTGTTGCGCTTTTTGTTTCCTGTGTTGTAGCATATTTTACAAAAAAAGAAACAGGGCAGTGGAACAATAAAGCTATAATTATTTCTTTTTTTACTTCAATCGCTACTTCATTTTTTTTATTGCTTTTTGTAAACAAATTAATTTTTAAAAAAATAAATCAACTGCTTGCAATGGTCAAAAATTTTCGTTCGCAAAGCGATATCGCCTCTACAAGTATTGAGTATAAAAAAAATGAAATTGAAAATTTGAATAACGAAATTTTGGCTTGGGCAAACGACAGAAAAAATGAAATTGAACGATTAAAAAAATTGGAAGTATATCGCAAAGAATTTTTAGGAAATGTATCACACGAATTAAAAACACCAATTTTTAATATTCAAGGATATGTGCTAACGCTTTTGGATGGCGGAATTGACGACCCTTCGATTAATAAAAATTATTTATCTCGTGCCGAAAAAAGTGTGGATAGAATGATTACCATTATTGATGATTTAGAAGCAATTTCTCAATTAGAAACAGGTGAATTACAAATAGAGCCAGAGCGATTTGATATTACAGCACTTGTGAAAGATGTGGTGGATGCGCAAGAAATGAAAGCAACAGAAAAATCTATTTTACTTACTATAAATACCGACAAGCCTGTTTTTGTATTAGCAGATAGATTTCGTATCAGACAAGTGTTGGTAAATTTGATAGTAAATTCGGTGAAGTATGGAAAAGAATTTGGTGAAACAAAAATTCGTTTTCACGATGCTGGAGATAATGTATTAGTTGAAATTGCTGATAATGGAATTGGAATAGCAAGCGAACATTTGCCTCGTTTATTTGAACGCTTTTATCGTGTGGATAAAAGTCGTTCGCGAGAACAAGGCGGAACAGGTTTGGGATTAGCTATTGTGAAACATATTATTGAAGCACACAATCAAACTATTAATGTGATGAGTACAGAAGGTGTTGGTACTGTGTTTTCATTCACATTGAAAAAAGCATAAGCGATTAACACTTTAATCCTGCAATTACTTTTTTAGCTTGAACATTATTTGGATCCAACTCAAGTACTTTTTGCATATATAATTTTGTGTTCGCACAATCCTTTAAACTTGCATAATGCGCAGCCAAATAATTGTAAGCATCAATTAAATCTTTTTTATTTTTTTCAGTTTCTTCTGGTTTTATTTTGCTGATGTATGTTTCATAAAAAGGTTTTGCTGCCCACTTTTCGTTTTTAGAATCTATTTGAACATTTGCTTTTGCTCTCCATAAATAACCCATAGCTAAATCGGGTTGAGCAATTACAAGTTGTGTAAAAGCAGAATCTGCGTTTGTAAAATCTTTTGAATAATAATACGCACGACCAAGTCCAAAATAATCATTTGCACCAGGTTTGCTTATTGCCATTTTTGTTTTGTAAGCACTTATTGCATCAGCATATTTTTTCATTTTGATGTAACAATTTGCAATGTCGCCATTCAATTCCAATTTTTCGGGTTGAAGTTCTAATGCTTTTTTGAAATCAATAACAGCTAATGAATCCTTGCTATTTTTTGAATTTAATTTTGCACGATATTCATAATCTAAAGGAATAATTTTAAAAGAATTGTTTGCAGTAGCTTTTTCAAAAAATTTATTAATTGTTACAATTCCATTTGCATAATCGCTTGTTTCATATTGTGAATATGCTTTGTAGCGATACAAATAAATATTTGCAGAATCGCATTTCAAAGCTTCTGTAGCCGCCTCTACCGATTCTTTGTATTGTTTTGCTTGATTTAAAAATCCAGCGAATCGTCCTCTTGCAGAGCAAGAATTGTTCAACTGTAAATATCTTCTGTATTGTGTAGATGCTTTATCGTATTGTCCAGCACGAAAATAAATTTCTGCTTTTTCGCGATAAGCAGGAGCAAATGAAGAGTCGATTAAACTTGCTTTTTTATAAAAATCCAATGCAAGCGGATAGTTTCTACTTCTGTTATAAAGTTGTCCTTGACGCAATGTTGCTTTCACTGATTTTGGGTCAAGAGAAGCTGCTTTTTCGTAATTGGTAACAGCATTGCTTCCATCATTTTGTTCTAAATAAGCATCGCCAGTTAAAATAAAAATTTCTGGATTTTTTGGGTCTAACTTTGCCGCTTGCGTTAATAAATTAAATGCTTCCAATAAATTTTTTGTATCAGCATTAATGTATGTTTCAGCTATTTTCATCAATACAGTTGCATTTTTTCCAGCGGCAAGCGTTGTTGCTTTAAAAAAATTTGCTTTTGCTTCGGCTTGTTTCCCTTGATACCATTGCACTTTTCCTAAACCAACGTATGAAAAAGGATTTGTTGCATTTACCTCTACACCTTTTTGATATAAAGTATTTGCCATTTCTATATTTTCGTTTTTAAAATAATTTTCGCCATAGTAAAAATAAAATTCTCCATTATTAGGCTGTGCCTGAATTAAATTTTTAAAAATGACATCAGCCATTTCATATTGTTCGTTTGTTGTCAGTTTTATAGCATCGTTTACTGATTGTGCAAATACCGATGTTGTAATCATCAGTGAAGTGGCTAAAAATAATGTTACTTTTTTCATACGTTTTGTTATCTCTTTCTAATTGGTATTAATTTCTACAAGTCTTACTGGTGCTATTGCAGGAATCAATCCTGCTTTTAAAATCATTAGTTGTCCTTTGTCTCCTGCCACAAAAGATACAAATCCCATGCCAAGTCCTGCACGTGTTTGTCGGTTAATCATATACACGTTTCTTGTAAATGGGTAATCTTTTGTTTTTATATAGGCTTGATAAGGTTTTACAGCATCTGAATTTGCATCTTTTGCAATTGCCAACACATTTACTTTTTTCAAATAATTTGTGGTTGTTGAGTCATCAAAATCGCTAATCCAATTTACACTCAACACACCAATTGCATTTTTATTTTTGCTCACATAATCAATCACTTCAGGATTTGAATTAACAGCAAATGCATTTTTTGAAAATGCTTTTCCTTGAAGCAATGTATCTTTCATATACCGTGCATTTGCCGAGCCATTGTTGTCAAACACAATAGTAATTTTTCCCAATGTTGATTTTTTATCAAATGAATTCCATAATGAATCGTTTCCTAACAAAATTGATTTTATTTTTTCAACTGTAAACAAACTGTCTTTGTTTTCGGGGTTTACAACAAATGCAATGGCATCTTCCGCAATTTTAGTTGATATTGGAAATAAATTTTTTGATTCAAATTGTTTGCGCTCTTCTTTGGTAATATCTCTGCACATTACCACTACTTTGCAAGAGTCGTTCATCAATCTTGACAATGCATCTTTTTCGGGTAAAAACTTTGCATGCACTTTTGCATTTTTATATATGGCTTCAAATGTATAAATCTGTGTGTCAAACAATTTTTGAAACGATTCGTCCACCACAATATTCACTTCTCCCGATGTTGGAGTGTCTGTTGGTTCGTTTGTTGTTCCGCTGGAACAAGCTAAAACAAAAGCAAACAAAGCAATGGCAAATAAATATTTTGAAATTCGTAACATTATTTTAATTTTCTTTTACCAAATCTATTTTCATTTTTTTGTTTTTATATCTGCGATACGCAACAAAAAAACGAAGCATTCCAAACAAAAAAAGTATTGTTCCAATTGTTGTTCTTCCTTCTGGAATTAACTCTTTCCAAACATTTGTAAACAAAAACAAAATTCCAAAAAACAAATACAACAACCAAAGCGTAAACGTAAAATAAAAACGAACATTGTTCACTTGTTCTTTTGTTTTATTCGTTAAGCTCATTTCTTTGTTTTTCTTTTTTGATAGTTATATAAAGTCTATAAACTGCGTAAAGAATAAATACTACACCAATTGCAGTCCTGTTTTCGGGAAATAATCGAATGACAATATCCGTAAACAAAAACAGTAAGCCAATAGCTAAATAAACGGTTATCATCACAAAACTAAAGTAATAACGTATTTTATTTACCAATGGATTACTGTTGAATTCCAATTGTTTTTTATAATTTTTTCGTTTAAACAGATTGAAAAAAAATCTGTTTGCACTATCTCAATGTAAATTTAATTGGCAAGTTAAACTGAACACGAACTTCGCGACCATTTTGCTTTCCTGCTTTCCATGTTGGCATTGATTTTACAACTCTCATTGCTTCTTTGTCGCAACCTGGTCCGCCCGAAACGCCTCTTAAAACTTTCACATCGGTGATGCTTCCATCTTTTTCAACAACAAATGTTACGTAACAAGTTCCTGAAATTCCTGCTTCTTTCTCTACTTGAGGATATTGTACATTTTTTTGAATGTATTTCATCATCTCTCCATCTCCTCCAGGGAAACCAGGCATTTGCTCAACAATGGTAAGTGGTGCCTCTACCACATTTTCCACAACACCATTTCCTGTTTCAGGAATTACAATTTGTTCATCTCCTGCACCTTCTTGTGTAACGGTACTAATTTGTGGTGTTTCCTCTGTTTGTACTGGCGGTGGATCTTCTTTCACTTCCTCATCCGTTACCACAGGCGGTGTAAATTTTACCGTTTCCATTACTGGTGGTGGTGGCGGTGGTGGCGGTGGTGGTGTTGTTTCGTCCAATGGTGGTGGAGTTAAATCCAATTGTGTAATATCAACAGGCACTTCTGCTGTTTCCATTTTGTTGTTTATCCAATCAATAATTGCAGGCAAACTCACAGCAAATAAAAACGAAGCTCCTGTAATTAACAAAGCTACTGCAACATTGCGATTGTGATTTTTGCGAAGATAAAATGCGCCATAGGCTTTGTTTCTATCTTCAAACACAATGTCATTGCGCACAGGAGCAACAACACTGTCCCAATTATTAAATAACGATGATTCTTCTGCCATCTTGTTTATTTATTTAATGCTTTTAATAATTCATTTTCTTTTGCCCCCAAATCAACTATTGCATATTTTCCAACATTGCAAATGTTCAATTCATCAACTACATCAATCACATTTTTATAAATTGCTTGGTCATCTGCTTTTATAAGCACTGTTAATGCGGCTTTTAATCCTTTTTCATGATACACCAAACGCTTATAGGTTGTATCTGCAATTTCTTTATTCTTAAATTGTGCTGTTAATTTATCAATAGCATCAATGGTTGGCTTGTTTCTATCCAATAAAAGTTTATGCAATCCTTCTGAAGAAAAATCTGTTTTTGTTAATTGAGTTGGAGGCATTGCTTTTGCATTTCCTTCGGGATAAAATTCACCATAGTAATAAAAAATACCATCATCTTTTGACATAATAAAAGTTAATGCATTATTTACTAGCATTGGTGGTTCTGGTCCTTTCGGTTTTGCAGGAAAATTAATGTCCATCACTTTCGGTTTAGCAAATGTAGATGTCAATACGAAAAACGTAAGTAGCAAAAATGCCAAATCCACCATTGGCGTCATATCTATTCGTGTTGATGATTTTTTGGCGCGTTTTTTTTGATGTTTTCCACCACCGCCATCACCAGTATTTACTTCTGCCATTTGTTAATGTGTTATTTTGTTAATGTGCTAATTTGCTATTGTTTGAAAATAAATCCATTTTCAAATTGGCAAATTTTCAAATTGATTTATTTCTTTTCTTCCGGTCCTTGTTCAAGGTCGGTAATTAAGTTGAAACTATAAATATCTATATCAGTAAACACTTTTATGATATCTTTCACTGCAATGTAATTTGTTTTTGCATCTGCTTTAATAGCATAACGTAATCGTTCATATTTAAAATCTCTTCCTAATTTTTCAGATCTTTCTTTTTCTGTCTTTGCTTGTTTTGCTGCTTCTATACGTCCAAACTGAATCCAATCAGCTAATTCGTTATGAAGCGAATCGTGTGGAATTCCAGGGGATTTGTATTTTACTCGTTCAGCATCTGGCAAATTAATATACTGCTTTAGTTGCGCAACAGGAATTCCAATACTAGTCATTCCTCCAAAAGTTTCAACTTCTTTTTTGGTGAAAGTAATTTTATATTGGGCAGCCATTTTTTCAAGTGTTTTTGTACGAACAGTGTAATCGTTAATGTTGTAAAATGGTTTTCCTTTGTCGTCAATGGAGATAAGAATTACATTTTTAGGTAATAATTTATCAGCAGTAGAAGAAGGAGTGTCCACAACCACAGGTTCGGTAACTCTTGAAGTAGCAGTAAGCATAAAGAAAGTAACCAAAAGGAAAGCCAAATCCACCATTGGAGTCATATCCAATGTTGGGCTACCTTTAGATGATGATACTTCAGCCATATTTTATGTTTTATAAAAAATTAATTCTTGTTTTCTAAATTCTAAATAATAAAATTATTTAGACATTTTTAATGTATGTAAAATGCTATAACCAGCTTCGTCCATACTGTGAGTGATTGAATCTACACGGCTTGAAAAATAGTTGTACATAATAATACCAACCACCGAACCAATAATTCCAATAGCAGTGTTAATCAAGGCTTCGGAGATACCAGTTGCAAGTGCAGCTGTGTCGGGAGAACCCGCAGCAGACATTGCAGCAAATGAACGAATCATACCTAATACTGTTCCAATCAATCCCCAAAGTGTAGCAATGGTAGCACAAGTAGTGATGATGGATAAGTTTTTAGAAAGCATTGGCAATTCTAATGAAGTAGCTTCTTCTAATTCTTTTTGAACTGCTCCAATTTTTTCTTCACTGTTTAATGAATTATCATTTTGCACGATTTGTAATTTTTCAATTCCAGAACGAACTACGTTTGCTAATGAACCTTGTTGTTTATCACAAGCTTCAATTGCTTCGTTGTGTTGATTTGCAGCTAACAATGATTTGATGTTACGCAAAAATACATCCGATTTTCCTGTTCCTTTTGCTTTTCCAATTGTGATTAAACGCTCAATAGAAAAAGTAACGATAATCATAAAAATTGCCATAAGGATTGGTACAATAAATCCTCCAGCGTGCATCATTCCTAAATAATTTCCTTGCTTTGGATGTCCTTCTGCATCAAAGTTTCCTGGTGCTCCTAGAACAAACATAAAAATTAATTCTCCGATCACAACTGCTATTACAATTGCTAAAAGTGCGGTCATAAAATTAAATCCGCCTGCTGTTGATTTTTGATTACTCATGTTGTTTTTGATTTTTGGTTTTTAATTATTTTTCAAGTTTAATTATTTATTTTTTTATTGCTTTTCTGTTGCCATTTTTTGTAACAGGGTGTCAAACATACTAAATCTATTTTAAAACAAAAAATTTATACAAAAACTTAACTTTTAAACAAAACAGATATTTATATAACTACAAATTACTGTATAATATTGTACGAAAAAATCGCAATTGAGTGAATGGTAGGTTTTTGGCTGTGAGTGGTAGGTTTTTGCAAATAAGCGGTAGTTTTTGGTTTATTTTTTTTCGCTTTTATAGGCAAAAACTATTGGAATAAGTGTAATAATTATGAGTGAAATAACAATGTATTCAATGTTTTGTTGTACCCAACTGTATGTTCCTAAAAAATAACCAATACTTGCCAAAAGCCCAATCCAAGCAATTGCTCCAATAATATTATACATCATAAATTTATAAAAATTCACATTTATTACTCCAGCCAAAATAGGCGCAAAGGTTCTAATAATGGGCAAAAACCGCCCAATAATAATTGTTTTACCGCCATTTTTTTCGTAAAAAATTTGAGTTATTTCTAAATATTTTTTTTTGAAAATCAGAGAATCTTTTTTTTGAAATAAAGGTGCGCCCACTTTGTGCCCAAACCAATATCCAACCACATTGCCAATTATTGCAGCCATAGATAAGGAAAGAATTAGTGTGAAAATGCTAACCCCCAACAATTCGGGTTTTGAAACGCAAATCATTCCTGAAATAAAAATAAGCGAATCGCCAGGAAGAAAAAAGCCAATGAGCAAACCTGTTTCGGCAAACACAACAAAAAGCAACAAAGCCAAACCACCATAGTTTATAATAGATTGCGGGTCGGTAAGTTGTTTTAAAAATTCTATCAAAAGAGTGTGTTGTATTTGGTTTTAGAACTCAATTATTTTGGCAAAGCTTCAAGTCCTTGTTTTGCTTTTTCAAAATCGGGTTTTAGTTCAACTGCTTTCGCCCAAGCCTGTCGAGCCATTTGATAATTATTGAGTGTATAATAAGCGCCACCCAAATCGTACCAAGCGTTAACATTAGAAGGATCTATTTCCAATGATTTGTTTAAATATACAATTGCTTTTTCTGGCTCTTTTGGTCCAAATGTCATAGCTTGATTATAATACGTTGCTGCCAACAAACCAAAATTTCGTAATACATAGGGATTGTTTGGATATAATTGTCGGGCAATTTCCCAAACCTCTTTTGTTTTATCGTAATCTTTCAATTTAAAATAAGCAACTCCTAAATTCAAATATCCATTTACATATTGTTTGTGAACATCCACAGCTCTACTCAAATGAAAAATGGCTTTTTCCACAAGCTCTTTTTCTTGTGCTTTGTTTTCTGGTTTTTCGGATAAGTCAATGTATGCTTTTCCTGCATTGCCATTTACCAAAGCGCTGTAAGGTACTTTTTTAGCATCGGCAATAAATAATATTGTATCGTTTTTCCATTCGGCATTTCGAGCAATTGTTTTTGTGCCACACCATATTAAAATGATACAACCAAGAGCTATGCTCACACTATTTCTAATTTTTTCGGCAGCTATTTTTTTCAACAACCAATTTGCCAATAGTGCTATTGCCATTGCAAATCCAAGTGATGAGTGATAAACCAAACGCTCGCCCATTGTTGCTCCTATGTTCAACAGTAAATTTGAAATTAATGCTAAATGCAATAAATAAAAAGCCAAACCAAACGCTAAAATATTGCGTTTTTTAAATAGCCAAACGGTGCACCATATCATTGATATATGAATAACAATGGATAACCAAACTAAAATATTTCCAAAGTTTTTGTATGGAATACTATTGTAAGAATAGTCGCTCGACAGTGGATCGGGATAAAGTAATAATCTTAAATAATGGTTGAGAATTTCAATTTTTGTTGCCCACTTTTCAGAATTTGTTGCAAACTTGAAAGGGCTATTTAGTACGTCTGGATTTTCAATGGTACTTCCAACGCCTACAATTTTCAAACGAAGGAATAAATACAAAACAGTTATTACTAAAAATGGAATTGTAAAATAGATGCTTTCTTTTACTGCGTCTCCCTTTACAAGTACCAACAACATTGGAATTAGTAGCAACAATGTGATAGCATACTCTTTTGATAAATATGCTAAAAAATAAAAACACAAAGCAGAAAGTAATTGCTTTTTATTTTTTGTTTCGCGATAACGAAATGCCGAAATAAACGTAAGAATTATAAATGTGAATGATAAAATTTCATCTCTACTTTTTACATTAGCAACCACCTCGGTGTGTAGTGGATGTATTAGAAAAATAAAACAAGTAATAAATGCAACAAGTGGATTTTCTCTGAAAATAAAATTTTGTAAAAAATAAAGTAAAATAACAATGGATAAAATATACAAAACAACATTTACCACATGTCTTACAAATGCTACATCATCAGCGGGTTTTACTTTTTCTTTGCTTCCAAAAAATTGTTCTTCGATAGCAAATGTAACAACAGAAAGTGGTCTGTATCTACCTCCAGAAAGTTGTTGTTTTGCATTCATTTGACGATAAAAACTATCGTAAGAATCGGTGGTTAAAATGGTTGGAATTCCGGCAAATCCCTTCAACACATAATCATTTTTTTGAACCAAAATACCATCATCAAGTGCGTATTCATTTTTAAAAGAATTTGCATAAAACACAAATCCAATAATGATAAGCACCAATGCTTGAATTTTAAAATTAATACGCATAGTTGGCAATATAGAGGCAACTAAAGGTTCTTTTGTTTTTACTTTCTCTTTTTTCTTCGACATTTTGTTTGGTATAATTTGTGCGAAAACTGCGCGTCTTTATTCGACTGATAAAAATAGTAGTTTTGTATGAAATAAAAATTTAATTCTCAAAATTATTGTCTGTAAAAATAAACTATAAATAACGCGAATTGAAAAACTATTTCAAAAATAAATACATCTTATTGAGTTTGGCGGTTGCATTTTTTGCCGTTGGCGAAATTTTATTCCATTCCTTTTCTCAAAAAAATGATATTGCTGTTCATAGTTTTGAAAAAGTACTACACAAAAAAGAACAACGACTAAAAGCCGAAATGGCTTTATTGGCAAAGCGAACCGAAGAGCAAAATTATTTTCAACTTTTTGCACAAAAACCAAATTACTATAATGATTTATTGCAAAACGATGGTTTGGCATTATTGATTTATGAAAACGATACCCTTAAATTTTGGAGCGATAATTCAATTGCAGTTGAAAATTGGGTAAAGGAAGTTTGTTTAGATGCGCACATGGCAAAACTTCACAATGGATGGTTTGAAGTGATGCGTCCAGAAACAAATTCGACAACTACAAAAACTATAGTAGGATTGATTTTAATAAAAAATGAATATCCCTATCAGAATAAATATTTGACAAATGAATATCAAAAAGATTTTGCTGTTCCTGCCGACACAAAACTTTTGACAAACACACCGAATGAAAAAAACAGCATTAAAAACACGGATGGAAACTACTTGTTTTCATTGGCATTAAACCTTGCCAACGATTCCGCATCTTTCACGTCTTATGTATCTGTTGTGTTTAATTTGTTGGGTTTTTTATTTGTTTTTTTATTTTTATTTCAAGCCGTTTTTCTATTCGAAAATAAAATCAAAATCAATTATTTATTATTTATTTTTTCATTGTTCCTTATTTTGTTTAGGTATTTGAGTATTCGGTTTTTGTTTCCCGAAAATTTTTACAATTTCGAATTGTTTCGTCCAAATATCTTTGCTGATGCATCTTCCGTTTGGCTTACATCGCTGGGTGATTTATTAATTAATGCAATTTTACTTTTTATACTTAGCTATTTGTTTTTTACAAAATTTGAGTTTAAAATTTTTATAAAAATAATAGGAAAAACAAATTCGTTTGTCATTGCACTTGTTATATTTCTCGGTTATTTCTGGTTCTCGTGGCTTATCACAAAACTTTTTATTGGGCTAATAAAAAATTCAAACATTCCGTTTACACTAAATAATCTTTTTGCGCTCAATCAATATAGCTATATCGGTATTGCAATTATTGGACTTTTGTTATTTGTTTATTTTTTGTTTGCCGACAAATTAGTGTTTGTTTTAAAACAACTTTCGTTAAGTAAAAAACAACAATTTTTTGTTTTTATTTTTTCGGCAATTGTTCATACGTTTATTTCTCATTTGCTTGGAGTGGTTGATTTAATTATTGTTTTGTGGCCTTTTCTGCTTATTATATTTATTTTGTTATTCAAAAAATCAGAAAAAAATTATTCTTTTTCTGGAATCATTTTTTTAGTGTTTTTATTTTCGCTTTATGCTGTTCATGTTTTTATCAATCAAACTGAAAGTAAAGAAAAAGAAAGTAGAAAAATATTTGCAGAAAAATTAGCAGCAGAACAAGATGCTGTGGCAGAACTTTTATTTCAGGATGTAGAAAAAAAATTAAATAAAGATTCTATCCTTATTTCTTTTGTAAATAAAATTGATAAACAACCTGCAGAATTTGAAAAACGTATCAAACAACAATATTTTAGTGGTTTTTGGGCAAAGTACGATGTTCGGGTTGCGTTGTTTGATAGCATGTGTGTTCCTATTATAAAATCTCAAAATGCAATTTTTGATAACAATTTATATTTCGATGAATTAATTTCAAAAGGAGGAAAACCAACCTCGTGCGAACATTTTTATTTTTTAAATAATACTTCTGGAAAAGTAAGTTATTTGGCAAAATTGCCATTGTTTAAAAAAATAAATTCTACTCAAAAATTTGGAACACTTTACGTTGAATTGGATGCAAAATTTATTTCTGACGAAATTGGGTTTCCCGAATTGTTGTTGGACAGAAACATTGGTTTGTCGCAAGAATTAACAAATTATTCGTATGCAAAATATAAGAATAATCAGCTTATTAATCAGTATGGAAAATTTTCTTATAGCCTACTTTATTCATATTTAGGAGCAGAGAACAATAATTTTATATTCAAAAATTTTGATGGATTCAATCACTTAATTTATAAAGCAGAAAACAATACAATTATTATTTTGAGCAAACGAAACGAAGGAACAATAGGCGAAGTAACGAGTTTTTCTTATTTGTTTTCGTTTTTTAGTTTGTTGTTATTAACCATTTTATTTTTTCGTCAAATTTCAAAAGGACAACTATTTGAAAATATTAGTTTCAAATATCGAATTCAAGTATTGTTGGTTTTTATTGTTTTGGTTTCATTGGCTTTGTTTGGAGGAGGAACAATTTATTATATCAAACAACAATTTGAAGCAAAAAACAAAGACAACATTAGCGAAAAAATTCATTCTGTTTTGGTAAACACCGAAGGTGAACTTTCTTCCGAAAACGATTTAAAAACAAGCCTTACAGAATATGTTTCTTTTCTTTTAAAAAAATATGCCACCATATTTTTTACTGATATTAATTTATACGATACTCACGGAAACCTTTATGCATCATCCAGTTCAAAAGTTTTTGATGAAGGATTAACATCAAAAAAAATGAATCCCGAAGCATATTTACAAATGGCAGTTTTGGGAAAAACAGAATTTGTGCACGATGAACAAATTGGCAAATTAGAATATTTATCAGCATATATCCCATTTAAAAATAAAGATGGAAAACTTTTAGCATACCTTAATTTGCCTTATTTCGCAAAGCAAAGCGAGTTGGAAAAAGAAATTTCTACATTTCTTGTGGCGCTTATAAATATTTATGTTTTACTTTTTGCACTTTCCATTATCACAGCCATTTTAATTTCAAATTATGTTACAAAACCATTGAAATTAATTCAAGACAAATTGAGCAATATAAAACTTGGAAAAACCAATGAACCTATTGATTGGCAAGAGAAAGATGAAATAGGAAGTTTGGTAAGCGAATACAATAGAATGATTTCGGAACTTGCAAAAAGTGCCGAATTACTTGCAAAATCGGAACGAGAAAGTGCTTGGCGCGAAATGGCAAAACAAGTAGCACACGAAATCAAAAACCCATTAACACCAATGAAATTAAGTGTTCAGCACTTACAACGAACCTACAATGATGGCGCTGTTGATATGGATGAAAAAATGGAACGACTAACAAAAAATATTATCGAACAAATTGATACACTTTCTTCTATTGCAACAGAATTTTCAAATTTTGCAAAAATGCCAAAGGCAAATTTGGGAAACATAAATCTTGAGCAAACCATTATAAATACTGTGGATTTACATAAAAACGATTCACAAGTTGAAATTGTTTTTGAAAACAAAACAATACAAAATCCAACCGTACTTGCCGATAAAGAACAATTGATAAGAGTGTTTAATAACCTTATTAAAAATGCAATTCAAGCCATTCCCGAAAACAATAAAGGCAGAATAAAAATACTTCTTGAAAAAGAAAAAAATCAATTTATAGTAAGCATAAATGATAATGGAACTGGAATTAACGATGATGTTGTAGATAAAATTTTTACTCCAAATTTTACAACCAAAACGGGCGGAATGGGACTTGGATTGGCAATGGTAAAAAACATTGTAGAAACCATTGATGGAAAAATTTGGTTTGAAACAAAAGCCAATTCAGGAACCACCTTTTTTGTTGCCTTGCCTTGCGTTTCCGAATCATAAAATCGCCCTTCACAATCAATAGTTTTTGTATATTCGTAACCAAATAAATCAATGGATTTTATGAAAAGACCCATAAGAGTTTTGGTTGCAAAAGTTGGTTTGGATGGACACGACCGAGGAGCAAAAGTAATTGCTTCTTTTTTGCGTGATGCAGGAATGGAAGTAATTTATACTGGATTGCGTCAAACCCCAGAAATGGTTGTAAATACTGCTTTGCAGGAAGATGTGGATGCAATTGGAATTAGTATTCTTTCGGGTGCGCACAACACTGTTTTTCCTAAAATAATGAACTTGATGAAAGAAAAAGGAATGGCAGATGTGCTATTAACTGGCGGTGGAATTATTCCTGAAAATGATATTAAAAAGTTGAATGAAATTGGCGTTGGCACTTTGTTTCCTCCAGGAACAGACACATCAACCATTGTTGATTATATCACGAATTATGTGAAAGAACACCGCAATTTTTAATTCATAAAAATAAATTTCAAATAAAATTTTTGTTTTAAATGATGTACGAAAATATTTTAACCGCAATAGAAAATGGTGTTTTTACAATTACCATTAATCGCCCTGATAAGCTAAATGCACTAAATAAAAAAACAGTTGAAGAAATTGGACAAGCAATAACTGTTGCCGAAACAACAACTGAAATAAAAGCAATAATCATAACAGGTTCGGGACAAAAATCATTTGTTGCAGGTGCTGATATTGCTGAATTTGTTGGACTTTCCATTGAGCAAGGAAAAGCATTGGCAATGGCAGGACAACGAGTTTTCAAAAAAATAGAAACGTGTTCAAAGCCTGTAATTGCTGCTGTAAATGGTTTTGCTTTGGGTGGCGGTTGCGAATTATCAATGGCTTGTCATTTAAGAATTGCAAGCGAAAATGCAAAATTTGGTCAGCCCGAAGTAAATCTTGGACTAATAGCTGGTTATGGCGGAACACAGCGATTGATACAGTATGTAGGCAAAACAAAAGCAATAGAATTACACATGACTGCCGACATGATTAATGCCGAACAAGCATTAAATTTAGGTTTAGTAAATTATGTAGTGCCACAAGAACATTTAATTTCAAAGTGTTTGGAGATAATTGAAAAAATAAAAACAAAATCACCGAAAGCAATTTCAGGAGTTATCAATAGTGTAAATGCTTATTTTGAAAATGGTGTAGATGGCTTTAATGCAGAAATAGAAGAGTTTGGAAAATGTTTTGCTACCGAAGATTTTAAAGAAGGAACAACTGCATTTTTGGAAAAACGTAAAGCTAATTTTACAGGAAAATAAAATTGAACCCCTTAAAAAAACTTGCCTCACAAACAGCCATTTATGGCTTACCAACTATTGTTGGGCGGTTACTCAATTATTTACTTACTCCACTTTATACTTATAATTTTACAACTGGCGATTATGGTGTTGTAACATCAGCGTATGCTTATGTATCTTTTTTATTAGTGTTTTTAACGTATGGAATGGAAACAGCTTTGTTTCGTTTTTCGCAAACAGAAACAGATAAACAAAAAGTATATACCACTTCATTAATTTCACTGTTTGTAAGTTCCGCAGCATTCATCATTATTGCAAGTGCCTTTTCAAAATCAATAGCTGAAAGTATTAAATTTACTGGTCATCCAGAGTACATCATTTGGTTTGCAATTATTATTGGAACCGATGCTCTTACAGCTGTGCCTTTCGCAAAGCTGCGCGAACAAGGAAAAGCAAAGCGTTTTGCAATTATTAAAACCATAAATATTTGTACAAATATTGGGTTGAATTTGTTTTTCATTTTATTTTGCAAACATGTTTTTGAATCGCCAAATTCAGACTACAAGCCGTTTGTAAATAAAATTTATAATCCAGAAATTGGTATTGGTTATATTTTTATTTCCAATTTAATTGCAAGTGTTGTAACACTTTTGTTACTAACTCCTGAAATTTTAAGAGTACGTTATGTGTTTGATTCTCCGCTCTGGAAAAAAATGATGCTCTATGCAACGCCTTTATTAATAGCAGGTTTGGCAGGAATGGTAAATGAAACTTTGGATAGAATATTACTCACACATTTGCTTCCCGAGAAACAAGCAATGGCTCAAACAGGCATATATGGTGCGTGTTACAAGGTTTCTATCATTATGACCATTTTTATTCAAACATTTCGTTTTGCTGCAGAGCCTTTCTTTTTTAGTCATTCAAAAGAAAAAGATGCAAAACAAACCTATGCAGATATTATGAAATATTTTGTTATCATTTGTTCTTTAATATTTTTGGGAACAATGATGAATATGCAATGGATACAATACTTTGCAGGAAATGTAGCGTTTAGAACAGGTATTGCTGTTGTTCCAATTTTGTTGTTGGCAAATATGTTTTTAGGAATATTTTTTAATCAATCTATTTGGTATAAACTCACAGGGCAAACACATTACGGGGCATTGCTAACTATTTTTGGAGCAATCATTACCATTGCATTAAATATTTATTGGATACCTCGAATTGGTTATATGGGCTCGGCTTGGGCAACGCTAATTTGTTATGGAAGCATGATGGTAGCATCGTATTTTTTAGGTAATAAACATTACCCTGTTAATTATGATTTAAAACGCATATTGGGCTACTTGTGTTTATCTGTAATTTTGTATGCATTGAGTGTTTTTCTGAAAACCCATTCATCAACAATTAATTTAATCATCAATAATTTATTGTTTGTTGGCTTTGTGATAGTAATATGGAAGGTGGAAAAAAAACAATTCAAATTAATAAAATGAAAATAAAAATTATAAATAAATCAAAACACGAATTGCCAAGTTATGCTACACAAGCTGCTGCTGGCATGGATTTACGTGCAAATATTGACGAACCAATAATTTTAAAATCATTAGAAAGAACATTGGTTGCAACAGGATTATTTGTTGAAATTCCTGTTGGATATGAAGCACAAATTCGTCCGCGAAGTGGATTAGCTTTTAAAAATGGAGTAACAGTACTTAACTCACCAGGCACTATTGATGCAGATTACAGAGGAGAAGTAAAAGTAATTTTAGTGAATTTATCAAACCAAGATTTTATAATTAATGATGGCGAACGTGTAGCACAAATGGTAATTGCCAAACACGAACAAGCCGAATGGATAGCAGTAGAACAGCTTGAAGAAACCACAAGAGGAGAAGGTGGTTTTGGAAGCACAGGAAAATAAAGCCCCTCCTTACCTCCCCAAAGGGGAGGAATTGGGGCGTAAACTAAATGAACAAACAAATTAAAAACAAAACAAATTAATTTTCTCACCAATAGCCCCCTCCCTTTTGGGGAGGGGATGAAGGGGTGGGGCTTATTCTTATGAAAATAATTATTCCGATGGCAGGAATGGGCAAACGAATGCGCCCACACACGCTCACAACACCTAAACCATTAATTCCAATTGCAGGAAAACCAATGGTGCAAAGAATAGTAGAAGACATCACAAAAGTGTGCGATGAAAAAGTAGATGAAATTGCTTTTGTTGTTGGTCGTTTTGGCAAAGAAGCAGAAAACAATTTGGTAAAAGTTGCCGAAAGTCTTGGAGCAAAAGGAAGTATTTTTTATCAAGATACACCTCTTGGAACAGCCCATGCAATTATGTGTGCAAAAGAATGTGTTACAGGAAAAGTGGTAGTAGCCTTTGCTGATACGCTTTTTAAAGCCGACTTTAAAATGGATTCATCGCAAGAAGGAATTATTTGGGTTCAAAAAGTAGATGACCCAAAACCTTTTGGTGTAGTGAAATTAGATGCAAATAATGTGATTACCGATTTTGTAGAAAAGCCACAAACATTTGTTTCCGACCTTGCAATTATTGGAATTTATTATTTCAAAGATGGTGATTATTTGAGAAGTGAATTACAATATTTATTAGACAACGACATCAAAGAAAAAGGTGAATATCAATTGACAAATGCTTTGGAAAATATGAAAGCCAAAGGGACAAAATTCACACCTGGAAAAGTAACAGAATGGCTCGATTGCGGAAACAAAGACGCAACCGTTTATACCAATTCTCGCATTTTAGAATTTAATAAAAACGATATTCGTAAAACGAAATTTACAAACCAAAATTCAACAATAATAGAACCTTGTTTTATTGGAGAAGGTGTTCAACTAATTAATTCAACTGTTGGTCCACACGCATCAATTGGAGAAAATACAATTATTGAAAATTCAACAATTAAAAATTGCATTATTCAAACAAATAGCAAAATAAAAAATGCCGAATTAAGCAATGCAATGGTTGGTAATTATGCTGAATATACAGGAAAATCAACTGATGTAAGCATTAGTGATTATAGCACAATTCGATAAAATAAATTGATATTCAAAAAATTGAAAAAATTAAATCTCAACAACTATTATTATTTATTCGCTTGCCTTTTGCTTGTGTCTGTTTTTTTCACGTCTTGTAAAAGCTCAAAAGAAACAACCGTTTCAGAAACAAAAGCTAACTCTTCACAAAATAATTTATCGGACAAAGACAAGATAAATTTTGAGCGTTTGTTTTTCGATGCTGCCAAAGAAAAAATGCTTGGAAATTATGAATTGGCGCAAACCTATTTTGAACAAGCATTAAAACTAAATCCTTCGAGTTCCGCTACTTTATATGAATTAGCGAACATTTACGGATTTCAAAATAACAAAAATCAAGCATTAGTGTTTAGCAAAAAAGCAGCACTATTGGAACCTAAAAATGTGTGGTATCAAATGCTTTATGCCGAATGTTTGAAAGGAACAAAACAGCCAAGTGAAGTAGCAAAAGTTTTTGAAGGCTTGGTAAAAAACAATCCTGATAGAGTAGATTTTCTATACGAACTTGCAAATGCTTATTTGTATAGCAACAAAGTGATGGATGCGATAAAAGTGTACGATAAAATTGAAACAAAGATGGGAGTTACAGAAGATGTTTCGATGCAAAAAATAAAAATTTATAGAGCTACAAAAAACACAGACAAAGCAATTGAAGAAGCAAAAAAATTAATTAAAACATTTCCAAAAGAAGGAAAATACTATGGAATTTTAGGAGAGCTGTATCAAGATAAAGGACAAAACGAAAAAGTGTTGGCAACGTATAATGAACTACTAACGGTAGATCCAACGAATGCGTATGTTCATCTTTCGTTGGCAGATTATTATAGAAATCAAAAACAAAATGAAAAAGCTTTTGATGAAATCAAAATTGCATTCAAAAGTAAAGAACTTGATATTGATACAAAAGTGAAAATACTTTTATCCTACTATACAATTACCGAAACCTATGCAGAACTTAAGCCAGATGCGGATACATTGTGTAAAATAATTGTAGAGGTTCATGCTGATGAAGCAAAAGCATTTTCAATGTATGGCGATTTTTTATATCGAGATAAAAAATGGGAAGAAGCCAGAATGCAATACAGAAAAGCAATTGCGTTGGACAAAGAAAAGTATGCATTATGGAGCCAGTTGTTAATTATTGATTCGGAACTGGATGATTTTAAATCAATGCTAAAAGATAGCAAAGATGCAATTGAACTTTTCCCGAACCAAGCATTACCTTATTTCTTTAATGGTGCAGCAAATAGCCAATTGAAAAATTACAAAGAAACAGTTGATATTCTCACTGAAGGAAAAGAATTTGTGTATGATAATAAATTATTGCTCTCGCAATTTTATGCAAATATTGGTGATGCACAAAATCAATTAAAAAACTATACAGCTTCCGATTCTGCTTATGAGCAAGCTCTATACAACGATACAGCAAATGCTTATGTGATGAATAATTATGCTTATTATCTTTCGTTGCGAAATGTGAATTTAGATAAAGCTGAAGCAATGTCGAAAAAAAGCAATGCGCTTTCGCCTAATAATAATTCGTATCAAGATACGTATGGTTGGATTTTATATCAAATGAAAAAGTACGATGATGCAAAAATTTGGATTGGCAAAGCGTTGGAAAATGGAGGAAAAGGAAATGGAACTTTGTTGGAACATTATGGTGATGTGCTTTACAAACTTGGCGATACAGAAAATGCTTTGAAATATTGGATAGATGCACAAAAGGCAGGAGGAGCAAGTATTTTTATTGATAAAAAAATTGCCGAAAAAAAATTATATGAATAACACATTAAAAATAAATTCATTTAATTTTTTTGGCAATTCATTCCGCCTATTTTTTTTATTTACACTTGGTTCAATTGTTTTCACATCGTGTAAACATCAAAAAAAAATAATGCTTACAAATACTAAATGTATTTTGGATTACAAAAATTCAAAAGCATTGACAACAAATTTAAAAACAAAAGAATTTCACTTCCATACATTTAAAGGAAAGATAAGCGCAGAAGCACTTATAGATAGTTCATCAAATTCATTTACAGTTTCTTTGCGAATAAAAAAAGACAGCATTATTTGGATGTCTATTTCTAAATTAGGAATTGAAGGAGCAAGAGTTTTAATCACAAAAGATTCGGTGAAATTTACCAACAGTATAACAAGTCAATATTTTAAAGGAGACTTTGCTTACATCAGCAAATTATTAAACTCCGAATTGGATTATGAAATTTTGCAATCGTTGCTTGTTGGTAATAGTGTAGAATTTTATGATGAAGATGAAAAAATAAAAGCTGGAGTAGATAATTGTCAATACACACTTGGAACTATTAGAAAATATAAGCTTCGCAGAGTGATGACAAAAGGAAAAGAAATGAAAGAGCCTGTGCAAAGTATTTATCTTTCGCCCGAAACATTTAAAATTGCACGAA
The DNA here is from genome assembly GCA_043742725.1 of Bacteroidota bacterium. Lineage (GTDB taxonomy): Bacteria > Bacteroidota > Bacteroidia > 2-12-FULL-35-15 > 2-12-FULL-35-15 > 2-12-FULL-35-15. Next base: position 105 of record JAYTXX010000063.1, on the reverse strand, counting down.
TTTTATTTTATGAATTTAATCCCGATAGAAGTTTTGATGCTCGTTTTGCGAATTACGAAAAAATGGATTCTACACAATTATTTCCAATGAAAATGAATTATGTAA
>JAYTXX010000062.1:0-21879 GCA_043742725.1 Bacteroidota bacterium | reverse complement strand
TACATTGATACGAGTAAAAAAATGTTGAATAATGTTCTTTCCGAAATTGTTAGTTATGGTGCAGGTTACAGCAATTGGGCAATTCTATTACTATGGTTTACACAACCTTTTTATGAAATTGCAATTGTTGGTAAATCTGTTCATGAAAAATTCAAAGCATTACAAAAACATTACTTACCAAATGTGATATTTGCAGGAAGTGAAACTGAAAGTTCATTGCCATTGCTAAAAAACAGATTTGTAAAAAATGAAACACTCATTTATGTTTGCCAAAACAAAACCTGTTTACTACCAGTGAAAGAAGTTGAACTTGCTTTGAAACAAATTAAAAATTGAAAAAATTTTTTACTACATATATTTTTTTTATTGTAACATTATCAGGTGTGGCACAACTCATTACCTCCCAACCTGTTGATATTGCTGTTGGTTCGATGAATTTCAATAAAAATGTAGTAAAGCAAAATAAAATAAAAAACATCACACTTGTAATTGCAGATAAGCCCGATGGCGATTTAATTATTGACAAAGGAGCTACACAAAATTTTGAATTTGATACATTAGGTAGAGTAACAAAATATTATTATACTATTTTAAACTCTGTTCAGCAACAAGAAATAGATGTTCCCGCAATTGTAAGAAGAGGAAGAGTTTTGAGACCAGCTACAACCAGAACGATTAACAAATATTTAAACGATACTATTTTCGCAACAATATTTTATGATTCGCTCAATCGCTTAATTGGCAAGCGAACCAAAAGTGATGATTATTATGATGCTTATTATTATGAATACAATGAGGCAGGAAAAATAAAAAGCGAATTGCATTGTAAGGAAACGAATGTGAGTGAAAATAAAAATGAATTCAAATTGGGTGTACAATCAATTTTATCAACGGAAACATTTCAATATGAAACGCTAACTCCTACACAAATAAAAAAGAAATGTTTGAATGATGAAGGCAGAGAATATAAAAGTGCAATTATTAATTATGATAGTGCTGGCAATAAAATTTCTGAAAATTACAACTTCATTGTGAGTTGGATGTTTGAACAAATTAATTACGAATATAATAATCGGGGAAATACTATAAAACGCACTTACAGTAGTAATAGCAACGGAAATCAAAAAGAGGAAAATGTTTTTGAATTTGATACTGATGGAACTATTCTTTCGGAAAAAAAACATAAAAATTCTGAATTACTAAATGAAACGAGCTATTTATTTGATGAAAAAAAATTAATAAAATCACATATCAATAGAGATTTTAAAAATGCTTCGATTGGAATTGTAAAATATGTTTATACATTTTATTGAGAGGCTTCTTTCTTTTTTCCTGCAATAAAATTTTTTAAATAAAAAGGTTCAAAATAAGCAATGTCTTCAAATGTATTTTTTAAAAATGCTTGTTCCGAAAGTTGAATCATATTTTTTGCTGAAGGAAAAATAGTATCTAAAAAAATTGCATTTGTATTTTGAGACAAGGCTGATTTGCATTTTTCGGCACCATCTCCAAAAAAATAAATTGTATTTTCTTTCAACAAATTTGAAAACGAATTTTCATCAATTATTTCAGCGCTTGTTTTTTGTATTTCATTATTTTCAATATCGTACAATGCGCAGTACACTTCCATTCTTCGAGCATCAAGCATTGGACAAAACAATGTTTTTGAAGTTTTATTTTTTTGCTTTTCTGAAACTGACAATGCTAAATATTTTAATGTATCAACTGCAATTAGTGGCTTGTTTAGTGAATAGCACAAGCCTTTTGCGGTGCTCACTCCTATTCGCAATCCAGTATAAGAACCAGGACCTTTGCTAACAGCTATTGCATCAATATTGGAAATACTAATTTGTGCTTGCGATAAAACATCCTGAATAAACAATGTTAAATTTTCGGCATGGGAATAATTGCCATTTTGTTCTTTTAAAAAAAGTAATTCGCCATCTTTAGCTAATGACACGCTACAAACAGTAGTTGCAGTTTCAAGATTTAAAATTATTGCCACGATGAACTAAACTAAATTTTATTTTTTAGGCGCAGAAAACAATTCCGATTTATCAACTTTCTTAACATCCATTCCTTCTTTTAAAAGTTTTGAAATAGCATTGTATGGACCAGAAATTACTTCATCATTTTCTTTTATTCCTTCTGTAACTTCTATAAAATTGTTGTCTTGAATTCCTGTTTTCACTTTTATCATTTTTGCTTTTCCATCTGCAAATAAGAACACACATTCTTCCACTTTTAGCATTTCTTTTTTATCGTTTTTCTTTTCATCATTTGCATTTTTCACTACCACTTCATCATCATTTTCTTCTCCTTTGTTTTTCATTTCATCTTGTTGAAATGCGCTACTATCAGTGCGTGTAGTAACTGCTTGTATTGGAACCGAAATAATATTGTTTGCTTTTTTTGTTTGAATATCCACTGTTGCACTCATTCCTGGACGAAATGGCGCAATGTTTTTATTTATATCAATTAAGTCTTGATATGATTCTTGGAGAATACGAATTTTTACTACAAAATTTGTAACCTGATCGGCTGTAACACCTGTTGTATTAGCAGAATTTGCTATTTCAGTAACCACACCTTTAAATTTTCTATCCAAATATGCATCCACTTCAATCAATGAAGTGTCGCCATTGCTAACTCGCACAATATCATTTTCGTTTACATCAACACTCACTTCCATTTCATTCAAATTTGCAAGACGCATAATTTCTGTTCCTTCCATTTGAGCAGTTCCCACCACACGTTCGCCTTTTTCTTTATTCAATTTTGAAACAGTTCCATTTACTGGCGAATAAATATTTGTTTTTGCTAAATTATCTGTTGCTTCTTTCAACGATGCTTCCGTACTTTTTACGTTGTAATCAGATGCTTCTACATTGTCCTCTGCACCTTTCACATCAGCTTTTGCGCCTTCGTAAGCGGCTTTTGATGCATCAAAATCGGATTGAGAAATTGCTCCTTGGTCAAATAATTTTTTATTGCGTTGATACGATGCTTCTGCATTTACAAAAGATGCTTTTATTTGTTCTAAACGTGCTTTTGAATTTGCTAAATTTGATTTAGTTCCATTTAATGTTGCAATCATTCTTGTCATATTCGATTCATAAATCAAAGGATTTATTTTACAAAGCAAATCTCCTTTTTTTACTTGGTCGCCTTCTTTTACATACAATTCAACTATTTCACCCGAAACATCTGAACTAATTTTTAGTTCAACTTCTGGTTGAATTTTTCCATTGGCTGAAACAGTTTCTATAATGCTTCTTCTTTGTGCTTTTTCGGTAGTTACAGAAGTTGCCTCGTTACTTGAAAAACTTTTTAGCATCACAACTGCTATTAAAACAACAACTCCGGCAATAATAATCCAAATTATTTTTTTCATTTTTTTATTTTTTAGTTCTTGTTTGACGAAGAAAAAATTAAAATTTCAACGGTTTTCCTTGATAAAAATCAAGCACTTTGGTTTTGAATACAAATTCATATTTTGCTTGTAGCAAATCACTTTGTGCTTTTATCAGTTTGTTTTTTGCTGTGTTGTAATCATTTGTATTTACCATACCAACATTAAATTTTTGTTCGGTGTATTTGAATGATTCCTGAATTGCATCTACATTTTTCAAACTTGCATTGTATTTTTTCAATCCTGCATTTGCATCAGCATACGCTTGTTGAATATTTTTTTGAATTTGTAATTTGGTTGATTCCACAGTAAGTTCAGCGCTCATTTTTTGAATACGTGCTCTATCAATAGATGTTTTTGTTTGCAAGCGATTAAAAATTGGAACTGTTAAATAAAATCCAAATGATTTATTCACATTGTTTTTAAATTGTTCAGATGATGGAATTGTTTGATAATTTGTGTTTGCATTGTAAGGAGCAAAAACAGTATCATTACCCGAAGTAAATTCTCCGTTAGGTGCATATTGTAGATTAGGACTTCCAACCTGTTGCTTACTTGCACCAGAATAACCCGTACCATAAGATGCACTAAAAGATAAACGTGGACTCAATCCTCCCCAAGCCACATCAACTGCTTTTTTTGCGCTTTTTACTTTTAGTTCTGCACTTTTTATTTCGGGCAAATTGCTTGATGCTGTTGCAAATATTTGATTAGGATTTGAGGTAACTAACGATTCGTTTGCTCCTTCTATCTTTGGTTTTACAATAGAAAAACCATCTGCGGAACTTAAATTTAACAATTGTGCTAATGACAAATAAGAAATATCCAACTGATTTTGAGCATTGGTAACATTTAATTCTTCTGTTGCTAATTGTGCTTGGATATCAAGCAAAGAGCCTTTTGCGGCAGAACCTGCTTCTACTAATTTTTTTGTACGTTCCACTTGTGCATCTGTTAATCCCATTTGATTTTTTGCATTTTCAAGTAGTTCAATGTTGTACAATACTTGCAAATAAGCAGTGGCAATATTCAACGAAATATCATTTTTCATTTTATCAATATCATATTTACTCGCCAAATAATTATAACGATTTTCTTTTATCGAATTAATATTTTGAAAGCCACTAAACAAAGTCAAATCGCCACTCAAATAAAGGTTTTGAGACAATACTTTTGAATCGGCAAATTGATTTGTAAAGCGGTCAATTGTTCTACCAATATTATAAGAATGAGATGCATTTCCACTAATAGAAGGTAACAGGGCACCTTCGCTTTGAACAAGATTTACATGCGATAAATCATTATTTAATTGCGATTGTTTTACTTGAATATTATTTTTCAATGCGTAATCAATACATTCTTCCAATGTCCATGTTTTTGCTTGAACAGGTTCCTGTGCATTTATTTTTAGCACAGAAATGAAAAATAAAAATGTTAGGTATTTTATTTTATTTTTTTGCATCTCGCAAATTTAATTAATTGGATTGGATATAGAACGTAATTTGCAATTATTTGAAATTTTTATTTCCTATCCTATTTTATTGCAAAAACTCCCAAGCACTTTTGTGAGCATCAATAGCATCAGTATAATCAAAAAAGTTTTTGTAAAACGGATGATTTCCAAGCGTAGCACTGTCGCCAATAACAACTAATTTTTTCTTTGCACGGGTAAGTGCCACATTCATTCTTCGTGTATCGCTCAAAAAACCAATTTCCATTCTATCATTTGAACGAACCATGCTAATATAAATTACATCTCGTTCTTGTCCTTGAAATCCATCAATCGTTTTTATAGCAATTTGTGAAAGATAATTTTTGAAAAATTCATCTTCATTTATTTTATTGGTAATATATTGAACTTGTTCTTTGTAAGGAGAAATTATTCCTATTGTAAGTTTTTTATTTTGTGAATTACTTTTCTCGTATTGTTCAATCAAACTTTTCAAATGATTGATAAGCAATATTGCTTCTTCAGGATTGGCTGTACTCAAACTTTCTGGATTTGTAATTTCCGAAAAACCACAACCAGCAGTATCAATAAAATCAAATGGTGTGTAAAGCAAGTGCTCGTTTTCATCGTAACTCAATCGTGTATCTTTTACCGAAACATCTGCCAATAAATTATTTTCATAAAATTGCTTGTTCGAAAAATTCATAATGTTTTCGTGCATACGGTATTGCGTGTTTAGCATTACCGAAGCATTTTCTATTTGCATACATTGTTCAAACAAAGTAGCTTTTAATCCAGCATCTTCTGCTTTTTTTGATTTCACAGTTGGTGGTAATTGAAAATGATCGCCTGCAAAAATCACTCTGTTACTTCTCGAAATAGGAATCCAACACATTGGCTCTAATGCTTGTGCAGCTTCGTCTATAAACAGGGTTGAAAATTGTTTATCGCGCATCATTCTGTTTGCCGACACAACAGGTGTGCAAGCAATTACTTGTGCTTTATCAAATTGTTCGTTGAGAATATAATCTTCTAAAACTCTGGCTTCGTTTAATATTTTTCTAGCTTCTTGATAAAACAATTGTCGTTGTTCACGTTCTTCTCTTCCAAAGGTGCGCTTGTATTTGCCAGCCATTCTAAAATATTCTTCAGCCGTTTTTCTATATGATTTTAAATCTTTGTACGATTGATGCGAAGCAATTTTTGCATCTAATGTATTGTTCATCACATCGTCCGAAACTCTTGCAGGATTTCCCAATCGCAGCACATTGATTCCTTCTCGATGTAATTTTTCGGTAAGCAAATCCACGGCTGTATTGCTGGGCGAACACACTAAAATTTGTTTTTCTATTTTTAATGTTTGGCGAATAGCTTGTACCAATGTGGTTGTTTTTCCTGTTCCTGGCGGTCCGTGAATAATAGCAATATCTTTTGCAGCTATTATTTTTTGCACTGCATTGTTTTGCGATTTGTTTAGTCCAGTAATTTTTAGCGATTCATCTACTTTATCAAAAACAGGAAGTTTTATTTCGTACATCACATCGCACAAATGTGCCAAACGATTGTTGCTTGCATTGATTACTTTTTGCAATGCAATATCCATTTCTTTGTAACTCGATTCGTCAAACAATAAATTAATTCCAAGTTTACCATCATCACACCAATCGGGCAATTCATCAATGGTTAAGGATAAACGCAATTTGTTTGGCGAAAGAATTTTAATTGTTCCATTGATATGTTTTGCATCCGGATGATTGTTAGAAAAAAGTGCCGCTGTTTTTCCTCCCGAAAATTTATGCGGTTCGTTATGATTTGATGTTCGTTCTATATCAATGGATAAATATTCGCCAAGCCCAATCTCCACATTGGTAATAATTACAGGATACCACGTTACACCATTTTGCTTTCTATAATTAATATTATTTCGAGAAAAATGAATTTTGTATTGCTCAAAATCTTCATCGCGTTCAATCTTCAAAAGTTGTTGAAGATGCTTTAATCGTACTAATTTACCTTCACTCATTGAATTTTATAAAATTAAATTAACTGACAATCAACACTTTACATATATTCTTAATACATAATAGTCAGATACATAATATTCTTATGTATGTTTGCGTTATCTATTCACCAACAAATTTATAAAATGTATTCATCAGAACTCATAAAAGGCACTTTAAAAACAATTGTTTTAAAACTATTATCAGAAACAAAACAAATGTATGGTTATGAAATTACTCAAAAAGTAAAAGAATTAACAAGTGATAAAATTCAAATTACAGAAGGTGCACTTTATCCAACACTTCACGCTTTAGAAAAAGATGGTGTAGTAACTACCGAAGTAGTAAATATTGGAAAACGAGTAAGAAAATATTACACGCTTACTCCAAAAGGAAAACAAAATGCAAATGAAAAAGTCAATGAGTTTATTGACTATATCAATACAATGAAATTTTTACTTGACATAAAACCACAAGTAGGATAATGTACACATTGAGTGAAAAACAAATAGATTTTATTCTCAACGATATCAAACATCGCGGTGTTGAGATGGAGGACCTGCAGCTAAACCTTCTGGATCATATTTGTTGTGTAATTGAATGTGAACTTGAACCGAATGGCAACTTTGAAAGTTTCTACAAAAAAACAATTCCAAAATTTTTTAAAAAGGAATTGAAAGAAATAGAAGAAGAAACCATTTTATTATTAACCTTTAAAAACTATTATGCTATGAAAAAATCAATGACAGTCAGCGGTACAATTTCCGTTGCAATGCTATTATTTGGGTCATTTTTTAAAATAATGCACTGGCCTGGCGCAAGTGCTTTACTAGTATTAGGAATTGTAATTTCCAGTTTGGTATTTCTTCCACTAATGGCAATATTAAAAAACAAAGAGATTAGTCTGAAGGCAGATAAATTAATTCTTTTTCTTGGAACAATTGTAGGAATATTATTTTGCAATTTTGTTTTGTTTAAAGTAATGCACTGGCCTGGTGCAGATATGCTTTTATTTTCTTCTATCTCATTGGCATCTTTTGTTTTCCTGCCAATCTATTTTTTTACAGGCATACGCAAACCAGAAACAAGAGTGAACACAATTACTTCATCTATATTATTAGTAATGATAATTGGTTTGCAGTTTACTTTAATAAATACAAGACCTGCTAGAAAGCAGCTACAGATAAAAATGTATAACTATGTTCAAAGTGAAGAATTATTAGCACAAATGCAGCAACAGATGAATGATTCTGCGGAAACAAAGAAATTAGTTGATGATATTAATACTAAATGTCAACAAATTAAAAGTAGAATTATTGAAAATGCAATTAATCAAAAATCAATTCCAAAAGATTTTGAAGAGCAGGATATACTGATAGAAGAAGGAGGACTTGGATCTGGTTTTTTTGATGAAGGAGGAGGACTAAAATTATTCTCTGACTTGAAAACAGATATAACGCAATACAATACTTTAAGCACAAAAAAAGTTCCTCTTGAACAATCTATATTAAGTATTGAGATTGATAAAATTGGACTTTATAGCAATTATTCTGTTTTGAATAGTATTACTCAGCTACAAATGTATTTGGCAAATTCAGAGAGAAATTAAAAGATGAATTGTAAAATCTCGCTCAGCAATGAGCGATATTTTAATAAGCAAGATTTGGTCCTAACCATTTTTCTGCATCTGCCACAGCCAATCCCTTTCGTTTTGCATAATCTTCTACTTGGTCTTTGGCAATTTTTCCAATTCCAAAATAATGTGATTCAGGATGAGAAAAGTATAATCCGCTAACTGCCGCAGTCGGAAACATCGCCAAGCTTTCAGTAAGTGTTAATCCAATATTTTTTTCTACATCTAACAATTTCCATATCGTATTTTTTTCAGTATGGTCTGGTTGTGCAGGGTAACCAGGTGCGGGACGAATGCCTGCATATTCTTCTTTAATCAAATCTTCATTGGCTAAATTTTCATTTGCAGCATATCCCCATAATTCTTTACGCACTTTTTTATGCATCAATTCTGCGAATGCTTCTGCAAGTCTATCAGCCAATGCTTTCAACATAATTGCAGAATAATCATCGTGATCTTTTTCAAAACGCGCAACGTGTTTGTCAATTCCAAAACCAGTGGAGAGGGCAAAACACCCTACATAATCTGTCATTCCGAGCGAAGCGAAGGAATCTCCATTTTTTTGAGATTGCTTCATTCGTTCCTCACTCGAAATGACGCTAATATTTTTTGGTTTCAGAAAATCTGAAAGTGCCACATTATATTGTCCTGCTGGTTTTTTTGTTTGCTGTCTTAATGTATGAAACATCATTTCATTTTCATTAAGAAAAATATCATCCCCAACACTATTCGCAGGATAAATTCCAATCACCGCTTTTGCAGTTAACCATTTTTCAGAAATAATTTGCTTCAACATTTTTTGTGCATCATCAAATAATTTTTGTGCTTCAGCACCTCTTGTTGCATCTTTCAAAATTTTCGGATAAGAACCTTTCATTTCCCAAGAAATAAAGAAAGGTGTCCAGTCAATGTATTCGGCTATTTCAGATAAATCGTAAGCATCAAATTTTTTGGTGCCAATAAATTTCGGTTTTACTATTTCTGTTTTATTCCAATCAATTGAAAATTTATTTTGACGAGCTTCTTCAATCGAAATAAATTTAGTTGAAGATTGTGCATTTTTATTCTGTTCACGAACTCGGTCATAATCTTTCGTAACATCTTTCATAAACGCATCGCGCAACTCTTCTGAAATCAAGCTACTCGCAACAGGTACCGATTTACTTGCATCATTCACGTGTACAACAGCACCAGAATAATGCTGTGCAATTTTTACTGCAGTATGAACTTTAGAAGTTGTAGCACCACCAATGAGCAATGGTGTTTTAAAATTTAATCGTTCCATTTCTTTTGCAACGTGAACCATTTCATCCAATGATGGCGTGATTAATCCGCTTAATCCAATAATATCAACATTAAATTTTTTCGCTTCCTCCAAAATTTTATCTGCGGAAACCATTACACCCAAATCAATAATTTCATAATTGTTACACGCTAATACAACACCGACAATGTTTTTACCAATATCGTGTACATCACCTTTTACAGTTGCCATTAAAATTTTACCAGCGTTTGTTCTGCCATTTCCAACGATTCCTGCTTTTTTATTTGCTTCCTTTTCTGCCAAAAGATAGGGTTCCAAGTAGGCAACTGCTTTTTTCATTACACGCGCACTTTTTACAACTTGTGGTAAAAACATTTTCCCTTGTCCAAATAAATCACCTACAATGTTCATCCCATCCATTAAAGGTCCTTCAATCACGTGCAGTGGTCTGCCTAATTTTAAGCGCGCTTCTTCGGTATCAGCATCAATATATTCTACAATTCCTTTTACCAATGCATAGCTCAATCGCTCCTCAACATTAGCTTTGCGCCAGGCTTCATCTTTTTCTGTTTTCTCTTTTGTTATACCTTTCAATGATTCTGCGTGTTCTACCAATCGCTCTGTAGCATCATCATTTCTATTCAGCAATACATCTTCAACCAATGTTAAAAGTGTTTTATCAATATCATCATACACCACTAATTGCGCAGGATTTACAATGCCCATATCCATTCCGTGCTTAATCGCGTGAAATAAAAATGCTGAATGTATTGCTTCGCGCACGTGGTCGTTACCTCTGAAAGAGAAGGAAACATTGCTAACTCCACCACTTACTTTTGCATACGGTAAGTTTTCTTTTATCCATTTTGTCGCATTAAAAAAATCGAGTGCATTTAAGCGATGCTCTTCCATCCCAGTAGCAACAGGGAATATATTAGGATCGAAAATAATATCTTGAGGAGGAAATTTTACTTTGTGAACTAAAATATCATAAGCTCGTTTACAAATATCTTTTCTACGTTGTAATGTATCTGCTTGTCCAACTTCATCAAATGCCATCACAATAAGCGCTGCACCGTATTGTTTTATTTTATGTGCATACTCAATAAATTTTTCTTCACCTTCTTTTAGTGAAATTGAATTTACAATTGCTTTTCCTTGCACACATTTTAATCCTGCTTCAATCACGCTCCATTTACTAGAATCAATCATAATAGGAACACGCGAAATATCTGGTTCGGAAGCAATCAGATTTAAGAATTTTGTCATAGCTGCTTCGCTATCCAACATTCCTTCATCCATATTTATATCAATCACTTGTGCTCCTCCTTCGACCTGTTCGCGGGCAATGGAGAGTGCTTCATCAAAATTATTTTCTTTGATTAAACGTAGAAATTTTTTTGAGCCTGTAACATTTGTTCGTTCGCCCACATTCATAAAATTACTTTCTGGACGAAGTGTGAGCGGCTCTAATCCGCTTAAATGAAGGAGTGTGTCAGGTGTTGGTTTTTTTCTAGGCTTTGCATTTTTTGCTAATTCAGCAATACCCCTTATGTGATCTGGTGTAGTGCCGCAACAACCACCTACTATATTTAAAAAACCGGCCTGCAAAAAATCTTCAATTTGATGTCCCATTGTATGTGCATCTTCATCGTATTCTCCAAACTGATTGGGCAAACCAGCATTGGGATAAGCACTTACATAAAACGGAGCTTTCGCAGAAAGTTCTTCGAGATAGGGTCGCATATCTTTGGCTCCCAAAGCGCAATTCAAACCTATGCTTAATAAATCAACGTGTGATAAAGAATTTAAAAATGCTTCTGTAGTTTGCCCTGATAATGTTCTTCCGCTTGCATCTGTTATCGTTCCAGATACCATTACAGGCATTTTTAAGTTGATGCTTTCGCAATAATTTTGAATTGCAAACAAAGCAGCTTTTGCATTGAGGGTATCAAAAATTGTTTCAATTAATAATAAATCTGCGCCTCCATCAATCAATCCTTTTACTTGTTCGGTATAGGCAATCACCATTTTATCAAAAGTAGTGGCACGAAATCCGGGGTCGTTTACGTTTGGTGAAAGCGAAAGTGTTCGGTTGGTTGGACCGATTGCTCCGGCAACAAACCTCACCCCCTGCCCCTCTCCAAAGGAGAGGGGAGAAGTATCTGCAAGAAATTCTTTCACAGCTTCTTTAGCAATTTTTGCTGATTGATAATTTAATTCATAAACAAATTCTTGCATATCGTAATCAGCCATTGCAATTGATGTTCCGCTGAAAGTATTGGTTTCAATGATGTCTGCGCCTGCTTTTAAATATTCCTTGTGAATAGCTTTAATAATCTGGGGTTGTGTAATGGAAAGCAAATCATTGTTGCCTTTTACATCTTTATGCCAATCAGCAAATCGTTTTCCTCTGTAATCTTTTTCTTCCAGCTTGTATTGCTGAATCATAGTGCCCATTGCACCATCAATTACTAAAATTCTTTTTTCTAATTCTTTTCTTATATCAGACATATTCAAATTTGTATTCAATTAATTTCAAAAAAAAATCTCTTCAGCCAAAGCCGAAGAGATTTTATATAATTACTATTTATAAATCTATTTCGTCTTATCTGTTTCTGCAAATGCAGAATTGGAGTTAGCACCTTTTTTGGAATTAAGAATTAAGAATTAGAAATTAAGAATGGCATTGCATTTTTAATTCTTCATTTTTAATTTCCCATTTCTAAAAGGGTTGCTAAGGTTTCGCAGGGCCAATCCCTCCACCTTTCTTGATAAGTAATAAAGAACTAATGCAAAGATAATTAAAAACACAATACTGACTAAAACGAAATCATAGATTGTTGTTCTAAATTTAAATTATATTTGAGTGTATAGAAATTATAAAAACATTGAGATATTTTGTTCACATAGGTTATCACGGATTTAATTATCGTGGTTGGCAAAGGCAGTTGGGTGTTACAACTGTTCAAGAAGTTTTGGAAACAGCCATTAGTAAAATTTTTAAAACTCCTATAACCATTGTTGGATGCGGAAGAACAGATGCACAAGTAAATGCAAGTCAATATTTTTTTCATTTTGATGTAAATGAAAAGTGGAATTTTGATTTAAAATTTCGTTTGAATAAAATACTGCCAACAGACATTGCAATATTTGACATTATAGAAGTAGAAGATTCTCAACATGCACGTTTTGATGCTGTGAAAAGAACCTATGATTATTTTATTCATACTTACAAAGATCCTTTTTTGAGTACTGTTAGTTCCTTGTATTTTTTGAAAAATTTGGATTACAAAAAAATGCAAGAAGCGGTTTCTTTACTTCCCAAATACAACAATTATCGCACGTTTTGCAAATCTCCCGACAAGCATAATTCTACAATTTGCAATATAACAGCAGCAAAATTATTTGTTGATAATAACGGAGATAAACTTCGATTTCAAATTTCTTCTAACAGATTTTTGAAATGCATGATTCGAATTTTAGTTGGTAAATTTTTAGAAATTGGCAAAGGAGAATTTTCGGTTGAGGAATTTGAACATTGTTTAAAAACACAAGAAAATCCAAAATTGATAATTCCTGCACATCCTCAAGGGCTATACCTTTCAAAGGTTACATATCCGTTTTTAGATGTGCCTGCAAGAATGAATTTTTCTACCATTCTTGAAAACAAAACAGATATTGTTTGGCAAGAAATTTAAAATCAAAAGGAAGCTTCATCAATTTCCATCATACATTTAAAATGTGCTTTTGGACATTTGTTGTAACCTATTTTAGAACAAGGACGGCAAGATAAATTTTTCACCTCCACAATTTTTGAATTTTCATTTGGCAAATAGGGCGTAAAACCAAAATCGGGAACGGTGCTTCCCCACACAGAAATAATTTGTTTTTTAAATGCTGCTGCAATGTGCATCAAACCTGTATCGTGTGTAATTATTTTTTCTGCTTGTTTAATAATTGATGCCGATTGATTCAAATTATATTTTCCACAAGCATTATAAATTTTTTCACCAAGTGCTTTTTCAATTATTGTAGCGAGTTCAACATCTTCTTTTCCTCCTAATAAAACAATTGGTTGTAGTTGATTTTTACAAATGGAAATTATTTTTTCGATTGGCAATTGTTTTGTAAAATGTTTTGCACCAATCACAAAACCTATATATCCATTTTGATGTGTAACAGGAAGCATCTCCATTTTTATTTCATCTTTCGATGGAATAAAATAATCCAAACCGTTTTTATCATTGCTTATTCCAAATTGCTCAACAGTTTGTAAATACCTATCAACTATATGCATTGCGGGCATTTTATTGATTTTAAAATTTACTAAAATCCATTTTTTAAAATTTAATTTTTTAAAGGTTGAGGATTTTTTTTTCAATTTTAATTTCACTTGAGATGAACGTAAATTGTTATGTAAATCAACAACAAAATCAAAATTTTCTTTTTTTAGCTCATCAATAATTTCGCTAATATTTTTATTAATTGTGTGAATTTTTGAAACATAAGGATTGTTTTCCAAAATTGCTTTAAACGATTTTTTGGTAAGATAATGAATTTCAACATTCGGCTGTTGTTCCTTTAAACAGCGGATTACAGGCGTAGTTAAAACAATATCGCCAATGGAACTAAAACGTATGATGAGAATTTTTTTCAAATCAAAATAGTTACTTCTCTTGATAAATAACTTCTAAAAGTGTTTGCCCAACTGCTTTTAATGTGTTTTTATCAATAATATCCATATTATCTTTATGTGTGTGATGATAATCTCCAAAGCCACCAGATGCCTGATTATATTCAATAATATCAATACACGGAATCCCTGCTTTATTCACAAATATGTGGTCGTCAATTCCAACAAATTGTTGTTTTTGAGGAACGAAATAATTGCCATAACCAATATCACTTGCAATTTTCCAAACCTTATCTACTGAAGAAGATGCAAGTTCTACTGAATTATTTTCTTTCGGAAACATTGCATTCGGAGCGCCAACCATATCCAACAAAATTCCAAAATTTGCAAAATAATTTGCAGGATAAATATTATTCATCCAATATTGAGTTCCTAAACACCAAGTTTCTTGTTCTCCGCCATCTTCGCCATAATCTTCCATATCAAAATAAATAATATCCACACCAATATTGGGTTTAGCAATTTTTATTTGACGAGCAATTTCCATTTCTACTCCAACTCCACTTGGTCCATCATTAGCACTATCAAAAGGTTTGTCTTTATCTTTTTTATCCGAATCTGCCCAAGGACGTGTATCCCAATGCGAACAAAGCAATATTCTACTTTGAGCAGAAGGATTAAATTGTGCAATTATATTTTTTAAATTAAATTTTTTTTTATCAAATGTTTGTACTGTTCCATTTTGAATATTCACTTCAAAACCATAGGATTTTAATTTTGAAACTAAATATTCAGCACACTTTGCATGTGCTGGTGTACCTGGAATTCTTGGTCCAAAATCAACTTGTGCTTTTACATAAGCATAAGCCGAATCAGCATTGAAATTAGGTGTTTCAATTTTTTTTATTGCAACTGCTTTAACAGTATTTTCTTTCGGTTGATTTGTTTCGTTATTACAAGAAACAACAATAAGTGAAATAGAAAATGTGAAAAATAAATTTATTTTATTCTTGAACTGACCAAGTAACGCCATCTTTTGTATCCTTAATTGTAATATTTACTTTGTTTAATTCATCACGTAATTTATCCGATGCTGCAAAATCTTTTTTTGCTTTTATATCTTTTCTAATATCTAAAATAATTTCCATTACCCCTTGCAAAGCCTTATCGTTTAAGGAGTTTGAGTTTTCGGATTTGAATCCTAAAACATCAAACACAAAATCGTTCATTAATTTTTTTAATAAAATTAAATCATCTGCTGTAATAGTTTCTTTGCTATCGTTCACCGAATTAATGATACGAACTGCTTCAAATAAATTTGCAACCAAAACAGGTGCATTAAAATCATCATTCATTGCTTCGTAACATTTTTGTTCTAATTCCTTAATGTTTGAAGTAGATGTTTCTGAAGTTTTTAAATTATCTAATGTTTTAATAGCATTCATTAATCGAGCATAACCTTTTTCGGAAGCTTGTAATGCATCATTTGAAAAATCGAGTGTGCTTCTATAATGTGTTTGCATCATAAAAAATTTCACAGCCATTGGACTATAACCTTTTTCTAATAAAGGATGATTTCCTGAAAATAATTCTTCAGGCAAAAAACCATTTCCTGCACTCTTGCTCATTCGCACACCATTTACAGTTAGCATATTTGTATGCATCCAATAATTTACTGGAGATTTATGTTTACACGCTTGAGATTGCGCTATTTCATTGGTATGATGCGTTGCTTGCAAATCCATTCCACCTCCGTGAATATCAAAAGTGTCGCCTAAATATTTACTGCTCATTGCCGAACATTCGATGTGCCAACCAGGAAAACCCCATCCCCAAGGCGAAAGCCACTTCATTAATGTTTCTGGTTTAGCAGCAATCCACAAAGCAAAATCCAAGCGACCATGCTTTTCATCTTGTCCACTTAATTCTCGCGTTCCTTCCAAAAGGTCTTCTAACTTGCGATTTGTAAGTTGTCCATAAGGAAATTTTTCATTGTATTTTTCTACATCAAAATATATTGTTCCATTTACAACATAAGCAAATCCGTTTTCAATTATTTCTTTAATCATTTCTATTTGTTCACAGATATGACCCGTTGCTGTTGGTTCTATGCTTGGCGGAAGTGTATTAAATTCGCGCATCACATCGTGAAAACCTAATGTATATTTTTGAACAATTTCCATTGGTTCCACTTGTTCTAGCTTTGCTTTTTTTGCAAATTTATCATCGCCTTCATCACGGTCGCCTTCCAAATGCCCAGCATCAGTAATGTTGCGCACATATCGAACTTTAAATCCTAAATGCAATAAGTAACGATAAATTAAATCGAATGAAATAAATGTTCGGCAATTTCCCAAATGAACATCACTATAAACGGTAGGTCCACAAACATACAAACCAACCATTCCTTTATTTATGGGTTCAAATTTTTCTTTTGTTCGCGAAAGTGTATTGTAAATAAAAAGTTGGTCTTGCATAGATTTATTAAAAATAAAAAGGACTTATGAAATTTTCATAAGTCCAAAGGTATTAAGTTTTTTAAGATTTTTGGGAAAGTATTTATTCTTCTATAACACTATCTCCCACATATTTTCCATTTTTATAAATGGCAATACGTGTCAATATTCCATCGTTGTTGTAGTAGTAAACTTTTCCATCAATCAAACGATTTTTACTGAATGTTCCATCTTTAGAAACTTGTTTGTTTTGATTATAAAGTTTCCAATAACCTTCTCCTGAAAATACTTTACCTAAATTATCTTTTTCTGTTTTTTGAGGAACAATTGGAGGTGCTTCAACTGGTGCTTCTGGAATTTTTACAATTGGTTTTTTAGGTTCATAGGTTTTAGATGTTGCAGGATCAATATTTCCACCATTGAAATTTTTCTCGGCTTTTATATCACCATTTTCGTAGTACTCTTTTATTACTCCAGCTTCTTGACCATCAGCCCAGCTACCTTCCATCATCACTTGTCCATTTTCGTAGTAATACTTTTGGTCACCTTCTCTTTTTCCTGATTGAGGATTAAATTTGAATTCTTGTTGTACTTGACCATTATCGTAGTACAATTTATAATCTCCTTGCCAGCGGTTGTTTTTCCAAGTACCTTCTTCTTTTATTTTTCCATTTTCGTGATACATTATTGCGTAACCACTTGGACGATTATTTTCGTATGTAATTTTATTTTTGAGGTTATTGTTAGGATAATATTCCTTCCAAGTCCCCATTTTTTTACTGTCCTTATAATTTCCCTCTTCTACTTTTTGATCATCTGTATAATCTGGTCTATGAACCATTTTGTTGAAAATAACCCACTTCCCTTGACGTTTTCCTTGATCGTCAGTAAGGTTAATCGTATCCTTACCAACCAACTCATAGGATTGGGCAATGGCTATTTTGCAGGTAATAAATAATACTATCAAAACAATTTTTTTCATCCTAACTTGTTTAACAATTATTTAGAACACTAATTTACAATTTAATTTTTTACCTCTTATTGATTTTAGACTAAATCTATAATAAAAGCGATAAACTTTTATTTGTTTAAACCCTTTACGAATAAAAAAAATATAGGTTTCGCAAAAAATGAAAAACTAAAAGGATTTTTTTAACCCTTTACCAACATTTGTTTCAAATTCACAATCATATCTGTTGTCATTCCTGTTAAATCATATTTTAGTTTCCAGCCCCAATGATTTTTTGCTTCTGCATCATCAATGCTTTGAGGCCAGCTATCTGCTATCTGCTGCCGCGAATCGGGTTTATATGAAATAGTAAATTCGGGAATATGTTTTTTTATTTCTTCGGCTAATTGTTTTGGCGAAAAACTTATTCCAGCCAAATTATAACTCGAACGAATTTTTACTTTATCTGCATCAGCTTGCATAATACTAATCGTAGCTTTTATAGCATCTTCCATGTGCATCATTGGTAAAATTGTGTTTTCTGATAAGAAGCATTCGTATGTTCCTGTTTTCAATGCTTCGTGAAAAATATGAACTGCATAATCTGTAGTTCCTCCACCTGGAGCCGATTTCCAACCAATCAATCCTGGGTAACGCAAACTACGAACATCCACATTGTATTTATTAAAATAATATTCGCACCAACGTTCGCCTGCTTGTTTGCTAATTCCATAAACGGTGCTTGGCTCCATCACGGTAAATTGTGGAGTATTTAGTTTTGGTGTGTTTGGTCCAAAAACAGCAATAGAACTTGGCCAATAAATTTTATTAATAATTTTTTCTTTTGCTAAATCAAGTACATTGAACAAGCCTTGCATATTCAAATCCCAAGCAAATTTTGGCATTTTTTCGGCTGTTGCCGAAAGTAATGCAGCTAATAAATAAACGTGTGTGATGTTGTGTCGTTTTACAATTTCCAATAAATTTTGTGCATTCATCACATCAATCACCTCAAAAGGTCCTTCTTTGGCTTGTTCCGTAACCTTTACATCCGAAGCAATTACAGCATCTATTCCATAAATGTTTCTTAAATTTTGCACGAGCTCCGTACCAATTTGTCCCGAAGAACCGATTACCAATATTTTTTCAGTCATGCTGTTTTTCTTATTTTAAAATCAAAGGTTAAATATCATTATTATATTTTTAAAACAAAATTTTTAATTTAAAAATCACGCAACACTTTTTGTAATGACAAATATCACTCTTCATTTTATTGAAAAAACTTACCTTTATAAAAAATTAAAATCCTCGACACTATGTTTTTGCACAACAGAGTTAACAAAAAGGAGCTTAAAAAACGTATTCAGGAAGAAGCTATTAAACGCATTACTGTTTCGTTTTACCGCTATGTGATTATTGATAATCCAAAGGAGCTTCGCGATAATTTATTTCAACAATGGGAAGCCATAGGTGTACTCGGACGCATTTATGTGGCTCAAGAAGGCATTAATGCTCAAATGAGTGTGCCTGAAGAAAACTGGGAAATTTTTAAATTCAATTTGAATGCCGATAAACGCTTTGAAGGTGTTCCATTTAAAATTGCTGTGGAAGATGATGGAAAATCGTTTTACAAATTGGCAGTAAAAGTGCGCCACAAAATTGTTGCTGATGGTTTGGATGATAATACTTTTGATGTAACCAATGTTGGCAATCACCTTACTGCGGCTGAATTTAACAAAGCAATGGAAAATCCTGATACAATTGTTGTGGATATGCGAAATCATTACGAAGCAGAAGTTGGAAGATTTGTTGGAGCTATTTGCCCCGATGCTGACACGTTTCGTGAAGAATTGCCAATGGTAATTGAAGAATTAAAAGATAAAAAAGATAAAAAAATAGTGATGTATTGCACTGGTGGTGTGCGTTGCGAAAAAGCAAGTGCTTATTTAAAACATCATGGTTTTAAAGATGTAAATCAATTGCACGGTGGCATTATTGATT
Organism: Bacteroidota bacterium; assembly: GCA_043742725.1. Classification (GTDB taxonomy): domain Bacteria; phylum Bacteroidota; class Bacteroidia; order 2-12-FULL-35-15; family 2-12-FULL-35-15; genus 2-12-FULL-35-15. The sequence continues at coordinate 2,078 of JAYTXX010000062.1, read as the reverse complement.
ATGTGCGACAAATAAAAGCAGAAGGTTTAAAATCTAAATTTATTGGAAAAAATTTTGTGTTTGACGAACGTATTGGTGAGCGCATTACAGACGATGTGATTGCGGAATGTCATCAGTGTGGCGCTCCTTGCGATACACACGTTAATTGTGCAAACGATGATTGCCATTTATTATTTATTCAATGCGAAAAATGTGCTGAAAAAATGAATGGTTGTTGCACACCCGAATGTATGCACATTGCATCATTACCAGTTGAGGAACAGAAAAAAATTCGTAGAGGACGTATTAAACAAGATTCGCTTTCGGTTTACAAAAGCAGATTGCGCCCAAACCTAAAAGACATTTTACAAAAAGGAGAAGATTGATTTGCTGATTGTGCATTGTCAGTTCGAGTGTTTTTCTTTTTCAGAAAAATGATTTGAGAACAAGGAAAAAAATTATGAATTATGAGTGATGAGTGTTGGAGAAGAATCACTAACCACATAAAGCACAATTAAAATTAATTGCTAACTGATTGAGGAAGCATCAATAAAAGTGCTAATGCTTTTGAATAATCTAATTTTGGATATTCTAAACCTAAAATTCTTAAATTGTTGTAATAGGTTTGGTGGTGTTGATAATAATTTTTTTCTGACTGAATAAACCAAGCTTTACTTCCTAATTTTTGTGATAAAAACCATTTTTCCAATAGTCTTCCTGTGCGACCATTTCCATCATTAAAAGGATGAATTTTTACAAACACTAAATGTATTAAACTGGCATAGAAAAAAACTTCTGGCATCGTTAATTTTTCCGAAATCAATAAATCAATATCAGTATATAATTTTTGCATTTCGTTTTCCACTTCATAGGGCGTAGTTGCAACGTATTCTATTTTGCCATCGGGTGTGGATACATACATATTGTGAATACGTGTTTTCCCTTGTTGTTGTTTTGCTAAAAGATGTTTGCTCAACAATTTATGCACCTCTTCTATATTCGTTTTGTTCAACACATTACTTTTTGCAAAAGTGTAAGCATCGTATAAATCATCGATTTTTTTAGTATAATCGGGTAAAAATTCAATACCAAATTTTTTATGTTTGATGTATGAATCCAATTCAATTTCTTCGCCTTCTATTTTGCTTGAATAAACAGAAGATACCGATGTGTAAAAACTAAAACTATCAGTAGATATTTCCGCATCTTGCAAGGCATTAAATGAAGTTTGCAAATTTTTATTTACCTGCAAACTGTATTGTTCTAATAAATCGCTTGGGATAATTTTTAGTTTTTCTTTCATACAACATCAAGCTACACTTTATTACAATTTTAAAAAACAAATATAAGTATAATGCGCTTTTATCTTTCGAGTGTTTTTATTTTATAGAAAAATGGTTTGAGAACGTGGAAAAAAATTATGAGTGATGAGTTATAAGTGCGTAGTTAGTTCGAGTGTTTTTCTTTTTCAGAAAATGTATCGAGAAAGTGGGAATGGAACGCAGATTTTGTAGGATTGTTATGATAAAAAACTATAGTCCATTGCTTGTTCTTGTGTTAGTATTGCAAAGTCCTTGTAACGATTGTGAACGTAAATAATTTCGTCCAATGCCTGTAATGCAAGCTCTTTATTAAGGTCGTGAAATTCCATTAATTATTTTTCCAACGTTCCAAATGTCCTAACATAAAAGGTCGCGTAAAAAGCCAAGCAAAAAATTTGTTGTGTCCACCTTCAACCATTCCTTTTCTCGACAATTCTGAAAATTCTTTCAATGTAACATTACCACTTTTAAATTCTCCTTTTTCATAACAATAGCTACAATATTTTGCACTTTTGGTTCCGTCATTTTCTGTGCCACCACCTTGCGGGTCTTTATGCAAAGGTATTCCGCAACTTTGGCAATTTTTGTAAGTCTGTTTTTCCATATTTATTTTTGTTATTTAATGTCAATTTGTTTTATCTGTCGGATGTCGTCATTCTTTAATTGCCGCTAACGAAAAGACTTTGCCGATATTATGCGTTCGACTTTCTTTTCCATTTGTTATATCATTGTTGCAACCCACGCAAGTAGTTTTGCACTTGGTATAAAAATAACTTG
>JAYTXX010000061.1:0-8743 GCA_043742725.1 Bacteroidota bacterium | reverse complement strand
ACAATCAATGTTAAGTGGGTTCACTTTGGAGATGGAGTTTTGAAAAACGAATTAGTAGCAACATGTGAAAATTTGTCAGCCAATATATCAGTTGATTTTAAAGGTAGTGTAAGTAATTCCGAAATATTAAATTTTTACAAAAATACTTCTGTAAATTTATTTATCCACTTGAGCGAAACAGAAGGTGGAGCTCCTGTTGCATTGCAAGAAGCAGCAAGCGTTGGAATCCCTTTAATTGGTACAAATGCGGGAGGTATTCCCGAAATAGTTACTAAAGAAACGGGAATTTTAATTCCAATTGACTTTGATAGTAATAAAATTTCAAATTTGATTAATACCTTTCATACAAATAGCATGAATACTATCGAATTTAGAAATGGAGTACGACAATTTTGGTTCAACAATTTTAATGCAGAAATAAATTATAATAAACTTTGCGATGAGTTATTAGATTAGCCTCTTATTTTGAAACACAACAGAGATAGATTTTTTTTATCTTTGACATTATTAATTTAAAAAATAAAAATTTGAAATTCAATAAAGTTTTAGTTTTAGCACCTCATACCGATGATGGTGAATTTGGATGTGGAGGTACAATAGCTCGTTTGATTGAAGAAGGCAGCGAAATACATCTTGCAGCATTTTCTGCTTGTGAACAATCTGTTCTCAAAAAATATCCTGCCGATATATTAATTGGTGAACTAAAAAATGCAACAAGTTTATTAGGTATAAATCCCAATAACCTTTATTTATACGATTATCAAGTTCGTATTTTTAGCGAACGCAGGCAAGATATTTTACAAACACTAATCAATTTAAGAGAAACCATAAAACCCGATTTGGTTTTTATGCCTTGTTTGGATGATATACATCAAGACCATTATACAATTGCACAAGAAGGTTTAAGAGCATTTAAGTTTACCAGTATTTTGTGTTACGAAATGCCTTGGAACAACATTACTTTTAATACACGTTCATTTGTTCATTTAGATGAAAAACATATCAACAAAAAAATTGATGCACTAAAAGAATATAAATCACAAGCACACAGACCCTATGCAAACGAAGAGTTTATTCGTTCATTGGCTCGAACAAGAGGCGTACAAATAAATGCACAATATGCCGAAACATTTGACGTAATAAGATGGATAATTAAATAGAGAAATATGGAAAATCAAAACACAAACGCAATTGCGAAAGATTTTAAACATGGGAGTAATTTTAAAATTGGAAATTTTTGCATCATAGAAGAAGGAGTAGAAGTAGGCGATAATGTGGAATTAGAAAGTTTTTGTTTAATAAAAAAAGGAGCAAAAATTGGCTCTAATGTTTTTATTGGAACATATTCTAAAATTGGAATTTCTGCTAGTATTGATAATGGAGTTAGAATGACTGCCTATTGTGAAATTAGAGATAATTGCAATGTAGGTGAAAATACTTCTTTTGGAAGTCGTTGCACACTTTCTGCGGGAACAATAGTTGGAAAAAATGTGGTAATAAAATACGGATTTGTGGCAACTGACACACCCGATTTAAATAGCAAAGAAAAGAAAACCTGTGTGTTAAAAGACAATTCTAAATATGGAGCAAATGTAGTAATAATGCCAAATATTACAGTTGGTGTTAATTGCGAAATTGGAGCCTGTTCACAAGTAAGAAATGATGTTCCCGATAATGAAATTTGGTACGGTAGCCCCGCTAAATTTTATAAGAAAAATTAAATTTAAGAACTAAATGCAAAAGTTAAATCCAAAAGATATTGCCAATTTTTTTGGTTACACCTATCATGGAAACACTACTGCTATTGTTACGCATGTTGCAGCTGTTGAAACTCAAAGTGAAGAAGCTTTGTTATGGGCAAAAAACGAAAGTACATTAGCCAAAATCACCAAAGGAACAGTTGTTATTCCTCCCGAACTTATTAATGGTGTTAATATTAATGTGAATGTAATTATTACCGAAACCAACTCAAGATTGTGTTTTGCAAAAATATTGAATCAGTTTTTTTCTCAAGAACAAAATGATTTTGAGAACCAAGTAGTTGATTTTAAAAAACGAAAAGATATAACCATTGGAGATGGTTGTTTTATTGGTTCTAATGTAATAGTAGGAGCGGGAAGTATTATTTATCCCAATGTTGTAATTTTATCAAATACACAAATCGGAAATAATTGTGTAATACAATCAAATTGTACCGTTGGTACAACAGGATTGGGATACGAACGATTGTCAAATGATGAATTATTTAAGTTTCCACAACTGGGTGGAGTTATAATTCATAACAATGTAGAAATTGGACCCAATACAACCATACGAAAAGCAGCTATTGGAAATACAATTATTAATGAAGGTGTTGTTGTTGGTGGCTTGTGTAATATTGGTCATAATTCAATAATTGGAAAAAATAGTTTGCTAGTTACACAATGTGTTATTGGAGGTTCTTCTATTATTGGCGAAAATTGCTACATTGGAATCAATGCGATAATAAAAAATAAAATTTCTGTTGGAAATAATTGTCAAATAGCAATGGGAGCAGTAGTTGTAAAAAATGTACCTGATGGAAAAACATACGTAGGCAATCCTGCAGAAGATATTGAAGAGTATAAAAAATGGTCAATAATTAAAAAAAAATTAATGACAATGTATAAAGATGAACTCTAAAAAAGTAGTTCTTTTATGTTATTATTTTCCTCCAAACACCGGAGTTGGTGGTAGAAGATGGTTGAAGTTGTGTAAATATCTTTCCGAACAAAATATTGAAATTACTGTTTTTACACCTAAAAAATTTATTCTCAAAAATCAACCATCTTGGGAAAATGAATTAGTTCAAATAAAAAATTTGAAAGTAATTCAAGTAAATGATTTTTATCCAAAAATATTATTAGATAAGCCCATTACTTTTTTTGAAAAAATAAATTATAAAATTTCAAACGTATTAGTTAAGATTTTTACATCAGCTAATATGTACGACCCATCAGCTTTTTGGCACTCCATTATTCATAAAAAAATAAAAAAATATTTATTTGATAATAACATTGAAAACCTTATTGTATCAGGTATTCCATTCGATTATTTTTATTATGCTTCGCAATTGAAATCAGCAAATAAAAACCTTAATTTGATTTTAGACTTTAGAGATTTGTGGACGGATTCGTTAGGTAGTTTTGGTAAAAATGTAGCACTATTTCAATCAAAAAAAAGATATGATAAAGAATGTTTTTATGAAAATTATTCGATACAACAAGCAAATTATATTTTTTGTGCATCACAAGATTTGTATGAAGCACTAGCTGCGAAACATCCCAACCAGAAAAATAAATTTCAACTTTTGCTAAATGGATTTGATACTAAAGATATTGTAAATACTACCATTCAAAGCCATTTAAAACCTACATCAAATAATAAAATTACTATTGCAAATATTGGCACCATTAATTGTGCGAAAGATTATTATTTACATTTTATCAATGCTTTAATAAAAATAAAAAATGATAATCCAATAGTATATGCTAATCTCGAATTTACTTTTTATGGAAATACAAATATTGAATTTGAAAACGATATAAAAAATTACAGATTAGATATTGTAACATTTTTTGAAAAAATTGACAATAACAAAGTTAAAGAAGTGCTTCACAAAGCGGATATGGTATTGTATATTAAAAAAGAAGATGAACTTGTAAATAGTTTTGCAAGTAAATTTTTTGAATACTTGTGTGCTAGGAAATTTATTTTGATATTGAGTCCAAAGGGCGAAGTAACTAATTATATTGAGAAAAATAATATTGGATTGGTATTGCAAAAGCAAACAATTTATGATGATTTAATAACATTATTCAAAAACTTTACAATGGGAAATATTGTGTTTAATTCTCAATTAGATATTTCCGAATTTGGTTACGATGTAATTTCTAAAAAAGTAAATGCTATTTTACAATAAAATTAATTTTCATTAATTCATCAATGAGTAGATTGTTAAATTTCCTCACCCCACTATTGCTCAAATGAGCACCGTCATTAAAATCATCGAATGTATTTAAGTTCATCCTTTCTCTATATTCGTTATCATTAAAATTAATCCATTTAGTATTGTTTTCATTTACAATATTATTTATTTGTGTTATTAGTTTGGAATAATTACTAATGGACTTTATAGATTCAATGGAAATGGGTGCAGTAACAAACAGTAGTGGAATTTTTTGGCTTTTGCAATAGTCAATTAATTTTTGCAAATAGTATATTTGTTTTTTTTGTATGTTTATTTTTTTCACATTTAAATTCTGAATTATTTTTTTTACATAAGCCTCATTGTGCTTTATCTCTAAATATCCTCCCAAAACATATTTTTCCTTTTCTAAAATACCTTCTTTTTTAGAATCTAATGGTATAATTATTCTTGAAATATAATTTGCTAACATTGAATTTATCACCTTGAAATTTAGTGTAGATAAATTCATTTTAATTATATCTATCGAACAAGGACTATTACTTGTAATATCAATGCAGGCTTCATTTCCATTTTCATATTCTAATACATCCCAATAAAGTTCCATAATAATTTTTTTTGGTTTTATTATAGGAACATATTGTTTTAAAAGATAAAAACTGTTCTGTGGCGTTTGTAAGCCACTGCCCATATTAAAGGTACTTATGTTTTCTTTTGAAAATATTCTATTGTCAAAACCTTGACTTGCATGTGATGAACCAATAAAAAGGATATCAACATTTTTTGTTTGTTGAGCTTCTCTGAATCGTAACAACGATTGCCCGTGTCCTCCTGTATTATCTTTTACATTTGAAACTATTTTACCAAGAGGCGTTATAGTCATTACTAATAAAATTAATAGATAGCTGACCAATAGGATTGGTAAAAATAACAGTATTTTTTTTGCGAATAATTTCATCTAAAATTGAAAATAAATGAATTTAGTATTGTCATAAACACCAAATAAAAGAATGCAACTAATTGCAGCAATATAAATAACCCATCGAATAATAATTGACTGTTTATTAATAAGTTTACGAATACTTTTATTGCGTTGTTTGAAATGAATAAATTCCAAAATAATTATTGAAAAAATAGCAACAAAAAAGACTGAAGCTGGTTGCCCAATATATAATAATTGTTGACGAATTTGTTGTTGATTGTTTATTATTTCTTTTAACTGGACAAAAATATTTGTATGTAAATGAGTGATTATATAAAATGCGTCAGCAATAGAATTTGCTCTAAAAAATATCCAAGCAAATGAGACTAATAAAAATGTTAAACACATTTGTATAATATTGAATAGTTTTTGGTTTTTAGAAATTCCAATTGCTTCATTGAAACGATTTCTTGCATTTGAGCTTATCAATGCAATTATTAAATAAAAACCATGTAATCCTCCCCAAACAATATATGTCCAATTGGCACCATGCCACAATCCACTAATTAAAAAAGTAATAAATAAATTGTAATACCATTTCCATTTCAATGTTCTGTTTCCACCCAACGGAATGTATAAATAATCCCTAAACCAAGATGAAAGTGATATATGCCACCGTTTCCAAAATTCAGAAATTGATTTTGAAAAGTAGGGACGATTAAAGTTTTTCATTAAATCAAATCCCATCACTTTTGCAGCACCAATAGCTATATCAGAGTAGCCAGAGAAATCACAATAAATTTGAAATGTAAAAAAAATGCAAGCAACAATTAATGGAACGCCTTGATAATTTGTTGGCGTATCATACACTTGATTGACGAAAATGGCTAATCTATCGGCAATAACAACTTTTTTGAATAATCCCCACATCATTAATTTTAATCCATCAGTAACTCTGTTATAATCAAATTCGTGTTTTTCATAAAATTGGTGTAAAATATTTTGTGGTCGTTCAATAGGACCCGCAACTAATTGAGGATAAAACATAACGTACAAGGAATAAATTCCAAAATTTCGTTCAGCTTTTTGATTTCCACGATACACTTCAATTGTATAACTCATCGCTTGAAATGTGTGAAATGATAAGCCTATTGGAAGTAATATTGATAAATAAGGTAAGTGATTTTGTAAACCAACTGAACTTAAAAGTTGAGAAACATTTTCGATAATGAAATTATAATATTTGAATACGGCTAATACTCCAATGTTTGAAATTAAACTGATAACGAGGAAAAATTTTCGTTTTTTTTTAGTACTATTTTCAATTAAAATTCCAGCAACATAATCTATAACAATTGTAAATCCTAAAATTAAAATATATACAGGAAGAAATGCCATATAGAAATAGCAACTTGCTATTAATAATAGCATCCATCTATACTTATGATTTATGGCGAAGTATAAACTTGTAACAACAATAAAAAATATTAAAAACTGAAATGAATTGAATAACATCTTTCTAAAAAGTATTTAAACCTTCGAACTTTAATTACCTTATTTTTAATTTAATATTTACGGAAATCTTGTTTTTCAAAATTTCAAATAAATAAAATTACTATCACCGAAATAACCAAATAATAATATTAAAAACATTATAGTTTGAAAAATTAAATATTGTTTTATTTTACTAGCTGATGTTGTTTCGGAGTTTAGTATTTTAAATACAAATGGGCTTAATAAAAAATAGGTAATTAGTAAAAAAATATTTTTTAAAAGTACATAATTAGAAATACCAAAAATTACTTCTACTGAAGTAGCATCAGCAATTACAGGCTTTTGGCTTCCAAAATGGCTAATAATATAAAATGCATCATGTAATGAATTTGCTCTGAAAAATATCATTGAAAAACATACAAAAGAAAATGTTAGAGCAAGGCAAATGAATGAGTATAAGTTTGTAGGTGCTTTTTTCGCTAATTTTTTTCTATAACTAATCGTTAACAATTCATAGCTGATTAGTAATCCTTGCAATGTTCCAAAAACAATAAAAGTCCATTTGGGCCCATGCCACAATCCGCACAATATAAAGGTTATGAAGGAAGCATATACCAATGCAAAGTTTCCCCAATTTTTTCTATTAAAAATAATTGGTGAAAATAAATAATCTCTAAACCAACTTGATAATGAAATATGCCACCTTCTCCAAAATTCAGAAACTGATTTTGATAATAAAGGACGGTCAAAGTTTTGCATTAAATCGAAACCCAATATTTTTCCTGCTCCAATTGCAATATCTGAATACCCAGAAAAATCAGTATATATTTGAAATGCGTATAAAATTGTAACAATAATAAATTCAATTCCTCCATGTGAATTAGGAGTATTATATACTTTATCAATAACTATGGATAAATTATCGGCAATGACTATTTTTTTGAAATAGCCCCATAACATCATTTTTAAACCTAAAAGAATTTTATCATAATTAAAATTTATTTTGTTGTGTAGCTGAACTAGCAAATTAGTAGAGCGCTCTATTGGACCTGCAACCAATTTTGGAAAAAACGAAATGTACAAAGCATAAATTCCTAAATGATTTTCTGGTTCTCTTTTTTCGTAATATACATCAAGAATATAGCCCATTGATTGAAATGTATAAAATGAAATTCCGACAGTGAGTAAAAAATGTGAATGTGGAATTATTGTGTTAATTTTTGCGAGATGAAATAACGTATTTAATGTATCGGCAGAAAAATTATAATATTTAAAAAAGAGAAGTAATGAAACATTAAATAAAATATTTAATGTTAAGTAATTATTTTTTGCTTTTTGTGTTATGGATTTGAATATGAGTTGTGCACTATAAAAACTCACAATAGTTGAGGCAGCAATAAATCCAAGGTATTTATAACCAAAACATAAATAAAAAAAATAGGAGCCAACAAGCAATAAAATCCATCTGAATTTATGAGAAATGGAATAATATAAAATGCTGATAATTGCAAAAAAAAATAAAAATTGTAAAGAATTAAGAAGCATTTTTTTTATTATTTGATGAAAGTAAAAATACTGATAATTTTAAATTGATTATTGTATTTCCTTTTTTTCGCAAGGGATTTTAAGGAATTATTTTTTTACTTTTTAGTTCTTCAATTAAAAGCAAATTAAATTTTTTAACACCTTCGGTACTCAAATGTGTAGCATCATTAAAATCATCTAATGTTTTTAAATTGAGTTTTTTTCTATGTTCAATATCATTAAAATTAAGCCATTCAATGTTTTCTGATTGTGAGAATAAATCAAAGGTAGAAGTTAAGTAATAATAATTTTTAGTTGCTTTTATGCTTTCTTCAGGAATTGGAGTTGAGATAAATAATAACTTTATTTTCTTTTCATTACAAAGTTGTACAATTGAATGTAGGTACTTGAATTGACTTTTTTCCATCTTAACATAACTCAATTTTATTTCTGAAATATATTTTTTAGTTTTTTCAATATGATTTGGATTTTGAACATAACCTCCTGAAATATATGAAACTTCAGGCAATATTTTTTGCTGCTCTTTTTCCAAAGGATAGAATAAACGATTGGTATAATTTTGAATCATAAAATTAAAAACATTTATTTCTGTGGTTGACAAATTCATTTTCATCATGTTCCATGAAATTGGAGCATTACATGTAAGGTCAATACAAGACTCGCTACCATTGCCAACTTCCATCGATTTCCAAAATACATCCATTATAATTAGTTTTGGATTTACAGCATCAACATATTCTTTAAGCAAGTAAAATGTATTTTGAGGAGTTTGAAAATTTGAACCTAAATTGAATGTATTTAAATTGTTTTTTGAAAAAATTCTTGTATCAATTCCT
>JAYTXX010000060.1:0-12762 GCA_043742725.1 Bacteroidota bacterium | reverse complement strand
GGTAAACGAAATTTGTTTTACAATAAAATTATTTTCAAATTTTTTAGCAATGTTGAATGTAATGTTGTCAATTATTTTTGTTTCATTTTGTTTTAAATTAGCAATAACTTTTTCGGAATTCATAAAGTCTAACACAAAAATTCCGTTTGGCTGAAGCGCTTTGTTAATAGCATTAATAGTTGCATTATCATCTTTTTCGTTTTCAAAATAACCAAAACTTGTGAAGAGGTTGAGTACATAATCAAAATAATTAATACGAAAAGGTTTTCGCATATCGTGAATAAAAAAATGTAAATGTTCGTTTTCAAAAGAAGAAGCATGCAAAATACTTTCGGATGATAAATCTATTCCAGTTACATCAAATCCTTTTTTGTTGAGAAACAAAGCGTGTCGCCCTTTTCCACAAGCTAAATCGAGGAAACGAGTATTTTTTTTAGGTTGTAAAAATTGAATTAAATTGCTAATAAAAATTTCTGCTTCGCTATAATTGCGATGTTTGTAAAGCACATGATAATACGAAGAGTTGAACCAATTCTTAAACCAATTGTTACATGTGTTATCCGACATTGTTTTTAATTTCTGTAAAAATAAAAATTATTGTTACTCATTTTGTTTAAATTTGAATTGTTAACTCAAAAAAATGAATACAACTTCAGATCAATTGCCTTTGAATTGGAAAAGCGAACTAAATACTACTTCTATGAAGTATCATTTAATAATTGCCTGGGTGGCAGTTGTTCTAAATCCAATTTGGGTTATTGGCGATTATTTCAATAGTCCTGCACATTTTACCGATTTTTTTATTTTCAGATTAGTCTCTTCTTTTGCTACATTATTGGGTATAATTTTTAAAAACAAATTTATCAATCGCCCACACATTGTTGCATTCATTCCATTTATTTTTATTTCGCTTCAAAATGCGTATATGTACAGTGTTATGGGTATTGAAGAGCTTCAAAAACATACATTCGCTTACATTGCTTTGTTTATTGGAGCAGGAATGTTTGTGGTATGGAAACCATTGTATTCAGTAGTAGTTGTTGTTATATCGTTTGTTGCAAATGTTGTTTTATTTTCAATCAATAGTCAATTACCTATTAGCGAAATATTAATAAATGGAGGAATGCTCACACTTTCGGTAGCATTGTTTACTATTTTGTTGATTAACACAAGAACCAATTTGATTAAAAAAGAAATTATTTCACGTTTGGCTTTGGCTGAATCTAACCAAGAATTAGCAATAAAAAATAAAATTATTATTGATAAAAGTAAAGATATACAGGATAGTATTAATTATGCACAACGTATTCAGCAAGCCATTTTGCCATCGTTTGAAAAAATTGATGCTGTATTGAAAAATTACTTTATTTATTTTCAACCAAAAGATATTATTAGTGGAGATTTTTATTGGCATGCAAGTTTGCGAACAACTCCAAAAGATAAATTATCGCAACAAATTGTGGTAATAGCTGCTGCCGATTGCACAGGTCATGGAGTTCCAGGAGCATTAATGAGTATTATTGGAAGTGCTATTTTAAATCAATCTTCAACAAATGTAGATGTAAATACTCCAGCCGAAGCATTAATGTTTTTGAATAAAGAATTAACAAAAAATTTAAGTGCTATAAAAGATGGAATGGATATAGCACTTTGTGCTATCAATATGGAAACACTTCAATTGCAATATGCAGGAGCAAACAATCCATTGTATATAGTTCAACAAAAAAAATTGATAGAAATAAAAGCCGATAAAAAAGCAATTGGTGCTGATACCGAAAATGCAGCTTCAAAAACATTTACCAACCATGTTATTCAGCTTCAAAAAGGCGATACTATTTATTTGTTTACTGATGGTTATGCCGACCAATTTGGCGGACAGCAAGGAAAAAAATTTAAGTACAAACAATTTCAAGAATTACTAATTGAAATTCAAGACCACTCAATGGAAGAACAAAAAACAATAATAAAAAATTGTTTCGAAAAATGGAAAGGAAATTTAGAACAATTGGATGATATTTTGGTAATTGGAATTAGAGTATAAAAAATTAAGCAATTGAAATTTTATTAAATTTGTAAACACATACAAAAACCATAAATCAAAAAAATAATGAAACGCATTTTACTTTTATCAGCTTTTTCAATTAGTATTTTTATTTCATCCTGTAAAAAAGAAACACCAGATACCGAAACACAATCGGCTGTTGACAATAGTGTTTGCCAAAATGGATTTTCGCAAATAATGCCAACTGCAAATGCCTATGCTGTAAATGAAATGGGAGTAAGAGGAGTAATGTCGGGTTGCCCAACCATTACTGTTGATCCTGCAGATACAACTAATGGTTTTCCTGTAACAATGATTATTGATTTTGGAACAAGTTGCTACGATTCTATTGATGGAAAAACTCGTTCAGGACAATTGAAATGTACGTTTTCTAATCGTTGGCACATCATAGGAACTACAATTACTGTAAAGTTGATTAACTATGTTGTTGATGGAAATGCTTATTCGGCAGATAGCATAATTATTTCACACGATGCTGCAAATACATTTACAACTAAAACAGTTAATGGAAAATGTGTAACATCTGGTGCAACAATGGAATGGGCAGGAACACATATTGTTACTCAAACCGATGGAATGACAACACCTTTGAATCATAACGATGATGTATTTAGTTTTACAGGAAGTGCAGCAGGTAAAAATAGAAATGGAGTAATTTATACTTCTAAAATTACAACAGCCATTGTAAAACGTGCAACTTGTGCTTGGGCAGAATCGGGTCGTTTGGATATAATACCAAGCGGAATGGCTACTCGCACCGTTGATTTTGGCGATGGAACTTGCGACAACAAAGCCACGCTTACCATTAATGGTAATGTATTCACATTCACGATGAATTAAGCAATTCAAAAAAATTGCGAAAAAAAAACAGCAAATGTTTGATTAATAAAACTTATTTATATATTTGCTACCGTTAAAGTTTTTGAGCAAGGCATTTCACCTAAATTAACAAAGGTTATATGATGTTAAACATTTATGATTTTTACGATAAAATGGAGCGTAATAATATTATGCTTTCTTTTAAAGGTGATATTACATCAGAGTTGCTTACTTCTGTTCTTCAAATAATGGAATCGAAATTAGATAACCTACAAGAAGAACCAAAAATCAAGAAAAAAGTTTACAATGTTTTGGTAGAATGTTTGCAAAACCTTTATCATCATTTGGACGAAGTTACATCTGATCAAAATGATAAAATACGTTCTGCTATATTTATGATTGGAAAAATTGATAACCAATATAACATTATTACTGGCAATTATATTAAAAATGAAAATGTTGCAAGTTTAAAAGGCAGATTGGACAGCATCAATTTACTATCAAAAGAAGAATTGAAAGAATATTACAAAGCAGTATTGAATAATGGAGAAATGTCGATGAAAGGCGGTGGTGGATTAGGAATGATAGACATTGCTCGCAAAACAGGCGAAAAACTCAATTTTAGCTTTTCACCAGTAGATGACAAATTCTCATTTTTTAGTTTAAATATAAAAATTTCTCAATAAAAATAAATAAATATTATGGAAAAAATATCAATTGAAGGAACACCAAAAACCCCGACCATCACATTTGACACAGGAAAAGGTTTTTTAGAAATTAAAGGACGATCAATTCCAGAAAATTCTATTGAATTTTATAAACCATTAGTAGATTGGTTAGAGAGATATGCTCAAAAACCACAAGCTACTACAAGTGTAAATATTCAATTGGAATATTTTAATACTAGTTCATCTAAATGTATTTTGGATGTTTTCAAAAAATTGGAAGGTATTAATAAAGGTGGAAGTGCTGTAACTATTAGCTGGTACTACGAAGAAGACGATGAAGATATGTTGGAAGCAGGAGAAGATTATCAAGCAATCATCAATGTTCCATTTAAAATGGTTCAAGTAGCGGAATAAAATTCACGTTAAAATAATCTAAATAAAAAAATGCCTCTGAAAAATTTCAGAGGCATTTTTATTTTGTCTTTTTTTATTCTTAACGAAAATTAAGAAACCACTTTTGATTGCAGCGAAAACAAGGAATAATGTTCATTCAACTTTTGAAATTCAAAATTAATTTGATTGTTGGATTTTAAAGCAATGGTTAAAAAGCCAAGCCCTGCACCACCTTTGTCTGAAAGTTCACCATTGCTCAATACTTCCATATACTTGCTTTTTAAATCAACGTCATTTAACGATTTGATAGCATTCAAGCGTTTTGTTAAGCCTTCAATGTTTTTATTTTCAACAATGTTTCCTGAATGAATTCTAAAATCATTTTGTGTTTTTCCGATTATAAAAAAAGTCATCTGAATACCATGTTTGTCTTTTTCTCCGTGATTGAAAATATTTTGTAGCGCTTCAATTACAATGTTGAAAATTCTCTTTACAACACCTTTATTCGTACCCATTTCCTGTAATTGATTTTCTACTATATTGGAAATCGTATTTATTTTTTCTTGGTCAAGCGTACCAACATGATGCACTAACAATTTGTTGCCATTTTCGGAATAAGGAATAATAATGCTGTTCACTTTTGCAGTAAAAATAGATTCTTCAACAGAACCAATCTCATTCATATCCATTCGGCAAATATTTTTGTGCTAAAAAAACAGTACTTTTAATTATGAAATTAAATTCAAGTATAAGAATAAATTTTAGGTTTTGATAAATTTAAAAATAATTTTATTCACATAGCAAAATAACAGAAAAGCAAAAAGTAATTTTAAAACCAGATTAAACATAAACCTATCAATGAAAGCACGAATTATTTATACATTTTCACTTGCCATTATTTTCTTTTCTTTCAAGGGAGATAAAAAAGCGTATGAACTATACGATAACAATGGAAAACAAAGTAACTATGAAAAATTATTAAATGATGCGAAACAAGCTGATGTTGTTTTGTTTGGCGAGTTACACAACAATCCAATTTGTCATTGGTTGGAACTGGAACTTACAAAAGATTTGTATGAGATTAAAAAAAATAATTTAGTGCAAGGTGCCGAAATGTTTGAAGCCGATGATCAAATTGCATTGAATGAATATTTGCAAGGGAAATTATCTGACAAAACATTTAAAGATGAAGTAAAATTGTGGACAAATTACACAACAGATTACAAACCATTATTGGATTTTGCAAAAACAAATCATTTGAATTTTGTGGCAGCTAATATTCCAAGACGATATGCCAACATGGTTTACAACAAAGGAATAGAACGACTTGATAGCATTGATGCTGATGCAAAAAAATGGATAGTTCCACTGCCAATGAAATACGATGCAAATTTAAAATGTTACAAAGAAATTTATGAATCGGCTGGAGGACATGGTGGTGAAAATTTACCCAAATCGCAAGCAATAAAAGATGCTACAATGGCTTATTTTATTTTAAAAAATTGGAGCAAAGGAAAAACATTTATTCATTACAATGGTGCTTATCATAGCAACAATCATCAAGGAATTGAATGGTATTTGAAACAAGAAAATCCAAATTTAAAAGTGCTTACAATTAGTTCTACCGAGCAACCAGCAATTGATACACTTGCAAAAGAATCAAACGGATTGGCAAATTATATTATTTGTATTCCCGAAAATTTCACGAAAACGTATTGATAAATTAATTTTCTAATTTGGCTTGTAATGCTTCCCAGTTTTGCATTTCGGCATCCAATTGTTTTTTCATTTGCTCATATTTTGCAAATGTATCTTTGTCGTTCATCAATGTTTGATATTGATTGGGGTCGGCAAGTTTATCATCAAACGCTTTTATTTCAGCTTCCAAGCGTTCAATCTCTTTTTCTGATTTTACAATTTGATTTTTAATTTGTTTCAATTCTTTTTCACGTTCATCATTAAAAGAATCCACTTTAGGTTTTTCTACTTTTACTTCCACTTTAGGTTTGATGAATGGACTTTTTGTATTCATTTCTTGCAAACGATACATTTTTAATTTTTCCATAAACTCACCAATTCCTCCCAAATGTTCTTTCACTTCTCCATTACGAAATTCATACATTTTTTCGGTCAAATCCGCTAAAAAATCTCTATCGTGAGAAACAATAATAGCCGTGCCTTCATAAGCAAGAATGGCTTTTTTCAAAACTTCTTTACTGCGAATATCCAAGTGATTGGTTGGCTCATCCAATACCAATAGGTTATATGGCTGAAGCAATAATTTACACAATGCTAATCTTCCGCGTTCTCCTCCGCTCAATACTCTCACTTTTTTATCAATGTCTTCTCCACCAAATAAAAATGAACCCAACATAGTTCTTACTTGTTTTCTAACATCCCCAACTGCCAATTCATCAATGGTTTCAAAAACAGTTTTATTCGGGTCTAATTTCTCTGCTTGATCTTGCGCAAAATAACCCATCATCACATTGTGACCCAATTGAACAGTTCCTTCAAAATCAATTTGCTGAGCAATCATTTTCATCATCGTACTTTTTCCTTCACCATTTCTTCCAACCAATGCAATTTTTTCTCCTTTAGCTAAAATAAAATTAGCTCCTTTAAAAATACGTTTTGTTCCATATACTTTTCCAGCATCTTCCACCGTAACAACAATTTTTCCAGAAAGCGCTGGAGGAGGAAAACGAAAAGCCATTGTGGTTGTATCGCTTTCATCTACTTCAACCAAATCCATTCTATCCAATTTTTTAATCAACGATTGAGCAAATGCTGCTTTGCTAGCTTTTGCACGATACTTATCAATCAATGCTTCGGTTTGGTCAATTACTTTTTGCTGATTTTTTGCAGCATTTTCTTGTTGTTCTTTTCGCTCTTGACGTAAAATCAAGTAACGAGAATAATTTGTTTTATAATCGTAAATTTTATTGTTCGATATTTCAATAGTACGAGTTGTTACGTTATCCAAAAATTGTCTATCGTGACTAATCAACATAACTGAACCTGCAAAGGTTTGCATTGTTTCTTCCAGCCATTGAATAGATTCTATATCCAAGTGATTGGTAGGCTCATCCAATAAAAGAATGTCGGGTTTTTGTAAAAGTATTTTTGCTAATTCAATACGCATGCGCCAACCACCACTAAATTCGGCTGTTTGACGATTGAAATCACTTGCTTCAAATCCCAAGCCTTTCAATATTTTTTCAATTTCTTCTTCTTTATTTCCAGCACCAATAATATCCAAGCGGGTGTTGATGTCGGTAAGTTCATTTATTAAATTCATATACGCATCGCTTTCGTAATCGCTGCGTGTTTCAATTTCGTGAGTTACTTTATCCAATCGTTTTTCGAGCAATTGAATTTCTTCAAAAGCAGTTTCCGTTTCTTCAAACACAGTACGTCCGTGTTGATGAATCATATCTTGTGGCAAATAACCGATGCGAAAATCATTTGGTTTTGAAATTTCTCCTTTGGTTGGATGTTGCAATCCCGACAAAAGTTTAAGCATAGTAGATTTTCCCGCACCATTTTTTCCTGCAAGTCCTATTCTATCTTTTGGATTTACCAAAAAACTAACATTATCAAACAAATCGTATCCGCCAAAGGATACCGTAACTGAATTTACTGAAATCATTACTCATTAAGAATTTTAGGGCGCAAATGTACTAAAAAATTGCTGTGCTGATTGTGGATTGTCAGTTCGAGTTTTTTTCTTTTTCAGAAAAATGGTTTGAGAACGAAGGAAATGGAACGCAGATTTTGTAGGATTGTTATGATAAAAAATGAATTTTTAACCACAAAGTTTACAAAGAAATTAACCACAAAGAACGCAAAGGAAAAAAATTATATGAGTGCGTTTCAGTTCGAGTTTTTTTCTTTTTCAGAAAAATGGTTTGAGAACGAGGGAAAATGGAACGCAGATTTTGTAGGATTGTTATGATAAAAAATGTTTGATGATTTATGAAAATAATTAAATACATTTACTAATAAAATAAATGTAAAATAAAATAAACGAAACTAGTTTCGTTTAGCGGAATATTATAGGCAATGCTATGGCGACACAGACAGTGATAGGCAGTTATCAAGACCATATCAAAAGCGGACTGCAATCGTATAACTAACAAAATTAGAGACGATAATTACAAGCCTGCCAATGCCAACACTCCAGTCGACCCATTTGCAGCACATTTAATTTTGCCCAACCACAAAAAAGACCACCTAACCTATAAGACAAAAACAATTGCCAAGAAATTTTCTATTTGCTTCGCACTTTTTGTTTATTCAATTTATATTCTTTTCCCCATTTAGCCATAGTTTGTATAACTGGCGATAGCGTAAGCCCAAATTCGGTTAACGTGTATTCTACCTTTGGTGGTATTTCTGCATAAATTTTTCTGCTTATTATACCATCATCTTCTAATTCTCTGAGCTGCTGAGTAAGCATAGATTGCGTTATCCCCTCTACGCTTCGCTTCAATTCGCCAAACCTTGCTGGAGCAGTAAAGTAAATAGCATTGATAAGAATTGGCTTCCATTTGCCACCCAAAACTTTCATTGTTGCCGTTACTGGACAAGAATTTTCGTTAAAAATAAATATTTTTTTGTTATTAACTTCTTGATTATCAATATTAGTATTGTTTTTCATACATACTTTGTTTTATTGTCCTACTTGTTTAATTAATTTATACATTGGATATTTGCAGTACAAAAATAAATAAAACAATTTTAAAAAAAACAAAATGGAAAAATTCATGTTTATTTTCAGAGGTGGTGACACCCATGTTGCCACCGCTGATTCACAAGCCGCGATGGACATCATTCAAAAGTGGAATGATTGGATGCAAGGACTTGCCGAAAAAGGAATTCTTACTGGAGGCGATGCACTTCAACTATCAGGCAAGCATGTGAATGGTTCAAAAAAAGTAGTTTCAGATGGTCTGTATGCTGAAGGAAGAGAAATGGTTGGTGGCTACTTAATCGTAAATGCCAAAGACATTGACGATGCAGTGGAAATTTCAAAAGGATGTCCGATTCTTAATGAAGACGGTAGCGTAGAAGTTCGCCCAATTCAAAAAAGGTAAATGTAAATTTTGGAGGATACTTCAAAATATTCAGACATCAACAAAACAATTGACCATCTTTTTCGCAACGAGGCCTGAAAGATGGTTTTTGTTTTTAAGCGAAAGGAAACAACCTATACTTGGACTGCTATTGACGACCATACAACAAAAATGACCTTGCAGAACAAAGGAAACCCAACAGATTTTTCAAAATTGTTTGCAACGTTTATGGCGACAATGATGCATAAGACAAACACCAAAGACTTGATTAACATTAAAAAAATAATTGAACGTATGTGAGCTTACTGCCGTGAAACACTTGTAGACAAAGAAAAACGCCCTCTAACATTGGTGACTGTGACACAATCCTCTGAAAATTTTAACAAAAATAAAACTCAATAGAAACGATTTAAGCGATGCAAATTTTTCGAGTTAATAATTTTCTTTTTCATTTCAATAAGTATAAAATAGTTTCGTTGCAATAGTTGAAATTCCTTACTTAAAAAAATCTACCGAAGCATTTGCTTTTGTTTAACTTTGTTCAACAACACAAAGTTGAATAGAAGAATTTCAAAACAAAATTTCCTTCATTTACATTAGCAAAAAATGAAAACAAAAATTGCATTACAAAAAATAATTTTATTCGTTTTCATATTCATTTCATTAAATGTGAGTGGTCAATGGAAATGGCAACACCCAATACCCACAGGTGATGAGTTAAATGCTGTTTATTTTCAATCCATATCACAAGGTTGGATAATTGGGTATTCTGGAACTATTTTACATACTACGGATGGTGGCAATACTTGGGCGTTTCAAAATAGCCAAACTTGCGAATCACTTTCATCCATCCAATTCACCAGCTCTGCCGAAGGCTGGATAGTTGGTGGTGCAGGAACAATAATGCACACCACAGATAGTGGCAATACCTGGACATTTCAAGAGAGTGGAATAACAGATTATATTTTATCGGTTTCGTTTATTAATCCTACCGAAGGCTGGGCACTTTTCGAAGGAGGAGTGTTACATACCACCGATGGAGGAGCAACCTGGCTGGAACTAAACAATAGTGTAAGCGGTTTTACTATTCATTTCACGAGTGCTTTAAAAGGCTGGATAACTTCTTTTTTTGGGAGTATTTATCATACCAATGATGGTGGCGTTACTTGGAGCAGTCAGGCAAGTGGAGTTTCCGAAAATCTTTTGTCTATAGCAGCAATAAATGATAATGAAGCTTGGATAGCAGGCGTGCCGGGCATTATACATACTTCCGATGGTGGCATTACCTGGGCATCACAAACGGGTAATTGTTGTAAATTTTACAATTCAGTTTCTTTTATAAACGATTCTATTGGGTGGGTAGTTGGAGGAACCAATTTTTTGCATACCACCAATGGTGGCGCAACTTGGATAACTGATGTTTTATCCACTCCTGTAAATACTGTTCAGGTAATTGATTCAACAAGCGGTTGGCTCGTTGGTGCTGGCGCTATTATCCATGGAAGCAACAATGGAAATACTTTATCAAACAAAGTAAATAGCATTACTAATTCTAATTTACGAGCCGTACATTTTGCAAATGCTTCGGTTGGCTACACTGTAGGAACAGCAGGCTCAATTTTAAATACAACCGATGGCGGAATAAATTGGACACAACAAAATAGTGGAACAATCTCTGATTTTAATTCTGTTTATGTTGTAAGTGCTACTCAAGCATGGGCAACAGGAAATATGCAAGATACCATATTACATACTATTGATGGAGGTAGTAATTGGATGGTACAAAATAGCGGAACATCCAATTATTTGAATACTGTATTTTTTAGTGATATTTCAAATGGTTGGTCTGCTGGCGACAATGGAACAGTTATTCATACTTCCGATTCAGGTTTAAACTGGACAACACAATTGAGCGGAAGCTTTAGTTCCTCTCTTCGTTCCATATATTTTGTGGATAGCAATACAGGCTGGGTAGTTGGAGATGCAGGAATTATTATGCACACAATCAATGGCGGAAATTCTTGGATTGCTCAAAATAGCGGAACACTCAATGATTTAAACAGTATTCATTTTATTTCTTCCTTCGAAGGTTGGGCGGCTGGTTATGCTCAAACAATTCTACACACCACTGATGCTGGTATTACCTGGAATTTTATAGCTGGTGTTGGTGGAGAATTATTTCCAATCACATCTATATTTTTTATTAATTCTTCCACTGGCTTTACAACATCACTTTTTCCATCTGTTAGTTACACAACCGATGGTGGCAATACTTGGGCTATTCAAAATTGTGCTCCAAACATCAATCCATATTCAATACAGTTTGTAAATACCAATGAAGGTTGGATTGTTGGTAATAATGGTGCTATACTTCATACGTCCAATGGAGGCGTTTACACTTCCATAGCAGAACAAGTAGAACAACAGAATGTACAAAGCAGTATTTACCCAAATCCTATGAATGATCAAGCCACTATTAAATATTATGTACCGAAAAAAGAAATGGTGAGTTTACAATTATATAATATGATGGGACAAAAAATAACAACACTCCTCAATGAAATAGAATCTATTGGTGAACATAGCAGCATTCTGCAAAAAGCAAATTTATCACGCGGAATTTATTTTTATAAATTACAAATCGGAAATACAGTTGAAACAAAAAAAGTTATTGTTAACTAAATAATTTTTTCAGAAAAAATCGTTTCAAGTTGAAAAAACTCATTATCAATTTGGAGAAACCCAATTCTATTTTAAACCCACACAATCAAAAGTTATAATCAACCAATCGCATTTTTCATATTATTCAGCTCAAAATAATATTACACACTACCTAAATAATAAATTAATTGATTTTCTAAAAAACTTCTCTATATTTGAAACGCATTCAAAAGAAATAATTAATTAGTATTCATCTTTAAATTTATAAAACTATACTATGTCAATATTCAGAAAAAAATCATTGGAAAGTTTGCTTGCACATTCTGCTGAACAAGAAGGTGGATTGAAACGTACACTTGGTGCTTGGGCATTGGTAGCATTGGGCATTGGTGCAATCATTGGAGCAGGTTTGTTTGTTCGTACTGCTGCCGCTTCAGCCGAAGCAGCAGGTTCGGCAGTTACATTATCATTTGTGGTAGCAGCTATAGGTTGCGCATTTGCAGGTTTATGTTATGCAGAGTTTGCCGCTATGATTCCTATTGCAGGAAGTGCATATACTTATGCGTATGCAACAATGGGCGAATTAATTGCTTGGATTATTGGTTGGGCACTTATTCTTGAATATGCACTTGGTGCGGCTACTGTTTCTATTGCTTGGAGCGAATATTTAAACAAATTGCTTGGAGGTGCAATTCCTTTTGAATGGTGTCATTCGCCATTTGAAACAAGTGTTACAGGCGTAACTGGAATTGTAAATGCTCCAGCATTATTAATTTTATTATTACTTACATTATTATTGATAAAAGGAACACAGGAATCTGCATTTGTAAATACCATTATTGTATTTTTAAAAGTATCCATTGTATTAATATTTATTGTTATAGGTTGGAAATTTATCAAACCAGAAAACCACATTCCATATATGATTCCAGAAGGAGTTGCAGGACACGAAGGATTCTTTTCACACGGTTGGGGTGGAATTTTGAAAGGTGCAGGAATTGTATTTTTTGCATTCATTGGTTTTGACGCAGTATCTACAGCAGCACAAGAAGCAAAAAATCCTAAACGCGATATGCCCATA
>JAYTXX010000059.1:0-14875 GCA_043742725.1 Bacteroidota bacterium | reverse complement strand
CAATCGCAATCCACAAGTATTGCGTAGTTTGCAACAATTATATGGAACAGGTCGTCTGGCAAATACTGGCTATATGAGTATTTTGCCTGTTGATCAAGGAATAGAACATAGTGCAGGAGCATCATTTGCGCCCAATCCAATTTATTTTGATTCCGAAAACATTGTAAAACTTGCCATAGAAGGTGGTTGCAATGCAGTAGCATCCACTTATGGCGTGCTTGCATCGGTATCACGCAAGTATGCACATAAAATTCCTTTTGTGGTTAAAATTAATCACAACGAATTTTTATCCTACCCAAATAAATTTGACCAAATAATGTTTGGTACAGTAGAAAATGCTTGGAATATGGGAGCAGTAGCGGTTGGAGCAACTATTTATTTTGGTTCAGCTGAATCATCACGTCAAATTGTGGAAGTAGCAAAAGCCTTTGACAGAGCACATGAATTGGGAATGGCAACTATACTTTGGTGCTATACTCGTAACAATGCTTTTAAAGTTGATGGAGTGGATTATAGCACAGCTACCGATTTATCATCTCAGGCAAATCATTTGGGAGTAACTATTCAAGCGGATATTATCAAACAAAAATTATCGGATAAAAATGGTGGTTACAATGCTGTGAAATATGGCAAAACACATCCAAAAGTTTATTCTGAATTAACGACTGATCATCCAATAGATTTGAATCGTTATCAAGTAGCTAATTGCTATATGGGACGTTTTGGATTAATTAATTCGGGTGGAGAATCAAAAGGAGCAAGCGATATGGCTGAAGCTGTTTCAACTGCTGTTATCAATAAGCGTTCGGGTGGGCAAGGTTTAATTTCGGGACGAAAAGCATTTCAACGACCAATGAAAGAAGGTGTGGAGTTGCTTAACATTATTCAAGATGTGTATTTAGATAAAACTATTACAATAGCATAAATTAGTTGTTAGTTATTAGTTGATGGGTTAATTACCTAATCGGTCTAACAACTAACAACCAACAACTAATAAATAAAAGATGAGTTGGTTTAAACGAATAAAAGAAGGAATAACTACTTCTACAAAAGATAAGAAAGAAACACCAGAAGGTTTATGGTACAAATGTCCTTCGTGTAAAAAAATATCGCCTACTGATGAACATGCTGCAAATAAATTTGTGTGTGTAAATGCAGAATGTGAGTATCACGAAAAAATTGGTTCGGCAGAATATTTTCAAATTATATTTGATAATAATGAGTTTGCGGAACTCAATCCAAATCTTGTATCGGGCGATCCATTACATTTTACAGATACAAAAAAATATACCGATAGATTGGTAGATACAATTGAAAAAACTCAATTGAAAGATGCAATTCGTACTGCACACGGAAAGGTGGAAGGAGAAGATTTAGTAATAGCTTGTATGGATTTTAAATTTATTGGAGGTTCGATGGGTTCGGTGGTTGGCGAAAAAATAGCAAGAGCTATTGATTATTGTTTGGAGAAAAAAATACCATTGATGATAATTTCAAAATCGGGTGGAGCACGTATGATGGAAGCTGCATTTTCATTGATGCAAATGGCGAAAACATCAGCAAAACTTTCGTTGATGAATGAAGCAAAAATTCCTTACATTTCTTTTTTAACTGACCCAACAACTGGTGGAGTTACTGCTTCCTACGCTATGCTTGGCGATTTGAATATTGCCGAACCTGGTGCATTAATTGGTTTTGCGGGACCAAGAGTGGTGAAAGAAACCATAGGAAAAGATTTACCAAAAGGATTTCAAACTTCGGAATTTGTGTTGGAGCATGGATTTTTGGATAAAATTATCAATAGAAAAGACCTAAAAGCGAAGTTGGCTCAATTGCTTAAAATGTTTAAGAATTAAGGGCTAATAATAGCAATCGGAAAACGCATAACACGGCTTGTTATAGCACCCCATCCATAAAAATAAAATTAAAGAAAAAGTGATTCAAAGGATATTGATTTTTTTTGAATAAATTCGTTTAGAAATTTAGTTTTGCTATTGTAAGTTTATTGAATCTAATTAGTTTATATTTGTTTCTTAAACGGTAGTTTTATAGGCGAACTGCAATTATACATACTGGCAGCATAATACAAATAAAAAATAAAGTAAAATGGAAAACAAACAGGACAATCCCAAAATTTTAAAAAATAGGTATATTCCTACTGCCGAGTTTTACAGCCAAATAATTGACAGCTTACAAGATTATTCAATTTTTACATTAGACAACGATTTTATTATAAACAGTTGGAGTTCGGGCTCTACAACAATATTTGGTTATGAAACAGATGAAGTTATTGGTGAACCATTCGATATAATATTTACTGAGGAAGATATAAAAAGTGGTGTTCCGAAAAGAGAAATTGAAATAGCCCTAAAAGAAGGCAGAGCCACAGATAATAGATGGCATATTACTAAAGATAAAAACCTATTCTATGCTTATGGTTTAGTTTTTCCGCTCATCGGTTTAAATGGCGAGATGTTGGGTTATGTTAAAATTTTACGTGACTTAACCGATAGGAAACATTCGGAGGATGCTATAAAAAAATATGTTGGAGAATTGGAAGACCTTAATACGCATAAAGAGAGTGTTCTGGCAATTCTTTCACACGATTTAAGAAGCCCGCTTTCAGCTATTATTGGAACTGCAAAATATTTGAAAGAAAATTTTCATAAAATGAAGCCTGATGCTGTTCAGGAAATGCTTGACTTACTTTATAAATCATCAACGGATGAATTAGATATGTTGGATTATTTAGTAGAGTGGGCAAGAATAAAATATGCATCAGACGCTTTTTCTCCAACAAAAATAAAATTAACTGATTACATTGATAAAGTTTTTGAAACATTAAATGAAACTGCTTCAATAAACACCATAAATCTTCATCACGAAATTGAAGATAACATGTCTGTTTTTGCAGATGGTAAAATGCTAATTTCTATCATTCAAAATATTGTTTCAAATGCTATAAAACATACCAGAAAAGGTGGCACAATAACGATTTCAGCAAAAACCAAAGATGACAAAATTATTATTCAGGTGAAAGACACTGGAGCTGGAATGTCTGAAGAAATAATCAGCAAACTTTTTACACCACAAATGAAAACCCTTTCGGAAACAAGAAAAAATAATAAAGGAGCTGGAATAGGATTATTGTTGGTAAAAGGATTTCTGGAAAAAAATGGTGGTGAAATATGGGTAGAAAGTATTGAAGGTGAAGGTTCGTCCTTTTATTTTACATTACCTATTGAGGAACCTCTTTATAAAATAGGCAGTTCAGACGAAATTATGTTTGATGAAAGTGCTTAAGCAATGACTGTGAAATTCCTCAATAAACTTTGAATAACAGTAGTGAAGAATATTTTTTTTTGAAAGAATAAATTAAAATTAAAGAACAGAGTTATTGCAGATTTAAAAAGAATATTTATATTTGCAGTCCAAAAATTAAAAAACAAAACACAGAATACAATGTATTTAACAACAGAAATTAAAAAAGATATTTTTAAAAAACACGGAAAGTCAGAAAAAGACACGGGTTCAAGCGAAGGACAAATAGCTTTGTTTTCTCACAGAATTAGTCATTTGACAAATCATTTACAATCAAATAAAAAAGATTTTGGTACACAACGTGCACTTTTAAACTTGGTTGGGAAAAGACGTAGTTTACTTGATTACTTAAAAAATACAGATATCGAAAGATACCGTGCAGTAGTTAAGAAATTAGATTTAAGAAAGTAATTTTAATGATACTATAAATAGTTTCAAAAAGCATCACGCACATTGCGTGATGCTTTTTGTGTATATAAAAAGCTATCAAACGCACCAACAACTTGCAACTAACAGCCAACAACTAACAACTAACAACAAGAGGAATAGAAAACAATAAATTAAAAAACAAAAAAGATGTCAAAAATTGGAATTACACACACATTTAAATTAGCGGATGGTCGCGAAATTACATTAGAAACAGGAAAATTGGCAAAACAAGCCGATGGTTCGGTAGTAGTAAAAATGGGAGATACCATGTTGCTTGCAACGGTAGTATCAAACAAAGATGCAAAAGAAGGAACCGATTTTTTACCATTATCGGTAGATTATCAAGAAAAATTTGCTTCAGCAGGTCGCTTCCCAGGCGGATTTTTCAAAAGAGAAGCACGTTTATCGGATTATGAAATATTAATTAGTCGTTTAGTAGATAGAGCATTAAGACCTTTGTTTCCAGATGATTACCATGCAGATACTCAAGTATTGATTTCACTCATTTCGGGAGATAAAAACACAATGCCCGATGCTTTAGCTTGTTTAGCAATATCAGCAGCAATTACCATTTCCGATATTCCTTTTAATGGACCAGTTTCGGAAGTTAGAGTAAGTAAGTTGGATGGAAAATTAATTGTAAATCCAACAGTTGTTGAAATGGAAAAATCATCGTTGGATATGATTGTGGCAGCAAATGCAAAAGATATTATGATGGTGGAAGGCGAAATGAAAGAAGTTTCGGAAGCCGAAATGCTTGAAGCCATAAAATTTGCACACGAAGCCATTCGTTTACAAATAAATGCAATCAACGAATTTAAAGCAAAAGTAGAAGCAGAAAAGGGTGCAATTGTGAAACGTGAATACAATCACGAAACAAATGATGCAGATTTGAGAACTCGTGTTCATGCTGCACTTTATGACAAAGCGTATGCAGTTGCAAAATCGCAAAACCCAAATAAAAAAGAACGTGGAGCTGCCTTCAAGGCTGTTGTTACTGAATTTATTGATGGTTTTTCTGAAGAAGAAAAAGCAAGCATCAATACAACTTTAGTAAAAAAATATTATCACGAAGTTGAATATGATGCAGTTCGTAGATTTGTGTTAGACGAAAGAGCTCGTTTGGATGGTCGTAAAACAAACCAAATTCGCCCTATTTGGAGCGAAATAGGTTATTTGCCATCAGCACACGGTTCTGCAATTTTTACACGTGGTGAAACGCAATCATTAACTTCTGTAACATTAGGAACTAAATTAGATTTACAATCTATTGATAGAGCTTTGTATCAAGGACAAAACAATTTTATGTTGCACTATAATTTTCCTGCATTTTCAACAGGAGAAGTAAAACCAAATCGTGGACCAGGAAGACGTGAAGTAGGTCACGGAAACTTGGCTGAACGTGCTTTAAGACAAGTAATTTCTTCAGAAAACCCTTATACAGTTCGTGTTGTTTCTGATATTTTAGAATCAAACGGTTCATCATCAATGGCAACAGTTTGTGCTGGAACATTAGCTTTGATGGATGCAGGAGTAAAAATTACTAAACCTGTTTCGGGTATTGCAATGGGATTAATTACTGATGATAAAGGTAAATATGCTATTCTTTCTGATATTTTAGGAGATGAAGACCACTTGGGTGATATGGACTTTAAAGTTACAGGAACAAAAGATGGTATTACTGCTTGTCAAATGGATTTGAAAGTAGATGGTTTACCTTACGAAGTAATGGCAGAAGCGTTGGAACAAGCTAAACAAGGACGTTTACACATATTAGGTGAAATGGCTAAAACCATTACCGAAACTCGTGAAGATTACAAAGCACATGCTCCACGCATTGTGAAAATGACAATTCCTAAAGAATTTATAGGTGCAGTAATAGGACCTGGAGGAAAAATTATTCAGGAAATGCAACGCGAAACAGGTGCTACCATTGTGATTGAAGAAAAAGATGGAATGGGACATATTGATATTGTAGCAACAAATGCTGATGCTATTAATGCTGTATTAGCGAAAATTAAAGGCATTGTAGCGCAACCAGAAGTAGGCGAGGTATATGAAGGAAAAGTAAAATCAATAATGGCATTTGGTGCTTTTGTTGAGTTTATGCCGGGTAAAGATGGTTTGTTACATATCTCTGAAGTAGAACACCGCAGATTAGACACAATGGATGGTGTGCTGAAAGAAGGAGAAAAAATACAAGTAAAATTAATTGGTGTTGATGCAAAAACAGGAAAATTCAAATTGTCTCGCAAGGTATTATTACCAAAGCCAGAACAAGCTACTCCTGCTCAAAACTAATTGAAACATACATTATAAAAAAATCCCCGATAAAGTTTTATCGGGGATTTTTTTATAAGTAAACTTTCACTATGATTAACAAACAAAAGTAGAACCGGTAGATATGTTTCCGCAAACACACCAGGTTAAAAATGTAGTTTTGTTGGAAAAGAAATAAGTTTTACTATAATGCCATTTTTTTATTTACCACAAAGTTATAAAAATATAAAGGAGCAATAAAGATGTTTTTTTTGAACCGTTTTGAAAATAAGCAAGATGTTTTAATATAGTTGTTACTGTTGATGACACCTGCGGTTGCGGGTTTTATGGTAAACTACCTAACAACCCTGAAAGGGTTCCAAGCCCTGTCAGGGGTATCACATACCACTTGCAATGGTAAAAAAATTTGAAGTGTTGGAGCAGGAGGTAAGCTAATGGAAATTATGCTTTATCAATTTTCACCGAAGTCATAGTGAGTGAACCACCAACTGCTTTGTCGTTGAACAAAGAAATAGTTTCGTGTTTCTCTTTCAATGCTAATGAATATAGCAAAGGCAAATAATGTTCGGGTGTTGGAATTGATAAATCAAATGCTTTGCCTTGCGATTTAAAATTGATAAGTGATTGATGGTCGTCATTTAAAATAAATTTTTTCATTTTATCACTTGCTTCTATTGCCCAGTCGTAGCCATAATTATCGGTATTTAATTTATCCCAAGCCACCATTCCTAAATTGTGAACCATATTTCCACTACCAATAATTAGCACACCTTTGTTGCGAAGCGAAACCAATTCTTTTGCTAATTCGTAATGATAGTGTGGTGTTTGATAATAATCTAAACTCAATTGAATAACGGGCACATTGGCATTTGGATATAAATGTTTTATCACACTCCACGCACCATGGTCGAGTCCCCATTTTTCGTCCAAACCAATTTCTGTTTTTTTGATAATGCTTTTTACTTCCTTTGCCAATTCGGGACTTCCAGCTGCTGGATATTCCACATCAAACAATGCTTTAGGAAAACCACCAAAATCGTGAATAGTAGGCGGGTGTTGCATAGCAGTTACAAATGTTCCTCTTGTTTCCCAATGTGCCGAAATACAAAGTATGGCATTGGGTTGTGGAATGTTTTTGCCAATGGTGCGAAAGCCGGTTACAAATTCATTTTCTTCAATTGCATTCATTGGGCTACCGTGACCAAGAAACAATACGGGCATTTTTTCAGTATTAGAAAAAGGACTTGTGATGTTAGTTAGCTCGTTCAATTTCATAGCACTTGCTGTTATTGGCACTATTGATAGTAGTTTTAAAAATTGTTTTCTATCCATTTTTATTTACCACAAAGTTATAAAAATATAAAGGGGAGAAATAGATGTTTTGCTTTTGCTTAACTATAAATTAATAAAACTTTCTTTAAAATTTTCTATTTTTCAGAATTGTTTTTTAGTAGGAGATAATATGTTTTATATTTGGAGAAATTAACTGTATGCTATTCTAAAATTTATGTCCTTATACAAACAACTACAACAAGCCAAAAGCGAAGAAGATGTGAAAGATGCTTATATAAAAGCATTGGGGCTTAAAGAGTATTCTAAAAACCTGATTGATATACAAACAAAAGAAGTATGGTTTGAAGCAAAAGACAATAGCCGAATTTCTACCTATGCAATGTTTACCCAACTGATGCACTATGTGCAGCAGGCGCTGAACAAAGGCGAATATGTGCCTCCTTTTTTATGTGTGATTGATACACAAGAGGCAGCCATTATGAAGAGTGCTGATGTAATTCCTTTTTTAGAAAAGAAAACAATTAAATGGGGAAAGAGCGCCAGTAGCTACACACAAGAAGCATTAGATGCTATTTCGGCACATATAGGAACGCACTTTGTAAGTTTTAAAATTGAAACTCACGAAGAAGAATTTATCAGCACCATAAAAAATGCTATTAAAAGTGGCGATATTATTCGTACGCAAATTACACCCGATAACCTGAAACAAGTATTTGATAAATGGGTAGTGATGATTGGCAGAGAAATTAAAGGAGTGCCAGAGGAAGATTATGCACTTCTGTTTTTTGCCGATATAATGAGCGATGGCACTGTGAGCACCCACACCAACTTGCCGGCAGAGCTATTGCACAAAAACAATGCACCCGTATTTAGCTTAAATGGTAAACTTTATGAACTTGGAAGCAAAGAAGGTTACCGTAGCTTTTGGGCTATATACCACCGACCGCCCAAGCAAGAGTATAGAAATTATTTGCTGGAGCGAAGAGATAGTTTAATACCCTTGGATGAGCGCAGTTTTAAAGGAGCTTACTACACACCACTTGCAGTGGTTGATAAAGCTTATGATAAACTAACCGAAACGCTGGGCAAAAACTGGCAAAAAGAATACATAGTGTGGGATATGTGTTGCGGAGTGGGCAACTTGGAGGTGAAGCACAGCAACCCCCGCAATATATTTATGAGTACGCTTGATAAAGAAGATGTGGATGTGATGCAGGCAACCAAAACCTGTGTGGCTGCCACTCGCTTTCAATACGATTATTTGAATGATGATATTACTGATGCTTCGACAGGCTCAACACAAGTTGGTAAAATAGATTATTCATTAACCAACAAAATTCCAAAACCCTTGCGTGACGCTATTGCAAATGGTAAGAAGATTTTGGTGTTGATTAATCCGCCTTATGGTGAAGCTGGAAGTGCTGAAGCTACAAGTGGAGGTAAACATAAAGTGCATATTGCCACTACAAAAATTGCTTCGCATATGAATGCTTTTGGTTTTGCATCTCGTGAATTATTCACACAATTTGTAGTGAGAATAAAGCAAGAAATACCTAATGCAACTTTAGCTATGTTTAGTACATTGAAGTATGTCAATGGTCCAAACTTTGAAAAATTTAGAGAGAATTGGAGTGCAGAGTATTTGGGAGGATTTGTGGTACACAGTAAAGCATTTGATGGCTTGAAAGGAGAATTCCCAATTGGATTTTTACTATGGCAAACAAATCAGAAAGCGAAAAAGAAAATTGAAGTAGTTCATACTGATGTACTAGATAAGAATGCTAACCCAATCGGAGAAAAAATTTATTACAATTTACCAAGTAGCTCGTTCTTGAATTCTTGGGTAAGACGACCTAAGCCTAATAATCAATCTGTCGTTCCGCTAAAAAATGCAGTTTCACCTGCGACAAGAACGATAGATGTTAGGGGGTGTAATTGGTCAGATAATGCCATTGCTAGTTTATATTTATCTTCAAATGATGTTCAGAACTCTGGGTCAACATCAATCTATTCATCAGGGTTTAATAGTGCAGGCGCATATTTTGTTAATAAAGAAAACCTTTGGCAGTCAGCAATTATATTTACTGTACGAAGAATAATAAAAAAGTCTTGGCTCAACGACCGCGACCAATTTTTACAACCCACAAAAGAGTTAAGCGAAGAATTTAAAAGCGATTGTTTGGTGTGGATGCTCTTTAACGGCAGCAACCTTACCGCCAGTGCCAATGATTTGGAATGGAACAATAAAAAATGGAGCATAGTCAATCATTTTATTCCTTTTACCGAAGCAGAAGTAAATTCACCTGAAAGATTTGAGAGTGATTTTATGGTAAAGTATTTAAATAAAATTAAAAATGAAGGATTAAAAATTAAAAATGGCTTGAGCACAGAAGCAGAAAATGTTTTAGCCGAAGGCAAAAAGCTATGGCAAGCGTATTTTGCTCACACCGATACACACACTGTGCGCGATGAACTAAAACTCAACCGCCCCGATGTAGGTTGGTATCAAGTTCGCAAAGCATTACAAGCAAGAAATGCCAGTGGCGATTTTCCACCCGTTAATTTTAAACCCTTTGAAGAAGCATATAAAGCATTAACAGAAAAATTGCAACCAATGGTTTATGAATTGGGGTTTTTGAAGGTGTAGAGATATGGATGGTAAGACCCAGAAGGGGTCGCATATTTATAACAGAAGATAAACAAAAATTAGATTCGACCCCTTTGGGGTCGCACACATATTGGATAACAAACGTATTTCTATAAACATTTGACCCCGATGGGGTCGAATATTTATAACAGATAAAATGAACAAAGAATGTACGCCCCAGTAGGGGTCGCATATTTATAACAGACGATAAACAATTAATTACATTCGACCCCGATGGGGTCGTACACACATTGGATAACAAACATATCTATAAACATTTGACCTCTTTGAGGTCGCATATTTATAACAAACGATAAACAATTAATAACATTCGACCCCTTTGGGGTCGCACACACATTGGATAACAAACATATCTATAAACATTTGACCCAGATTGGGTCGAATATTTATAACAGATAAAATGAACAAAGAATGTACGCCCCAGTAGGGGTCGCATATTTATAACAAACGATAAACAATTAATTACATTCGACCCCTTTAGGGTCGCACACATATTGGATAACAAACGTATTTCTATAAACATTTGACCCAGATTGGGTCGAATATTTATAACAGATAAAATGAACAAAGAATGTACGACCCAGTAGGGGTCGCATATTTATGACAAACGTATTTCTATAAACATTTGACCCCAATGGGGTCGAATATTTATAACAGATAAAATGAACAAAGAATGTACGCCCCAGTAGGGGTCGCATATTTATAACAAACGATAAACAATTAATAACATTCGACCCCGATGGGTCGTACACTAAAAACAAAACATTATGTCTGGCACCTTTTCACAAATCTACATTCAGATAGTTTTTGCTGTAAAAAGCAGAGAAAGTTTAATTCATAAACACTGGGAAGAAGAACTGTATAAGTACATTTCTGGTATCATCACAAACAAAGGGCAAAAAATACTTGCTATTAATGGTATGCCCGACCATATTCATATTCTTATTGGAATGAAACCAATATGTTGTCTTTCAGATTTAGTTAGAGAAATAAAAAAATCATCAAATGAATTTATAAAAGAAAAAAAATTTGTAAAAGGTAAATTTCAATGGCAGGAAGGCTACGGAGCATTTTCATATAGCCATTCCAATTTAGACAATGTAATAAAATACATTATTACACAAAAAGAACATCATAAAAAGAAAACATTTAAAGAAGAATACCTCGAATTTTTAAATAAATTTGAAATTAACTTCAAAGATGAATATTTGTTTGAATTTTACGAATAAAAACTTCAAATGGTTTATGAATTGGTTTTTTTGAAAATATAAATGTCCTGTAGGGACGAACGGATTTGATTGATGTTTTATTTTTTAATAATATACAAATATATCCCAATTATTTTCAAAAGCACCCACAACTTTTGCGCTATTTCATTTGTTAGTTTTCGTTTTGTCTAATTTATAAATAGTGCATTTAAAATTTCTTGAAATTATAAAAAACAATATCTTTGCGCTCTCAAAATTCTATGGTGGCCATAGTTCAGTTGGTTAGAATATCGGTTTGTGGTACCGAGGGTCGTGGGTTCGAGCCCCATTGGCCACCCTTAAAAAGAACAAAAATGCTCTTGATTTTTCAAGAGCATTTTTGTTTTAAAAAATAAATACAAGTTTTATTCCTCCTTAAATTCCGAAATGAAATGAAATTTAATATCCGTATTTTTTTCTTGTGCCATTTGCAAAGCCCAAGCCGATTCGGCTAAAAACACAGGGCGCATTTCTTTATCAGTTGCCATGTGATGCGCTTTCTCAAAAATAAATTCTTCCAATTTCTTTTTGTCTTTGCTACTAATCCAGCAGGCTTTGTAAAGCGAAATGCTTTCGTAATTACACGATGCCGAATATTCGCTTTTTAAGCGGTGTTGAATAACCTCAAATTGCAGTGCGCCAACAGTACCTAATACTTTTCTATTATCAGTTTTTTTAGTAAATAATTGTGCAACGCCTTCATCTGTTAATTGTTCCAAACCTTTGTTCAATTGTTTGGTTTTCATTGGGTCGCTGTTTACAACATATCGAAACAACTCTGGCGAAAATTGAGGAATACCTTTGAACATCATTTTTTCTCCTTCCGTTAGCGTATCACCAATTTTAAAATTATTGGAATCGTACAAACCAATAATATCTCCTGGGTAAGCCTCATCTACTACATTTTTTTCTTGCGCCATAAATGCCGTAGGATTTGAAAATTTCATGTTTCTATTTTCACGAACGTGAAAATAATTTTTGTTGCGTTCAAATTTTCCTGAAACAATTCTCAAAAAAGCAATTCTATCACGATGTTTTGGGTCAAGGTTGGCATGTATTTTAAAAACAAATCCGCTAAAATTTTTATCCGTTGGTTTTATTTCTTGTGTTTCAGTAAATCGTGAACGTGGAGCAGGAGCAATTTTTATAAATCCATCTAACAATTCGCGTACTCCAAAATTATTGACAGCACTACCAAAAAACACAGGCGAAACCATTGCTTCTAAATATTCTTCCATATCAAATATTGGATAACCAGCTTCCAATAATTCCACATCACTTCGCAGTGTAGTTGCATAATCTTCGCCAATTAATTTATCAAGCGTTCCATCATTCAAATCCTTTATTTCTATGGAGTTTTCGAGTGTTTGCTTTTCTCCCGAATTAAAAACAGTTAAACTTTTTTCATACAAATTATAAACGCCTTTAAATGTTTTTCCCATGCTGATGGGCCAACTCAAAGGGCGCAAATCAATGCGCAATTCTTTTTCTATTTCATCTAATAAATCAAAAGGATTTTTTCCTTCTCTATCCAATTTATTAATGAACACTATTACAGGAGTGTTGCGCATACGACAAACTTCAAGCAATTTTCGTGTTTGTGGTTCCACACCTTTTGCACAATCAATTAGCATTATAACGCTATCCACAGCAGTAAGCGTTCGGTAAGTATCTTCAGCAAAATCTTCGTGACCGGGAGTATCTAATAAATTAATTTTTACGCCTTTGTATTCAAATCCCATAACGGAAGTAGCTACCGAAATTCCACGCTGGCGCTCTATTTCCATAAAATCGGAAGTAGTGTGTTTTTTTATTTTGTTCGATTTCACAGCTCCAGCCGTTTGAATTGCTCCACCAAATAACAATAGTTTTTCGGTCAATGTAGTTTTACCAGCATCGGGATGAGCAATAATACCAAAGGTTTTGCGTCTTTGTATTTCTTCTTGTAATGTCATTCTATTTTTTTTAGTTCGTTGAACTATCAAACAATTACTAAATAAAAAACCCCTTCCGTTTGAAACGAAAAGGGGTTTTGAATTTATCTTATTGTATTATTGTTTTTTTTCAGCAATACGAGCTGCTTTACCTGTTAATCCACGTAAGTAGTACAAACGAGCTCTGCGCACAACACCTGATTTGTTTATTTCTACTTTGTCAATGTAAGGAGAGTTCAAAGGAAATACACGTTCCACACCAACACCATTGCTCATTTTACGAACAGTGAATGACTCGGTAGCACCTGAATTTTTGCGTTGAATAACAACACCTTGGTATTGCTGAACACGTTCTTTCTCACCTTCTTTAATTTTATAATGAACGGTAACTGTATCTCCTGCTTTAAATTTAGGATGACTTGTTTTTAATGCTAATTGCTCTTCTACGTATTTTAATAAAGGATTCATTACGCTATGTTTTGTTAAGTTTTACTTGTTATTTTCCCTAAAAAGGAGTGCAAATATAGTTTATTTTTTAAAACGTAAGCCA
Source organism: Bacteroidota bacterium (assembly GCA_043742725.1). Lineage (GTDB taxonomy): Bacteria > Bacteroidota > Bacteroidia > 2-12-FULL-35-15 > 2-12-FULL-35-15 > 2-12-FULL-35-15. Next base: position 1,153 of record JAYTXX010000059.1, on the reverse strand, counting down.
ATACTCTAAAAAATATTTTATTTCAATAAATTTGGTCTTCGTTTTTTTGTGCGTTCAATACTTTGTTCGTGTCGCCAATCTTCAATGTTTTTGGCATGTCCCGAAAGTAAAATTTCAGGAACTTTCATTCCATTGTAATCGGCTGGACGAGTATAAACGGGTGGAGCCAACAAATCGTCTTGAAAAGAATCCGAGAGGGCAGAGGTTTCATCGGACATTGCACCAGGAATAAGTCGAATAACACTATCGCTTATAACTGCTGCAGCTAATTCTCCACCAGAAAGCACATAATCGCCAATGGAAATTTCACGAGTAATAAAATGTTCACGAACACGCTCATCCACTCCTTTGTAATGTCCACAAAGAATAATGATGTTTTTTAATGTTGAAAGTTTATTGGATATTTTTTGATTCAGCAACTCACCATCGGGGCTGGTATAAATTATTTCATCATAAGTCCGTTCTGCTTTCAATGTATTAATGCAATTGGCAATAGGTTCAATTCCCATAACCATTCCTGCACCACCGCCAAAAGCATAATCGTCCACACTTTTTTGTTTGTGAGTAGAATAATCGCGCAGGTTAATTAAATTTACTTGCACCAATCCTTTGTCGATAGCACGTTTTAAAATGCTATGCTGAAAAGGACTTTCCAATAACTGTGGCAAAATGGTAATAATATCAATTCGCATGGGGCAAAGATAATTATTTTGATGATTGAAATTGGTGTTTATTGAACACTCGCTTTTTGTTTGCAGAAACAATTGGTATTACAATTTTCCACTAATATATTTTCTACGACACTCGTCAAATCTACATTTTTTTTATTCCTTTAATTTTTTATTTGTTTTTGCAGCCAATGCTTTTACATTTTGTTTTGTAACCACTTTTTTACCTGTTGTTTTTTCCAATTGTACTCGAGCAGCCTTCGCAACATTTCCTCCTTTTTGAGCTGCAATTTTATGTTCGTTAAATGTATTTGGTTTTTTATCTTTTGATATTTCGGTTGTAGAAGCCTCTGCAAGCATATTCAAAACCAATTCCAAATTGGTCATGTTATCTCTCAAGTTTTCTTTTTTCAAATCTTTAAATGCTTTGTACTGTTTGGTAGTAAAACCACTCCATGCTTTAGTTAGTTCATCTGTTAATATGG
>JAYTXX010000058.1:0-16042 GCA_043742725.1 Bacteroidota bacterium | reverse complement strand
TTGAAAACCCGATATGACTAATTAAAACAGTTTGAGGAATTACACCATGTTCATCACTTATTTTTATTTTCGTTCCCAATTTAATTGGAGCAAAGCTTTCGGAATAGAAAATTTCTTTTTCATATACTTTTTTAATTGTTTCATATTCTCCTGCTATAATTCGCAATTCGGCATATTTGGAAATACCTATCCGTATTAAAGTAGTTGCATAATTATAAGTATGTAATTTTGCTATTTCTAAATCTTCTTGAATGGAATTTTTTGTATAAACTACTCCTGTTTCAACCTGAATACTTTTTTGCGGAACAACTGATGAACATTCTGTTTGGTCAGGACGGTCTGTTTCCATTTCGTTTTGAGCAAAACAAAATGATATTTTGAAAAAAATCAATACAATGTAAAATCGTTTCATTCATCAAAAGTAATAATTTTTAGACAAGTCTAAATTATTTTTTAAACATACTTAATATATAATTGTATATTTGTTAAAATTTAAAACAATGAATTCTTTTGCCGAAGAAAATTATTTAAAAGCCATTTACAAACTTGTAGAGCAAAACGATACTGCAATTACAACCAATTCTATTGCCGAACAAATAAACACAAGTGCAGCATCTGTAACCGACATGTTGAAAAAATTGGCAAAGAAAAAGCTCATAAATTATAAAAAATATCAAGGAGTAAAGCTTACCACAAAAGGAGAAAAAATAGCTCTTCTTATTATTAGAAAGCATCGTTTGTGGGAAATGTTTTTAGTAGAAAAATTTAATTTCAAATGGGACGAAGTGCATGATGTGGCGGAACAATTAGAACACATACAATCTGAAAAATTAATAACAGAATTAGATAAATTTTTAAATTTTCCAAAAGTTGATCCGCACGGAGACCCAATTCCAAACATGAATGGAAAGCTTCAAATTCAAAAATCCAAAACACTTTCTTTGTTTCAAAAAAATGATATTTGTTTTATGAATGGTGTTGTTGATCACTCGCCATCTTTTCTTCAATACCTTGAAAAAACAGGGCTTACACTTGGAAATGAAATTAAAATAAAAGAAATAAATGAGTTTGATAAATCTTTGCAAATTTTAATTAACAAACGAAATCATTTTTTTATCAGCAACGATGTTGCTAAAAATATATTAGTAATAGCAAAATAATTATGAAGCACGCATCCAATAAATCATTAGAAGAAGTTTACGAAAGTGTGGATACAACCAACAAAAAAGGCTTTTGGAAAAAGCTTTTTGCATTTATGGGACCAGCCTATTTAGTAAGTGTTGGCTATATGGACCCAGGTAATTGGGCAACAGACATTGCGGGAGGAAGTCAATTTGGATACAAATTACTTTGGGTTTTATTAATGAGCAACTTAATGGCTTTGCTTTTACAAAGCTTAAGTGCTCGATTAGGCTTGGTTCGTGGGCTCGATTTAGCACAAGCATCTCGTGCAACATATCCTCCAATTGTAAATTTTTGTAATTGGATACTTGCTGAAATAGCTATTGCTGCTTGCGATTTAGCCGAAGTAATTGGAATGGCAATTGGTTTACAACTTTTATTTCACATTCCGCTTCTTGTTGGAGTTTCAATAACTGTAGCCGATACATTGCTTATTTTAGTTTTACAAAAACATGGAATTAGAAAAATGGAAGCTTTTATTTTAGCTTTAATTGCAACTATTGGTTTGGCTTTTATTGCTGAATTATTTTTTTCAAAACCAGATAGCGCAGAATTATTAAAAGGTTTTATTCCTTCTATTCCCAATAATGATGGGCTTTATATAGCAATCGGAATTATTGGAGCAACCGTAATGCCCCACAATTTATATTTACATTCCTCATTGGTTCAAACTCGAAAAATTGACAAAACGCCAAAAGGAATTAAGGAAGCTATTAAATTTAATTTTATAGATACGGGTATTGCATTAAACATGGCACTGTTTGTAAACGCAGCAATATTAATACTTGCAGCAAGTGCATTTTATACAACAGGGAGATTTGGTGTTTCTGAAATTCAAGATGCATACAAATTATTAGAACCCATTTTAGGAACCAGCATTGCTCCTATTTTATTTGCAGTTGCGCTAATTGCAGCTGGACAAAGTTCTACATTAACAGGAACTTTATCTGGACAAATTGTAATGGAAGGTTATTTGAATTTGCGTATTCAGCCTTGGTTACGAAGATTGATAACACGTTTAATTGCAATTGTTCCAGCATTTATTGTTATATATTTATTTGGCGAAAGTGCAACAGGAGAATTACTTATTTTAAGTCAAGTTGTGTTAAGTTTACAATTAGGTTTTGCAATTATTCCACTTATACATTTAACAAGTGATAAAAATAAAATGGGAGAATTTGTAAATAAAACATGGTTAAAAATTACAGCATGGATTGTTGCTATTATAATTGTTTCGCTCAATGTGAAATTAGTAATTGAAACTGTAAGTGATTGGATTGAAAATTCCGAAAACCCTGTAGTGCTTTATTTTACTGTAATTCCAATTATTATTGGCGCTGCTATTTTATTACTTTATATTATCATTCAACCAATTTTGAAACATAAAAAAGAAAAAATAAAACAAGTTCCAGATGGTACACCGAGCGAAATAAAAATTACTGATTTAAAAAAATATAATCGTATTGCAATTACTGTTGATTTTAGTAAAAGTGATAACAAAGCCATTAGCAATGCTTTTGCGCAAGGTGGAAAAGAAGCTACTTATATTTTAATACATATTGTTGAAACAGCTGGAGCTCGAATGATGCAAAGCGAAATTGATGATTTAGAAACCATATCCGATAAAATAAATTTAGAAAAATATAAAACTGATTTAATTGCAAAAGGCTTTCAAATTCAAGTACGATTGGGTTTTGGAAATCCTAAAAAAAGTATTCCCGAAATTGTAAATCAATGCGAATGTGATTTACTGGTAATGGGCGCTCACGGACATCGGGGATTGAAAGATATTATTTTAGGAACCACACTTGATGCTGTGCGACACAATGTAAAAGTGCCTGTGTTGATTGTGAAATAGAAATTTCTTTTTCTTTATCTTTGCGCAATGAGCAACGAAAATAGAATAGATATTAAAAACAGAAAAGCTTCTTTTGAATATTCGTTCATTGATAAATATTTGGCTGGATTACAACTTACTGGCACCGAAATAAAATCGATGCGAGAAGGAAAAGCCAATATCAATGAGAGTTTTTGCGTGTTTATGAAAGATGAATTATTTGTTCGCAATATGCACATTGCTCATTATTTTAATGGAACATATAATAATGTAGAAGAAAAACGCGACCGCAAACTTTTACTCAATCGCCACGAATTAAATAAACTCCAAAATAAATTAAAAGATCAAGGTTTAACAATTGTTCCACTTCGTTTGTTTGTGAACGACAAAGGTTATGCTAAATTGGAAATTGCTTTAGCAAAAGGAAAAAAACTTTTTGACAAACGTGAAGACATCAAAAAGCGTGATACAGAAAGGGAAATTAGCAGGAAGATGAAATAAATTTTATTTATACTCCGCAACCATTTCCTTTAAAGCATTTTCAGTAGCTTTATTCACTTTCACCAATGGCAAACGAAGATTTGAAGAACAAATCTTCAACATTTCTAAAACAGCTTTTATTCCAGCAGGATTTCCATCAGCAAATAACTGTTCAGTAATATCCGTCAATTTATAATGTAAGCGTTGCGCTTCTTTCACATTGCCATCCAAAATTTGTCGTACCATTTCCGAAAAATCTTTTGGAAAAGCATTTGCCACAACAGAAATAACACCATCTGCACCACTTGCAATCATTGGCAATGTAAGATTATCATCACCAGAAATAACTAAAAAATCTTTTGGTTTATGTTTGATAATTTTCATACACTGTTCCAAATTTCCTGATGCTTCTTTAATAGCAATAATGTTTTTAAATTCAGTTGACAACTTCAAAGTTGTTTCTGCTGTAATGTTTGAATTTGTTCTTCCAGGAACATTATATAAAATTATTGGCAATGGCGAAGCTTCGGCAATAGCCTTATAATGCTGATAAATTCCACGTTGATTTGGTTTGTTGTAATAAGGCGAAACAGAAAGTATTGCATCGATGTGATGAAACTTTTCTTTCTTTAATGAAGCTATAATTTCTTGTGTATTGTTTCCTCCCAAACCTAAAACAATAGGTACACGTTTATCAACTACTTCAATCACATACTCCACAACTGTTTGTTTTTCTTCTTTCGTCAATGTTACCGATTCGCCAGTAGTACCAAGCACTACCACATATTCTACTCCACCTTTTATAATATGATTAATTAATTTTTCGAGTGATTTAAAATCAACAGCACCATCTTTTGTAAATGGAGTTACAATTGCTACTCCTGTACCTTTAAATTTATTGTTTTTGCTCATTGAAGATTTTGTTTTTTATTTTGAACAGTAAAGATATAGGGATTTTTTTATTGGTTGATAAAAATAAATTAACCACATAGAAACATAGAAAAGCATAAATGAAATAAAGAATATTTAGTTAATCAGAGAAACGAAGTCTTGCTTAAATAATACTTTGTGTAACTATACTAAACTTTTTTTCTATGTAGCTATGTGGTTATAATTTTTTAAAAGAATGAAATAGAAAAACTATCTTTACAAACCATAAATAAATGTGTATGATTAAGGCAAGTTCAATTCATAAAACATACGGAACATTAACTGTTTTGAAAGGTGTAACAATTGAAATTAACAAAGGAGAAGTAATTTCTATTGTTGGTGCTTCGGGTGCTGGAAAAACAACACTGTTGCACATTTTAGGAACTTTAGATAAATCTGATAGTGGTACTTTAGAAATAAATGGAAAAATTATTTCTTCGTTAAGTGATAAAAAGTTAGCAGAATTTAGAAACAAAAATATTGGTTTTGTTTTTCAATTTCATCATCTATTACCAGAATTTAATGCACTTGAAAATGTTTGTATTCCTGCATTTATAGCTGGTACATCAAAAAACAAAGCAGAAGAAAAAGCGAAAGAACTTTTATCTTTTTTAGGATTAACCGAACGCATTCATCACAAACCAAGTGAACTTTCGGGTGGCGAACAACAACGTGTAGCAGTTGCGAGAGCATTAATCAACAATCCTTCAGTAATATTGGCTGATGAGCCCTCAGGAAATTTAGACTCATCAACTGCAAAAGAATTACATCAATTATTTTTTACGCTTCGCGAAAAATTTAATCAAACATTTGTGATTGTTACACACAACGAAGAACTTGCGAATATGGCTGATAGAAAATTAGTTATGAAAGACGGATTGATTGTTTAAATACTTACAACCAAGTTCCAACAAAGAGATAAAATTCTTTTTTCAAATCTGAATAAATTCCTCTGAAAGCATCTGTTTTATCTTTTAAATCTCCATGACTAAAAAACAAATGTTTATCAATAGCAACAGGATGTTCTTTTGCAAACTTTGCTAACGCTTGTTCGTGAATAGTAATATGGTGATTAATAATATCAATTTGTTCTTTTTGAATAATAAATTGATTTTGAAAATGCTCAACACTTTTACGAATATCTTCCGAAGAATTTTTTTGAGCTACTTCTTCCAATCGTTTTTGAAATATTTTTAATTCGTCAGAATAAAATTTCATTTCATTCGACCATAATTGATGTTCAAAATGTAAATCATCAATGTGTTTTGTTTTAGATATTGTTGTCATAGTTTTATTTTAAAAATTATAGAACAAAACTATTGACAATCAACAATAAAAATTATGATGTTTATCAATCAAAAAACTGATTGATATCATATTTTTAATCTTTTAATGAATGAATTAAGGCTTTTACACGACTTTCAATTTCATCACGCACTTTATTAAATTCGGTTGGTTCCAAATTTTTGGGGTCATCTAATTTCCAATCATCACGATGAGTTGCTATAATAAATGGACATTCATCTCCACATCCCATTGTTATAGCATAATCATATTTTATTTGCGGAATTTCATCTAATGATTTAGAAGTATGTTGTGTTAAATCATAGTTCAATTCTTTCATTGCAGCTATTGCTTTGGGATTTATTTTTCCAGAAGGTCGAGAACCCGAACTATATGCTTCAATAATTCCTTTGCCATGCATTTTTGCAAACGCTTCTGCCATTTGACTACGATTAGAATTTTCTACACAAACAAATAATACTTTTTTCATTTTTCAAAAAAATTAAATGTAAACATTGCTAAAATTGCTCCTAAAGTTGGGGCAAATAAATAAATCCAAAGTGATTGTAAATTTCCACTAATCAAAGCTGGAGCCAATGAACGAAAAGGATTCATAGATGCACCGCAAATTGGTCCTGCAAATAATGCTTCCAATAAAACAACAAAACCAATTACAAATCCAGCATAATTATTTTCTGTTTTTGTAGTTGATAAAACAGTAAACATCAAAAAGAAAGTTAAAATAAATTCTAAAATAAATGATTGCAACTCACTTCCGCTTGGATGTGTTGAACCTAATAATTCATTGGTTGGAAATAACGATTTTAACAAAACACTTGCTAAAATTGCTCCCGCAAATTGTGCAAAAATGTAGGGCAATAATTCGCGCATTGGAAATTTTTTACCTATCACCAAAGCTAATGTAACAGCAGGATTCATATGGGAACCGCTATATTTTCCAAACGTATAAATCATCGCAATTACAACTAAACCAAATGTTGTAGCAATTCCTAAATTAGTAATTACACCATTCGTTTGTTGATTAATAATAATAGAACCCGTACCCGCAAATACAAGAAAAAAAGTTGCAAAAATTTCTGATGTAATTTTTTTTATCATTCTTTTTTAAATAAACAATAAGTGAAATTTTGGGTTGTATTAAATGGAGTTTCATGAACTTCATTTAAACATTCTATTTTATTAAAATAATTTGAAAATGTTTTTTCAAGTAACTCTTTGGAATATTGTGTAATATTCAATCCACTGCACTTAAGCGGTCCTGTTTCCGAAAAAGTAGCAACTAATAAATATTTTCCATCAACTACAAATTGCGATACTTTAGAAACATACTTTTCAATATCACTTGCATTAGTTAAAAAATGAAACACAGCTCTATCGTGCCAAAAATCAAATTGTATAGTTGGTTCAAATTCTAAAATATCCGAAACAATAAAATGTACTTTTTCCGATTTAACTCCTAATCGAAGTTTTGTTCTTTTAATTGCATTTTCTGAAATATCCAATACATAAATAGTAGTATATCCATTTTCTAAAAGATAGTCCACAAAAAAAGTATCTCCACCTCCAACATCAATAATTGCAGCATCTTTAGGTAAATTTAATGATTCAAAAAAACGAATAGTAGTTGCTGGTTTTTGTTGATACCAACTAAACTCTTGTTGCGTTTTACTTGCGTAAATTTTTTCCCAATGTTCTTTTTCAACCATAAGAAATACTTTTAAAAATTAACAACATCCACAACCTGGTGTGCAACAACTTGCTTTCTCTGTTTGTAATTGTGATAAATTCACTTTTAATTTTTCGGAAGGAATACCACATTTATCCGAAGCTAAACAATTAGTTTGTTTGGATGTAAGCACAAAATTATTTCCATTAAACTCCAAACCATATCTACCAATTGTAGCAGTTTGATATTCAACTTCAATTTCGTAATCACTAACTCCTGTTGCTTTTTCCGATAATGAAATAATTTTCAATAATTTTTCAGGAGCCAAACGATGTTCAAAATCACTTGCTTCCCACAATTGAAAGTTTACAAATTTTTCCTCACGAACTGTTCCACCACAATCAATAAAATGTTTTGTGGTTAAACCTACTTCGGTAATGTGAAAGTGTTTTGGAACAAGCTTTCCATCAGGTTGCACAAATTCTAATGAATTTAATGTGCTTAATTGTTTTTTAAAATCAGATAGTTTCATTTTTAAAAATTTATTTAGTTATCATTAACAACATTTTGTTTTCATCGTTTCAAAATTCATTTTAAATAATTCGGAAAAAATAGCTTTTGCTTGTTTCCAATTTTCTTTATCTATACAATAACAAACTCTAGGTCCATCAATTTCTCCTGTAATTAATCCTGCATTTTTTAATTCTTTCAAATGTTGTGAGACAGTGGATTGTGATAATGGAAGATGTTCAACAATATCATTACAAATACATGATTTTTGTTCTGCCAAAAATTTAACAATTGCCACACGAGCTGGATGGGATAAAGCTTTTGCAATTTCAGCAGCTATTATTTCATCTTTTTTAAATTCTTTTTTTTTGCTATAAGCCATTGTATATATTTTATATCGCAAATATACGATATATAGTTTTACAAAAACAAATATTTAATGAAATTATTTTTTAGAAATACTTTTTTATTTTTTCAATAAAAGCATCAGGAGCTGGGCAAGGCTTATTATTATTGGTGCTTATGAAAACCAAAGTTGTAGTTCCGGTATTTAATAACTCACCATTTTGATTAAAAATTTCATAATCAAAAGTAATACGAACATTTGGTAATTCCTTAATGGTAGTTTTAATTAGCAACAAATCATCATAAACAGCAGGCTTTAAATATTTTAATGAACAGGTATAAACAGGAAGCATTATTCCATCATCTTCCATTTGTTTGTAGCTGGTGCCCAATGAACGCAATGCTTCTACTCTACCTACTTCATAATATTGGGTATAGTTTCCATAATATACATAACCCATTCTATCGGTTTCGGCATAGCGCACGCGCACTGTTGTTTCGGAGATATACATTTTAATTTGCTTATTTTATTTTTTGAAATTGCATTAAAATACAATTATTTTTATAAAAAATGAGAAAATTTATTTTTATTTTTTTAGGAGAATTATTTAGCTTTTTCAAAAAGAGATAATTATAATTGCACCTACAAAAAATTTAAAAGCAGAAAAACAAATTGCTTAAAACATTTGTAAAAATAAGGATTTGAAGATGTTTTTGTTTTTTTGAAGAAGTAGAAAAATAGATTTTTGAAATTCCAGAATAGAATATTTTAAAAAGTCAATAGCAATATGAAAATTTTTTAAACTTTTTTTATTAAATAATTGTTACGCTTAACTAAACTTGTATATATTTACAACATTATTTAGCAAAATCAATAGATACAGAGATATTATATATTAATACACACATTAAAAATATTTGAATAGGGAATGGAGAAAGCATTTATAAAAGTATGGGAGAGTTGTCTGGAAATAATAAAAGACAATGTAAGTTCGCAAAGTTTTAAAACCTGGTTCGAACCAATAAAACCAGTAAAATTAAGTAGCAACGTATTAACAATTCAAGTACCAAGTCAGTTTTTTTATGAATGGTTAGAAGAGCATTATATTACGCTCTTAAAGAAAACAATAAAAAAAGAGTTAGGCACTGAAGGTCGTTTGGAGTACAGCATTATTATGGAGAATAACTATAATAATTCTTCAAAACCATACACTGTTAAAATTCCAACAAACAATAAAAAGGAATTAAAAAATCCATCGGTATCTATGCCGATTGATTTGAATCAAAATACAATTCGCAATCCTTTTATTATTCCAGGATTAAAAAAAGTAAATGTTGAATCACAACTAAATGCAAATTATTCTTTCGAAAATTTAGTAGAAGGAGATTGTAATCGTTTGGCTCGCTCTGCTGGATTTGCAGTAGCAAATAAACCGGGCGGAACTGCTTTTAATCCATTGTTAATATATGGTGGAGTTGGTTTAGGAAAAACACATTTGGCACATGCAATTGGTATTCAAATTAAAAACGAATTTCCAAACAAAACAGTTTTATATGTTGCTTCCGAAAAATTTACACAACAATATATTGACTCGGTAAGAAATAACAATCAAAATGATTTTGTTCATTTTTACCAAATGATTGACGTATTAATTATTGACGATGTTCAATATTTTGCAGGAAAAGAAAAAACACAAGATGTATTTTTTCACATATTTAATCACTTACACCAAACAGGAAAACAAATTGTTTTAACTGCCGATAAAGCTCCAGTTGAATTACTTGGTTTTGAACAACGCTTATTATCTCGTTTCAAATGGGGATTAGCAGCTGATTTGCAAACTCCAGCATTGGAAACTCGTATTGCAATTTTGGAAAAGAAAGTTTATGCAGATGGAATTGAATTACCAAAAGAAGTTATAGAATACCTTGCATATAGTATCACTACAAATGTTCGAGAATTAGAAGGTGCACTTATTTCATTGCTTGCACAATCATCGATGAACAAAAAAGCAATTACACTTGAACTTGCAAAACAAATGATTGACAAGTTTGTGAAAAATACTGCTCGCGAAGTGTCAATTGATTATATACAAAAAGTAGTTTGTGATTATTTTGATTTACCAATTGAATTATTGAAATCAAAAACACGTAAACGTGAAGTAGTTCAAGCTCGCCAAATTGCAATGTATTTTGCAAAAAGCATGACAAAATCATCATTGGCAACAATTGGTTTACATTGCGGAGGAAAAGACCATGCAACTGTATTGCACGCTTGCAGAACAGTGAACAATTTGATGGATACAGATAAACGCTTCAAAGGATATGTTGAAGAGTTGAATAAAAAAATAAGTATTCAATAAAATAATTTTGAAACAAATTAAAATAGGAATTAGTTGAAATGCTAATTCCTATTTTTTTTAATAAACATTTTTGAATTTTAAAAAATGAAAAAAGTATTAATGGTTTGCTTGGGAAATATTTGTCGTTCGCCACTTGCCGAAGGTTTGCTGAAAAATAAAGCTCAAAAAAATAATTTAGAAATTATTACCGATTCTGCTGGAACTTCTGCTGATTATCATATTGGCGTACATCCAGATAAACGCAGCATGGCAAATGCAAAAAAACATGGGATTGATATTTCCGAATTATGCGCACGACAATTTTCGGTAAATGATTTTGATACTTTTGATTTTATTTTTGTGATGGACAGCTCAAATTATAATGATGTTATAGCGTTGGCAAGAAATAAAAGTGATAAACAAAAAGTAGAAATGATTTTAAACCGAGTTTATCCAAGTTCAAACATGTCCGTTCCTGACCCATATTTTGGTGGAGAACAAGGTTTTGAAAATGTTTTTATTTTGTTGGACAAAGCCTGCGAAACAATTGTAGAACAATTAAAAATGGTGGAATCTATAAAATAATTAAAATGGAAAAAGGAAAATTATATTTAATTCCTACCACACTTGGCGATAGTGCCGAAACAGCAGATGTAATTCCATTAAAAATAAATGAAATTATAAACACAATTGATGAATACATTGTTGAAAATGAAAAATCGGCAAGACATTATTTGAAAAAAATTGGAATAAAAAAATCCTTGCAAGAAATTATTTTGCATCCACTTAATCAACATACCGAAGCAAAAGAAATTTCAACTTATTTGAATTCAATAGCGCTTGGAAAAAATATTGGAATAATTTCGGAAGCTGGTTGCCCTGGTGTTGCCGACCCTGGAGCCGAAGTAGTAAAACTTGCTCACGAAAAAAATATTACTGTAATTCCATTGGTTGGTCCTTCCTCTATCCTACTCGCTTTGATGGCTTCGGGATTTAACGGACAAAATTTTGCATTCAATGGTTATTTACCAAAAGAACAAGGAGATAGAATTAAAAAAATTAAAGAATTAGAAACATTGGTTTACAAAAAAAACCAAACGCAGCTTTTTATTGAAACACCTTACAGAAATACACATTTGTTGGAAGATTTAATTAAGAATTGCGACAAACAAACAAAGCTCTGTATTGCTTGTGATATAACACTTTCTACAGAGTTTATAAAAACAAAAACAATCTCCAATTGGAAAAATAATTTACCAGAAATTAATAAACGACCAACTATTTTTTTGATCTATAAATAGAACTACTTCACTAAAACTGAAATTGGTTTTCCTGTACAGCCATTTGGAAATTGAACATTCAACATCATAGCCAATGTTGCTGCAACATCAGTAATATAAACTTGTTCAGCAGATGAACCTTGTTTAATATTCCAACCATAAAAAATTAATGGAACATGTGTGTCATAATTATAAGGCGAACCATGTGTTGTTCCTGTTTTTTGATAATCTACCCATGCAGGCAAATAATTAATCAATACATCACCAGAGCGTTTTGCATTAAATCCTTTTTGCATTAAATAACGTGAACCTTCTGTAAACTGACTGTTGTTAAGCGTTGTTGCGGTTAATACTTCCGAAACACCTTCCAATGATTGAATAAAATTAGCAACATCATTTTGTACTTCTTCAAGTTTTAATTTTTTTTCATTAATAATTTTATGATTTAAAAATACTTGTTGATTTGAAAGAGAAAGCACAAGCGAATCGCCATAGGATTTCATTAACTGTTTTTTCAATGTGTCAAGCATTTTTGTTTCGTGCACATAACCTGCTGGTACTTTTAAATCAATCAAATAATTAGGTACTTCTGGAGCTGCATGGTCGGCAGTTAAAAAAATCAATGCGTTGTTTTTTCCAACTTGAGTTTCAATAAATTTTAATAGTTCAGCTAAATCTTTATCCAATCGCAAATAATCATCTTCTTGCTCCACAGAATTTGGTCCGTATGTATGCCCAATATAATCAGGCGAAGAGAACGATACAGCTAAAAAATCGGTAGCTGATGATTTACCCAAATTTTCACTTTTTATAACTTCAATAGCAAAATCTTTTGTTAATGAATTTCCAAAAGGTGTGCTACGAATACTATTTAAACCTCCATTTTTTGCCATCAACTCTGGTAAATTATGTGGGAAAACTGGCTTTGTTTCTCCTTTTGCAAGTGTTTCATATTTATTATCATCGGGTAAACTTTCGGTGTATTGATCAATTGGCAACAAGGTATTCCAAGCTTGAGACAAATATTTTTTAGGCAATTCTTTTTTATTAAAATCATTTATCCAAGTTGGTAATTCATTCATATAATATGTACTCGAAATAAAACTTCCAATACTACCATCGTACCAATATGCAGCATTTGCAGTATGTCCAGCAGGAAGTATAGCACTTCTATCTTTCAAAGCAATACCAATTACTTTTGATTTCATGTTTGATGAAATTCGCAATTCGTCTGTAATAGTTGTTGTAAGCATATTTACAGGCGAACGCTTTCCTTCTGGAGCTGTTGTTCCTACTCCATTCACAGCACCATCTTCGGCACAATAAATATTTTTTGCAGTATTTTTATCATACCATTCATTAGCTATAATTCCGTGAACTGCTGGTGTAGTACCTGTGTATATTGATGCGTGCCCTGGTCCAGTGTATGTAGGAACATAATTATAATTGGTATTTCTACAAAAGAAACCTTCGTTCACTAATTTTTTAAATCCATCATTTCCAAATTTATTCCAATAACGATAAATGTAATCGTAGCGCATTTGGTCAATAACAATTCCAATAACTAATTTTGGTTTTGTTGAAACAGGCTTTGGTTGTGGCTTTGAAGTTTGTGCATTCATTATAATTGATAAACACAAAAATGAAATAACGATACTATTTTTCATACTTAAATTTTTAAACTTGTTTTGATAAAAAATAAATTAAGGCAACGCAAACAGTTACACTTATTAAAATATTGGCAATGGCAATCATCATATTTCCAGAACGCATCAACTCAACTGTTTCGTAACTAAAGGTTGAAAATGTACTAAATCCGCCACAAAAACCAACTACAATTAAATTTCTTAATGTTGGATTATCGCCAATTTTTTCGCTAAAATAACCAATTGCTAATGCCAATACGATACAACTAATAATATTGGAACATAATGTTGCAATTGGAAAAATGGATTTGAAATTTGATTTTACAAAATCGGAAATAGCATATCTTACAATGCTTCCCAGTCCTCCACCTAAAAATATTAAAAGTAAATTATTCATGTGCTATGTTTTTTACCGCAGAGTTCGCTGAGCTTTTACGCAGAGAAATACGGAAATTATTTTTTTACTCTGTGGTTCTCTTTTTTTTCTCTGCGTTTAAAAATTTTTTCTCAACAAAAATATAAAAATGATGCATCGCCACTCCTATTCCCATTCCAAGTACTGAACCAACAGCAACATCGGCTGGATAATGGACGCCATTATAAATTCTACTATAGGAAACAAATGCCGCCCACAAAAAAATAAAAATTCCAAAATATTTTATTTTATCTCGGAATAATAAAAATAAAAACATTGCCAATGCAAATGTGTTTGCTGCATGTGAAGATACAAAACCATACGTTCCTCCACAACCACCATTCAAATGAACTTGCGCTTGAATTAATAAATTATGACAAGGACGATAACGCAAAAAAATATTTTTAAATGCTAATGTTGAAATTTGGTCGCTCAACAGAATAGCTACAAACACTGCCAATGCAATGAACAATACTTTTTTATTAAAATGTTTGTAAACTAAAAAAAGAAAAAATAAATAAAGTGGAATCCAAATAAGTTTGTTACTTGCCCAAAACATTAGCACATCAAAAAATGAATTGTGTTTGCTGTTTAAAAACAGAAAAAATTCTGTATCAATTTGCTTTATGGAGTTTATGAAATTCAATGATTTTATTCAATTGGAATATTTTTTTCTTTACAATATTTTTCAATTTCTGAATCATTAGAAAAATAATCATCACAAAACTCATCAAATTCTTTTTCAGTTGAGATAATATACTTTTCATTTGCAGTCATTAACTTTTCTGATTGCTCTATAAACAGCTCAAAATCCTTATTAATCTTGCAAAGTTTATCTATCGTTTTAAAATCTAAATTTTTTTCTTTTGCTGGAAACAAAATTTTACTCTCGTAAGGATTTGCTTTCAATTCAATAATTCCAATTCCAAAAGATTGATTCAATCGTTCAATTTCTTCATATAAATTATCGCTAAATTCAAATGCAACCAAATAACCATAATTTGCCCAACTCGAATTTGAAACTGCCTGAAAAAATGATTTTTTTAATTCATAATCAGAACTAATTTCTTTTTTGATTTCGTAAGAAAAAAGTTTGAACGTATCCGTTCTATTAATTGCTTTTAAAAATGTTTGACTAACTTTTGATTTTAAATTCAAATAGCGAATTCCAACCATATCAGGATGAATCCATTTCTGTTGATTATCCTTACTATTGGAGGATTGTTCGTGAAAAATTGTTTTAGAATATGTGCTTGTATTTTTTAGATAACTACTCAAAAGTTTATGTAAATCTCTCTCGTCATAACTCTTCGTTTTGTTTTCTTTTTTAGTTTCTTTTATAACTTTAGAAGCTAAATTTTCAATATTAATATTTTGTTCGTTTTGTGTTAAGTAATAAGAAAATGTTCCACCTTCTTCTTTTATCCTTTTAACTCGAGTATCTCCATTCCTAATAAAATCGCCAAGCGATGCAGAAACTGTAGCAGATGGAGTTCTAGCATCTTTAAAGGGAGGATAATAATTCTTACTAACTATATGATTACAAATATCCATATAATTAGCTACTCTATTCAAGTCATTCAAACTCTTTAATATTGCTTCTTTTATAGTCATTGGTATTTCTAATTAAAAATTAATAATCAAAACCTTTACTTGTATTATCTTTTTCGTTCAACTGTTTCCAAAGTTCATCTTTCAATTCCACAATGCCTTGTCCTGTTTGCGATGAAATATAATGTACTGGAACAGTTTTCTTTTCTTTGAATCGTTTATTAATATCTTTTTTCATTTCTGCCAACAATTCTTCATCCAGCATATCACATTTCGAAATGGCTATAATTCTTTTCTTATGCAACAATTCGGAATTAAATTGTTCCAACTCATTGAGCAAAATTTTATATTCTTTTACTATATCATCAGCATCGGCTGGAATAAGAAATAGCAAAGTAGAGTTGCGTTCAATGTGTCGTAAAAAGCGTAAACCAATTCCTTTTCCTTCGTGTGCACCTTCAATAATTCCAGGTATATCAGCCATTACAAATGATTTGTAATCACGATATTTTACAATTCCCAAATTGGGAACAAGTGTAGTAAATGGATAGTT
>JAYTXX010000057.1:0-7903 GCA_043742725.1 Bacteroidota bacterium | reverse complement strand
AATACAATTTGCTCGAACAAATAATTTTGAATTTTTTAGCCCAGAAATTCCACAACGAAGAAAAGAATACGAAGAAAAAATTGCTTCAACAGGAAAAGGAACTGTAGGTTGTGTTGTGTTAGATGCAAATGGAAATCTTGCAGCTGCAACATCTACAGGAGGAAAAGGATTTGAAGTGCCAGGTAGAATTTCTGATTCAGCAACTGTTGCAGGAAATTATGCAAATGAATTTTGTGGTGTGAGTACTACTGGTGTTGGCGAAGATTTAGTAAGTGTTTCTCTTGCATCAAAAATTGTAACACGTGTTACCGATGGTTTTTCATTACAAAAAGCATTTGAAAAAACATTTAATGAATTAAAAGCTATTGATGGTTTTGGTGCTGCAATTGCAATTGATAAACAAGGAAATTTTTATCATCAACAATCACATCCAAGTATTGTATTTGCAAGTTTTGATGGAAAAGAAATAAAAATGTTTGAGTAGAATTTACTTTTTCTTTCCTTCGTCTTTTATTGTAAAATCAATTGGATTTTCTACCTTTTCTTTTAGTAATGCTTGTTTTACAACATCAATCATTTGTTCTACATATATAAATTTCAAGCCTTTTACATAATCTGCTTTTATTTCTTCAATATCTTTTTTGTTGTCAATGCTCAAAATTATTTCTTTAATTCCTGCGCGTTTTGCGGCTAATATTTTTTCTTTAATTCCACCAACTGCAAGTACTCTTCCACGCAACGTAATTTCACCTGTCATTGCAATTTGTTTTTTTACTTTACGTTGTGTGAATGCCGATGCAAGTGCTGTAAGCATAGTAATTCCAGCGCTTGGTCCATCTTTTGGAGTTGCGCCTTCGGGTACGTGAATATGTACATTCCAGTTGTCAAATACATCTGACTTTAACCCTAAAAATGTGCTATGCGATTTCAAATATTCTAATGCAATCACTGCGGATTCTTTCATCACATCTCCCAAATTGCCCGTTAATGTTAGTTTTCCAGAACCTTTTGTTAAACTTGTTTCAATAAATAAAATATCACCACCAACCGCAGTCCAAGCTAAACCAGTAACTACACCAGCCACATCATTTCCTTGATAACGATCTTTTTCGTGTGCGGGTCCAAGAATTTTTGTCAAATTATTTTCTGCAATCACAACATTGTATTTTTGTTCCATTGCAATAGATTTGGCAGTGTTGCGTACAATTTTAGCAATTACTTTTTCTAAACTTCTTACACCACTTTCGCGTGTATAATTTTCAATAATGTATTCAATTACTTTTTTATCCAAAGTCAATTGCTCTTTTTTTACACCTTGTTCTTCCAACTGTTTTGGAAGTAAATGACGTTTTGCAATTTCAATTTTTTCTTCTGTTGTATATCCTGTAATGTCTATAATTTCCATTCTGTCGCGCAATGCAGGCTGAATTGAATTTAATGAATTGGCAGTAGCAATAAACATTACATTTGATAAATCATAATCAAGTTCAATATAATTATCATAAAATGTATTGTTTTGTTCTGGGTCTAAAACTTCTAACAATGCTGATGATGGGTCGCCATGAAAATCGTTTCCAACTTTGTCAATTTCATCTAAAATAAAAACAGGATTAGAAGAACTAGCTTTTTTTATGTTTTGCAAAATTCTTCCAGGCATTGCGCCAATATAGGTTTTTCGGTGTCCACGAATTTCTGCTTCATCACGCAAACCGCCCAAACTCATACGCACATATTTTCTGCCTAAACTTTCTGCAATACTTTTTCCTAAAGAAGTTTTACCAACTCCTGGAGGACCATATAAACAAAGGATTGGCGATTTCATATTGCCTTTTAATTTCAATACGGCAAGATGTTCTAAAATACGTTCCTTTACTTTGTCCATTCCGTAATGGTCTTTATTCAAAACTTTTTCGGCATGTTTTAAATCAAAATTGTCTTGTGTTTTTTCATCCCAAGGTAAATCAAGTAATGCTTCCAAATAGTTTGTTTGCACAGAATGTTCTGCAGCATTAGGATTCATGCGTTCCAACTTGGTAAGTGCTTTTTCAAATGCACTTGAAACTTCTTTATTCCATATTTTATTTTTTGCTTTTTCACGCATTTCTTTTATGTCTTGCGCAAAATTATTTTCACCCAATTCTTCTTGAATTGTTTTCATTTGTTGATGCAAAAAATAATCTCGTTGTTGTTTATCCAAATCAACTTTTACTTTCGATTGTATTTGATTTTTCAATTCCAACAGCTGCAATTCTTTTGTCAAATTTGTAAGCACCATTGTTGCACGAGCTGATAAATCAGCTGTTTCAAGCATTTTTTGCTTTTCAGCAACAGGCGCATTCATATTTGAAGAAATGAAATTGACAAGAAAAGAAGGGCTTTCAATATTTTTTAATGCAAAACCTGCTTCACTTGGTATTTGTGGACTTTCCTTTATTATTTCTAACGCTAAATCTTTTAAAGAGGATACTAAAGCTTGAAATTCTTTATTATCTTTTTTGGGACTTACTTCAGCAAATGCAGTAATAGAAGCCTTTATATAGGGTTCGGTTTGTTTTATTTCTTTTAATTCAAATCGTTTTTTTCCTTGAATAATTACTGTTGTATTTCCATCGGGCATACGTAGCATTTTTATAATATGCGCTACAGTTCCTATTTTATTAAGGTCTTCAATGGTTGGATCTTCAACACTATCATTTTTTTGAGAAACTACACCAATAGTTTTATCGCCTTTGTAAGCATCTTTTATTAAACTGATGGATTTATCTCTTCCTACTGTAATTGGAATTACTACTCCTGGAAATAAAACGGTATTGCGCAATGGTAAAATTGACAGTTCATCTGGAATTTTTTCCGAATTCATTTGGTCTTCATCTTCTGATGAAAGCAAAGGAATAAATTCAGTTTCCTCATCTATCATATCATTGTTAAACAATGGTTTTAGGGCATTCAAGTCAAAGTTATCAGTCATATTTAAAATGCTAAAAATTGTTTTTTTGAAAAATCAATTTGAATCTTTTCAATAGATATGCCAACCAATGTCTTTGGACAATTTGGCATTTAAACAGTTGTGCTCTTTCTCAAATAATAAATATTAATGCAAATGATAGAAGCATTTGTAATAATTATTGGAATTGAGAAACTGAGCATTACACCATAAATTACAAAAAGGCAACAACCAATTGTATTAATTATTCGTAGTGTTTTTATATTTTTCATTAAAAATGAAATTAAAACAGCCAATGATGCCAAATAGCCTATTATTTCTGTGTTTGAGAATGATATGATAATTTCTAATACTGTCATTTTATTTTCTGTATTTTTCGGTTAATTCAAAAACGTGAGTTAAAATTTTTTGTTCTATTTCATCAAACTGTAATCCTCTTCGTTCAAACACACGAGAAGCAACTTCAAATGCATCTTTTATTTTATAGGTTGCAAACCCAGCAGCACCGCCCCAAGAGAAAGAAGGCACAAAATTGCGTGGAAATCCAGCGCCAAAAATATTGGCACTTACTCCAACTACTGTTCCTGTATTAAACATAGTATTGATGCCACATTTGCTATGGTCGCCCATAATTAAACCGCAGAAAGTTAAGCCAGTAGGCGTAAAGCGTTCTTTTTCATAATTCCACAATTTTACTTCGGCATAATTATTTTTTAAATTTGAATTGTTGCTATCTGCTCCAATGTTGCACCATTCGCCTAACACAGCGTTTCCTAAAAAACCATCGTGTGCTTTGTTTGAAAAACCAAATATTACCGAATTGTTTACTTCGCCACCCACTTTGCTGTGCGGACCAATGGTTGTAGGTCCATAAATTTTCGCTCCTAATTTTAAAGCGGAATGTTCGCACAATGCAAATGGTCCTCTTACGATTGAACCTTCCATAATTTCAGCATCTTTGCCAATGTAAATATTTCCTGTGCTTGCGTTTAAAATTGCACATTCTATTTTTGCTCCTTCTTCTACAAAAATATTTTCAACATTAATTACTTGATTTGTTGAACTTAATTTTTGTGATGTTCTTCCTGCTGTAATTAATTCAAAATCATTTTTTATCGCCTCTCCATTTTTAGAAAAAATATCCCAAAGGTTTTCAACTCGCAACGCATTTGATTGAGATTCTGTTTTCGAAAAATTATTTATTTGCGTGTAATCAAAATTTTTATTATCACCTGTGTTGGCTACTAATACTATGTTTGAGGAAATTAATAGTTCGCTGACTTTTAGTTTTTTAATTTCTTCAATTAATTTTTTATTCGGGCAAACAGAAGCATTTATCCAAATATTATTTGCATCTTTTTTAAATGAAATAGGAAACTTTTCAGTCAAATAATTTTCTGTTTTGGTTGATGTTTTTTCATTCAACATTCTTTCCCATTTTTCGCGAATGGTCAAAATTCCAATTCTAATATCCGCAACTGGTCGTGTGAAAGTAAGTGGTAAAAGGTTGTTTCGGGTGTTGTCGTCAAATAAAATATAATTCATTGCCCTATTTTAATTAAGATTTATTTCCTGTTTGTTTAGCATTGTGATGTATGTATCAACTTGTCGCAAAAAATATTTGAGCGTTTGCGTGTGGTCAGCATCAATCATCATATCATAAATAGATTCGTCTTTTTCGTTGTATTTTCCAACCTTAAATTTTGCTTTAGAAATAGAAGCAATGTATTTCAATGGAAAGTGATCGTGAATATTCAAATCAATCAACAAATCGTACGGTTCTTCTATAAAATTATCAATAACGTGAGTAGTTGGTTTGCCAAGCCAATTGATTTCTTTTACCGAAAAAAAATCATATTCCAATTTTGAATACGTTAAAGGTGGAATATGTTTTGTGCTAAAAAAACCAATTACTTTTACTTTTTTTGAATGTTCGCGTAAATAAAGTACGTATCGTTTTACTAATTCAAAATCATCTGCATTGCTTGCATCTACAAGTATTCCAACAGTTTTTATTTGATTGAAGTTAAATTTGTTAGGCACACTTTCTTTCTTCACACTACCCAACTCTCTTTTAAGTGCATTGTTTGCAAGAAATAATTTTATGTTTTTTATGAAACTCATTTATTATTAATTCCGTTTTTAATTGTTATAAATGTAATTAAAAACCGTTCAAATTTTTATTAATTAATCATCTTTATAAAATCATCTTCTGAAATAATTGGAACTCCAAGTTTTTCGGCTTTTTTTAATTTTTCTGGCCCCATGTTTTCTCCAGCCAACACATAACTTGTTTTACTAGAAATAGAGCCTACATTTTTTCCTCCATTTTGTTCAATCATTTTTTTTATTTCATCTCTATTAAATTTACTAAACACTCCAGAAACCACAAATGAAAAGTCTTTTAGCTTTTCACTT
This sequence comes from Bacteroidota bacterium, assembly GCA_043742725.1. Classification (GTDB taxonomy): domain Bacteria; phylum Bacteroidota; class Bacteroidia; order 2-12-FULL-35-15; family 2-12-FULL-35-15; genus 2-12-FULL-35-15. The sequence continues at coordinate 2,541 of JAYTXX010000057.1, read as the reverse complement.
CTGTTTATTAATTGTTCTTCTGATAGTTCAAATTGTAATCCATAGGATTTTAATCGCTGAATTATTTCAATGCTTTTTTCGTTTGAAAAATAGTCAATAATTGTTTGTGCAGTTTTTTCTCCAATATCTCCAACTTCCAACAGTTGCTCAATGTTAGCTTGAGATAAAGCTTCAATATTTTTAAAATAATGTGCTAATTTTTTTGCCGTTGTTTCTCCAATATGCCTGATTCCAATTGCAAACAAAACTCTTTCAAAAGCAACTTGTTTTGAATTTTCAATTCCTGCAAGTAAATTGGTTACACTTTTTTCAGCCAATCTATCAAGTTGTAAAAGATTTTCTTTTTTTAATTGATATAAATCAGCACTGTTTTTTATCAAGTGAGCATCAAATAATTGAGCAATTGTTTCTCCGCCAAGGCTGTCAATGTCCATTGCTTTGCGAGATACAAAGTGTTCTATTTTTCCTTTTACTTGTGGCGGACAACCCAATTCATTCGGGCAATAATGGTTTGCTTCGCCTTCATTGCGAATTAATTCTGCTCCACATTCGGGACAATGCGTGATGTATTTTGTTGGAGCTAATGCGGTTGCAAACAAATCATTTCCATTGCCAATTGGTCGTTTGCTTTCATCAACGCTAATAATTTTAGGGATAATTTCTCCGCCCTTTTCCACAAAAACAGTATCGCCAATGCGTACATCTAATTTTTCAATAATGTCTGCATTGTGCAATGATGCTCGTTTTACAGTTGTTCCAGCAAGTAACACAGGTTTTAAATTTGCAACAGGAGTAATTGCACCTGTTCGTCCAACTTGATAGGATATGCTTTCTAAAATAGTTGAAACTCTTGCTGCTTTGAATTTGTAAGCAATTGCCCATCGTGGCGATTTTGCAGTGAAACCTAAAAATTTTTGATGCTCAAAAGAATTTATTTTTATTACAACTCCATCTGTTTCAACATTCAAATCATGTCTTTGTTTATCCCATTTTTCAAGGTAATTGATAACTCCACTAATGGAAGAAAATTTTTCCATTTCAGCAGAAACTTTAAATCCCCATTTTTTTGCTTCCATCAAACTTTCGTAGTGAGAAACGAATGGAAGATTTTCTCCTAAAATAGAATACAAATAACAATCTAATTTTCGCTCTGCAACTGCTTTTGAATCCAATTGCTTAATTGTTCCTGAAGTTGCATTACGTGGGTTTTTTAATTGTTTTTCAAAAATTTCTTCTTCATCGTATCCTTCTTCAATAAGCTGTTTTCGTATGTCTTCATTAATTCTCAAAAATTCTGATTTAGGCATAAAAATCTCACCGCGAATTTCAAATTCTTTTGGATAATCTGTTCCTCGAAGTTTTAATGGAATACTTTTAATTGTTTTTATATTCGTAGTAACATCATCTCCTGTTTCGCCATCACCACGTGTTACAGCTTGTGTTAGTTTTCCATCTATATAGGTTAATGAAATAGAAACTCCATCGTATTTTAATTCGCACACATATTCAAAATCATTCAACCCTGCTTTTTTGATGCGTTCATCAAAATCACGTAATTCTTCTTCATTATAGGTATTTCCAAGTGAAAGCATTGAATATTTATGCTTCACATTTTTAAATTCTTTACTAATTTTTCCACCAACACGTTGCGATGGCGAATCGAATTTTAATAATTCGGGATGTGCTTTCTCCAGTTTTATCAACTCTTCCAGCATCATATCAAATTCATAATCGGAAATTGTAGGATTAGATAAAACATAATAATTGTAATTATGTTCTTCTATTTTTTGGGAAAGTTCTTCTATTTTTTTTTCAACTTCGATACTCATATCTTTTCAATCCTATTTTTGTTCTCCAGCACTATTGTCTTTAAAATCTTCGTTCAATACAAAGTAAAAAGGAAAAGTCATTTGCACACGACAAAGTTTTCCATCTTTGCTTCCTGGATACCATTTTATCATTTGCAAAACTCTTATGGCTTCTTCATTGCAACCGCCCCCAAGAGATTTTTCAATTCCAATATTTGTTATTAATCCTGTTGGTTCAACAATGAAACGAAGCATCACAGTGCCTTGTATATTCGATAGCTGCGCTTGTCGAGGGTACTCTATATTTTCTTTGATAAAATCTTGCAATGCATAAGTTCCTTTCGGATACATTGGCATTTGATCGGGTATTTTATATATAATTCCAGAGCTGTCAATAACTGATTTTTGTGGATATTGAAATTTTTGAAAACCACGTTCTCTACAAATTTTAGCATACTTATCAGCATCAAAATTAAATGTTACTGACCATTTGCTTGCAACATAATTTCCATCTTTTATTGCAGGAACCCATTGAAATATTTTGAATAAACGCATTGCTTCTGCATTGATGTCGGGTGCTCCCGATTCACTTGCATTTAAGCTGGTAACACTACTATCTTTATTGATTGTAAAATTGAAAGTTACTTTACCATTTATTTTTTGTTTTAAAGAACTTGTTGGATAAATTAATTCTTGGTCAAAAACTCTCTTTAATTCGGCTTTTCCGCCAATG
>JAYTXX010000056.1:0-8610 GCA_043742725.1 Bacteroidota bacterium | reverse complement strand
CATGCGACTGCGCTTCTTCAGATACCAGACCGATAATGTCCCAAAATGGATGGCTTTTCATTAGCAAAAGAAATAAGACTGAAAAACAAACAAATTCCTATTCTTTTTATCACAGCAAAATCATTGAAAGAAGATAAACTCAAAGGTTATGGCATTGGTGCAGATGATTATATTTTAAAACCATTTGATGAAGAAGAACTGCTATGGAAAATAAAAGCTGTTATTCGTAGAATACCAAAAAACAAAACGAAACCAGAAATTATTTCTATTGGTAAATATACATTTGATTTTAATAATCAATGCTTGACTATTAAAGGCAAAACAAAACGTATAACAGAAAAAGAAAGCGATATACTTAACTATTTATGCACCTACAGCAATACTGTTATTAAGCGCGAAGAAATGGTAAATGAACTTTGGGGCAAAAAGGATTATTTTCTTGGAAGAAGTCTTGATGTGTTTATTACAAAATTGCGCAAGTACCTAAAAGATGACACGACATTAAGTATTGAAAGTGTATTTGGTGTTGGGTTTATTTTTAATGTTCCCACAAAATAATTTACTCCTCCATAAATTCTGAAAGATTGGTTAATCGTTCAATAATTTCTTCTTCCTTTAATCTGTCCGAAAGAATTTGCATTCCTTTTAAAGCAAGTTCATCTTTATTAATAGTTGAATTATAAAGCAATTGTTTCATGTCTTCAACCGATTGTTGTTTGCACGATTTCATTGTACTTATTGCACGAGATAGAGCAGTTGCTATTTGTTCATTTGCTATCACTTCATCTACAATGCTCCATTCGTAAGCTATTTCACTCGAATATTTTTGTCCAGTGAATACCATTTTTTTTATTTGTTGTGTAGTCAATCTATTTAACAAGGAGGGAAGTATCATTCCAGGAATTAAACCTAACAAACCTTCGGGCAATGAAAATGTGCTTTGTGTTTCGGCAATCACATAATCGCAAGCACATACAATTCCCATTCCTCCGCCAGATGCGCTGCCTTTAACAATGGCAATAGAAATAAATTTCCCAGTTTGTAAACTTTTTAGAAATGCACCATACTCTTGCATTTCTTTCAAATTATTTTGTTGTTGATTATTGGTAACCCATTTCAAATCTAAACCATTACAAAAAATAGTTTCTGTTCCTTTTAATACAACAAAACGAACATTTTCTTTTTCGGCAGTTGCAATTTGTTTGTTTAAATCACCAATAGATTGAGGATTTAAAAAAGGAGGAATTGTAATTTCCTTATAGATGGAATTAGCTGAATGCATACGTTCTGTAAAATCCTTTTGAACCTGTGTAAGTCAATAATCCTTTGCCTTTGTATGCACTGTTGTATAAGCCTTCTACCATATTAAAGTCGGGAATAAAATCACCTTCTTTAATTCTGCGCTCTCTGTCTTCTTCCATTTTTTCGTATTGCGCAACAGTAATTTTATAACGATTGTTTATCAATTCTTTTAATCCCGATTGTTTGGCAATTTCTTTTGATTTATCAGTAAACAATACGCTGTAAAATTCAGCGCAAGAGCCCGAACCATAAGAGAAAACACCAATGCGGTCGTTAGGTTGTAAATCATTCACAGTATCAATAGTTGCTAATAGTGCAATAAAAATACTTCCGCCATAGGTTCCGCCAATATCTTTTGAATAGGAAATAGAAGGCAAAACTTTTTTCTTGAAACTTGTATCAATTTCTTCGTTGGTAATATCATCGGAACTCATACGCATCAATTGCTTGTGTGCTCTAAAACTAATACCACTAAACGGAACGTGATAGATATTGTATTTAAAATAAGTTTGAAAATCAATTGTGCCAACATTCAATTCGTAATCTTCATACGTTGCAGCAAGAGCTTCCATGTAGGAGAATAAACTATGTTCGCTGTTTCCTGTTTCCAACCAAGGTAATGGACGAATTACATCAGCTACTTCGTGAGAATAAATTCCAAATTTTTCTGTTTCTAATTCTAAAAAATCAGGTTTGTCGGAAATCAACAATGCCACAGAACCTCCACCACAAACATATTCCCAAGGTTTATGAATAGAATTTAAACTTTCATCAGTTGTAATTACCAATGCTTTTTGTCCTTTTTTTGTCATACCAGAAGCAAGCCAAGAGATTGCCATTTTAAGTGCAGCAGTTCCTGAATAACAAGCAACTTTTACTTCAAAGTGGCGGCAATTGCTTGGTAATCCTAAATAATGAAATACCCATGAACTTACTGTTTTTTCTTGATCCAATCCTGTTTCGGTTGCAACTATCAACAGTCCAATAGAATCAATATCTTCTTTTGTAAGCATTGGTTTTGCAGCATTCACAGCCATTGTAACCACATCTTCCCATGGTGGATTTACACCACGTTTCTCCACCATCAATTCTTTTTTCATGTGTGCAACATCGTATCCACGAGCATTGGCAAGTGTTTCCAAATCCAGTTGCAATGCAGTTGGATATACACGTATTTTTTCTATTCCGTATTTTTTCATGTTAAAAATAAAAGAGGTGAATTTTTTATTAATTAATCAGCCCAATCCAATCCGCCATTTACCTCAATGGTTTGTCCATTCACAAAACTGCAAGCATCTGAACCAACAAATAATATTACTTCGGCAACTTCTTCCACTCGTCCTAATCGTTTGGTAGGGCAGTGTTGTATCCAAAATCCTCTCAAGGCATCACTCAAATTTTCTTTTACCATATCGGTTTCAAACATTCCTGGTGCAACCACATTGCAAGTAATTCCTTTTTGTCCGTATTCTTTTGCAATGGTGCGCGATAAACCAATTAACCCTGATTTACTTGCAGCATAGTTTGCTTGTCCCGATAAACCATCTTTTGCAATGGAAGAAATATTTACAAAACGTCCTTTACGATTGGCAAGAAATGTAGGCAAGAATGCACGCATCACATAAAATGTTCCACTCAAATTTGTTCCAATCACATCGTCCCATTCTTCATCTGTCATGCTAAATGCCAAGTTATTTCTATTGATACCGGCATTGTTAATTACTGTATCAATTGTTTCAAAATCATCTAACACAGCATCTACTACATTTACCACTTCGTTATTATGTTTTACATTTAGTTGATAGCCTTTGCACAATTGATTGGGTGCAATTTTTTTTGCTTCTTCTATAATTTTAGATACATCAGTATTAGGATTGTTGTATGTAAAAGCAACATCATGACCTTTTTCCAAAGCCATCATCATTGTTTTATAGCCTATTCCTCTTGAACCGCCTGTTATAAAAATTTTCATATTATTTTCCAGTATATTTTTTAATTAAACTGATGCAATTTAATCCTCCAAAACCAAAAGAATTTTTAAGTAAAATATTTACTTCGTGTTTTGTTCTTTTGTTTCTGCAAACATCCACATCCACTTCTGGGTCAAGGTTATCAATGTTGATAGAAGGATGTAATTCGCCTCTGTTCATTTGCAAAATAGCTGCAACGGTTTCTACTGTAGCTGCCGACCAGCAAGTATGACCAAGCATTGATTTTGGTGCATTTATTTTTAATTTATAAACGTGGTCACCAAAAACATCTTTGATAGAACGCAACTCTGTTAAATCTCCTAATGGAGTAGAGGTAGCGTGAGCACTAATGTAATCTACTTCTTCAGGTTTTACATTACAGTTTTTTAATAATCTATTCATCAAACGTGCTTGTCCAATTCTGGAAGGTTGTGGTAAATGACAGCCATCTGAAGACGATTCAACACCCAAAATTTCAGCATAAATTTTTGCACCACGAGCAATAGCGTGGTCTAATTCTTCTAAAATTAAAACAGCAGCACCATGTGATGGAACAAATCCTTCGCGTTGCGTATCATAAGGTCGGCTTGCTTTTTCAGGTGTTTCGTTAAAAGATTTGTAAGAAATAGCACCTAAAATTGCCATGCCTTGCATATCTAATGGCGAATAATCTAATATAGGAGCTACAACTGCTGCAACATTTACATCGTGCATTTGAATTTCATCTACTGCACAACGCATAGCTACATTACCACTTGCACAAGCTGCACCTACCGTGTAAGCAGGACCGTGTAATTGTAAAATATCTGTTACTGCACCAACGTGATGAGTATCCAAACCATACAATGCAAATAAACCATCTACAAATTCTGGTTCATCGTTAAAAATATCATGATTTTCAAATGTATATTTTTGATTTAAGTTATGACCAGCTACAATGGTAGCAATGTTATTTCCATCTTTTATTTGTTCAAGATAACCAGCATCTTTAAATGCTTCAACAGCCGTTTGAAGTGATATTGCTATTGCCCAAGGCGATTTTTTTCCTAATTTTTCAAGGCGGGCAAATACAGCATCTGGAATTTGACCTTTGTAACTGTCTATTTTAGCATTGATATCATAATGTCCATTATCGCCACCTACTTTTGAATAAATTCTACTTGAATCCAATGATGTCCATTTTTTTATAGCAGAATTTCCTGCTAATAAATTTTCAATGAATGTATCTAAATTATCTCCAATAGGAGTATTTATTGACATTCCTGTTATTACTACGCGCTTTTTTAACATAGTTAATTTTACTTTTTTAATTATTTTTTATGGATAATAAACTTCTAAAATGCTGTGCGAATATATTTCATTATTAATTAATACTTGTGCCGACATTAATCCCATAAAATCATCATCTTCCAATGATTGTACTCTTATGATTAAATTATCATCAGGTTTTACACCTTTGTTAAATCCTGCATTGTGTACTCTTGTGAATAATCCTTTTACGGGTTCACTATTGTCTTTTATTTCTGTAGTGTTATTTTTCATAAAATAAGCCATACACAAGCCTGCTTGTCCCATTGTTTCAATTTGAAATACGCCAGGATAAACAGGCATTCCTGGAAAATGTCCTGCAAATATAGGATCTTTAGCATCTACAAAACTGGTTACTTCAATTATTGCATCTTTTAGATTTACCGCTGTAATGCTTGTTATTAAATTAAATGGTGGACGGTGAGGAATGATTTTGTAAATATCATCTTTTCCAAAATTTACTTTTACTGTATTTTCTGGTGATAATTTTATTACATCTCTTTTCAATTGTTGAATTAAATCGTCTCGCTCTTCGTTATTCATTTTGCAATATTACTTATTTATTTTTTTTATGATGTTCGTTAATACTTCACCTGGTCCAACTTCAATAAAATCACATTCTCCAATATACAAAACATACTCAATACTTTGTAACCATTTTATTGAGCTATTTATTTGATTTACCATGTTTTTGATAATGTCTTGCTTATCTTCATGGTAAGGTGATGCAGTATAATTAGATATTACAGGTGTTTTGCATACATTCAAATTCAATGATTCAATAAATTTTTGAAACGTGTCTTTGACAGGTGTCATATAGCGTGAATGAAAAGCACCGCTAACTTTTAATGGAATATATACTAAACCTTCTTCTTCAAAAAAGTCAGCTGATTTTTCTAATGATTCGGTAAGACCAGAAATAACAATTTGTGATTGTGTGTTGATATTAGCAATATCAATATCAGGAAAATGGTTGTGTAAAATTTCTTTCACTTCTTTGTAATCAGCACCAACAATTGCTGCCATTCCAGAATTGGTGATTGAAAACATTAATTCTCCCCGTTTTTGTACAATGCGTAAACCTGTTTCAAAATCAAATACTCCAGCGGCATTTAGTGCATTAAATTCTCCTAAACTATGTCCTAAAAAGTAATTGGGAATTTTGTGAGTTTGCAAATGTTTTTGATAGTGTAAATAATTTACTACAAATAAAGCGGGTTGTGTATAATTAGTTTGGTTTAGTTTGTTATCGGGATTATTCAAACAAATATCAACAATGTTGTAGCCCAAAGTTTTGTTTGCTTGCTCTACTATTTGAGGAAATTCATTAAATAGCAGTTCGCCCATTCCAGCAAATTGAGAACCTTGTCCTGGGAACATTATTACTTTGTTTGTCATCGTTTTAAATTGTTGCACAAAAATATATTTTTTAGCCGAATAAAAAAGAATAAAATTTGTTAATCAAAAACAGGATGGATTTTTTTTAGATTAACCCCAATGCAAGTGCCGATGCAATTAGTATTATAAGAATACTTACTGTACACTGAATAAATTTGAGTGTGACTTTTTTTAATAATTTACTTCCAATATAAGCACCTAAAAAAGCAAATGAAATGGCTGTAAGCAGTATGGTTAAATTATTTTGAATATTTAGTGATGATAAACGAGAAAAGTAAACTGATAATCTTGTGATATCTACAACACAAGCAATGAAAATTCCTGTAGCTATAAAACTTTTCGCCTCTAATCCACAACGAATTAGAAACATACTTCTTAACGCTCCTTGATTTCCCGAAAGTCCGCCAAAAAAGCCACTAATAAGTCCTCCAGCAATTAATTTTTTTTCATCAAATTGAATTTTTTTTAGTTTAGGAACTATTTCAAACAACGAAAATACTATCATCAATAATGCAATCAGAAATTTTATAAGTGTAATTGAAAAATGTTTTCCTGAAATTTCATACGAATAAATAATAATTTCATTAGATAATTGAAGTAAAATATAAGCTCCTAAAAAAGCGCCAATAACTGACATGGCGCCAAATTTTATTCCAATAGACCAATTGATTTGTTTGCCAACTAAACTTATTTTGAAAAAATTATTAAGCAGATGTACAATTCCTGTAAGTGCTATGGACACTTCAATAGGAAAAAATATGGCGAAAACAGGAGTAAGAATAGTTCCCAAACCAAACCCTGAAAAGAAGGTGAGCAAAGAAGCGCCAAAAGCAGCAATAGAAATTACAATGATTTCCATTTTTTTAGCAATTAATTGTTATAAAAATAAATAGACAGCTTCCCTAAATAATTTTTTCATTTTCTGCTTCTAACCGTAATAGTCATAATAAATAATAGGAGTCGTGTTGCCATATTTCTATAAACTGTCTGTTTCATAAAATCACACATAACGATTTTGGGCTTGGCTAAGGTGGTGGAAGGTTTTAGCACTAAAGTTTATCAGAAGTACTAATATTTATTTCTTTGATTTTCTTTAAAAGCACATCAGCTCTACTTTTGCCAAGCTCATATTGGGCGCTGTGCTTCTTTTCTGTCAGTAGTTGGTAGTCTGTCTTGGAAACAAAAAGATCTCCTTCGATTGCATCAATTTTTTTGATAATAGCTTTTATGGCTTCGTCTGATTGGTCAATGCCGACCCACTGTCTGCCGTTGGTTTGAGCCGCTTTTAATGTTGTCCCAGAACCAGCAAAGCAGTCAAGGACAATACTGTTTTCATTAGACGATGTTTTTATTATAATATCAAGTAAGTCGGGGTTTTTTTCTGTTGGGTAAACAGGATATTGTGGATCTTTAAATTCCCAAATATCTTGCATCCGTTTTCCTTCTTGCTCGTCAAAGTATATTATTTTTCTTGGGTTTCCTTTGTCGCTCCATTCAATAAGTCCAGCTTTATCTAATTGTTCTAATACCTCTACATTGCTTCTCCAGTGCCTCCCTTTCGGTGGTAAAATACCTTTAAAAGCTTGTGATGTTTTTCCGCTTTTTGTTTCTCCTGGTGCGTGTAATGGGATGGTAGTATAGTGTCTGCCGTCCTTATCTTTTTTAGGAAATAATTTAAGTTTATCTTGTTCTGTATAAATTGTTTTTGGCTCGTTCCAAATTAAGTTGTCGGATTTAGAGTAAAATAAAATTAGGTCTTTGATATTACCATATCCTTTTCGACTAAAATTTTTCGGATTGCATTTTACTCTTGTGATGTCGTTTCTGAAATTTTCAATTCCAAAAATTTCGTCCATTGCAATTTTTACATAATGTCCGATTTTATAATCAATATGTAAATAAATTGAACCTTCGTCTGAAAGAAGCATTTTTAATAGCACTAAACGTTCACGCAAAAATTCAATGAAGTCAAACCCTTTCAATGTGTCTTTGTATGCAACAATTCCATTTGAACTACTACTTATTGTACTTGCCCTACCTTCTGAAATTGTAAACGTGTTGTTGGTAGCAAATGGAGGGTCGATATAAATTAAATCTATTTTACCTGCAAGATTATGTTTTGTTACAAGTTGTTTTAATGCAACTAAATTATTTGAATGAATAAGTAAATTGAGATTTGTACTCGAATTTATTTGTTCCAATTCGATATTAGGAATATTATCAAATATTTCCCGCTCTGATTTCTTATTAGGATAGTGTAACTGCATCGGAATTTAGATTTGATATAAAAATTCACGAAGAACCAAACTACTCATAATATTTAGGTCTTTGTACTTGGTGGTAATGTCCTTGTACATTTTGTTTTTCCCTTTGATGAATAGGACTCCATCAAGAATTGCAACTTTTACTGCCTTAACATTTTTCGCTTGAACTGTGCTAATTGCATCATTGAATTGTGCATTTTGGTGTCCCCCAAAATCGGTCAGAAATTTAGCTTCCCCGATTACATACTTTCCATTGAAACGACCAATGAAGTCAAGTCCTTTAGGATGCTTGTAATTTAATTCAGAAGAAGCAAAGTCCATAAGTTGCTTGTCGCTTCCATTTAGAATCGCATCCTTTTTATTTTTTG
>JAYTXX010000055.1:0-34050 GCA_043742725.1 Bacteroidota bacterium | reverse complement strand
CAGCACTCTGTCTTGTGTTATAAATAATTTTTCGGCAACACGAATTGGATTTTTTACATCTTCAATATTTATAACGCCACTAAATTTTTTGGTAATGCCATCCATCATAGAAGCACTCATTCTTATTTTGCCATCACTCTGAATTTGAGAACCAATACCTGCATTAAACAATTCATCATTTTCTAATTGTTCTACAGCAAAAACAATAGTTTCGAGTGCTGTGTGCGTTTTAAGAAATCCGTAAGAAGCAAATAAAACATTTTTTAGTGCATTTTGTTTTGCAATTTTAGTTTGCAAATCGGTACTTGATTCCCCCAAAAACCCCCCATGAACGATAATTTTCATTTGTTGTTTTTTAATTAAACGTGTTGCATATCATGAATTGTCATTTCATGGTTTTCCAAATCATATAAATCGTATTGACTCATTACGTGTACTACTAAATTTTTTATAGAAACAGGTGTTCCCATTTCTACTTGTGTAATATTTGTGTCTTTAATATTTCTGCCATCAACTAAAATCACAAGCCCCGAACCTATTGCTTCCATTAGATTTCCGTTGGTAATCAACAAACCTGTATCTTCTCCTAAACCTATTCCTAATGTTTTGGGATTACTTACTACTGCTTGAAATAAACGACCAATTCTACCTCTTTGAACAAAATGTGTATCAATTACCACATTATCAATTAATCCCAAACCACTTGTAATTTTCACTTCACCTTTCAACAATGCTTCACTGCTTGAACCTTGATAAATCATGTTGTTTGAAGCGGCTGCAGCTCCCGCTGAAGTTCCTGCAAAAATAAAATTTTCGTTTTTATATTTTTGTAAAATCAAATCGTGAATGGTTGTTCCACCAAGAATGGAAGTCAAGCGAAGTTGGTCTCCACCTGTAAACATTACTACATCAGCATTTTTTATGCGCTCTATGTTTTCATCTATCAATGCTTCTTCACGCTTTTCGATATGCAAAACACCAACATTTTTGGCACCTAAATATTCAAATGCTTTAGCATATTCGGGTCCTACTTCTTTTGGAATTTTAGAAGCTGTAGTAATAATTTCCACACGAGATTCTTCTTTGAATTTCGATTCAATTATCAATCGTTTTAAAATTCCAGTTTCAAAAAAGTTCAAATTTTTTTCAACCTGTTTATCAAAATTTTTTTCAGTAAAACTGCCTTTATCAACGGCTCCACCAATTACTATAAGTTTTCCTATTGGATTCATAAGGCAAAAATATCTTTTAAAACAATTCCAACGTAATTTGTTTAATATTATTTATCAAATAAGGATTGTGTATTAAAATTGTAATATTATATCTTCATCCAACCTTCGGCAAGATAGTGGTCAGTATTAAAATTTTTGTTGTGTAACCAATTTGCAGGAATAACTACTTTTTTATTTTTATTCGGATTGAGCCAAGCGCCCCACCAACCAAAAGTGCTATTTGAACTAATGTTGTGTTTGCAACAACTCATTAAATGCATATCCTCGTATGCTTTTGTTCCTTCAACAATAAAAGTAGGAGCATCGAATTTTAAATTTTCATGTGCCCATTTTGTATCATTTGAAAAAATAAATATAGAAGGATTTTCTATTTCTGATTTTATTGCATTAAAAGCTCTGTAAAAATAATGCTCATCACAAATAACATAGTTATTAGCTTGTTCCAAATAATCACCCCTTCTCACATGAATACTAATCGAATTAGAATTTTTTATTTTTTGCTCTATATTTTTTGCATATTCCGAAAGTGGTGTTTTAACTGAAAAATCACTCCTGATGATATCTGAACTTTCCTTAAAGTAAATTTCGCTTTGCCAAAAACCATCAGTATAACTATTGTTGGGAGCATTTAAAACATGATGATGATAAATATGCATTTTATTTCCGTCTCCAATGTAATGTAGTCCTTTTATCATTCGTTTTAGTTTGTGAAAAACTCTAACAACCTTATTTTTTGAATCGCAAATAAATTCTGCTCTGTCATTATCCGTAGCTATTTGGGCTTGAATATTAAAATCGTTTAGTGCCAAATGTTTACTATGTTCTGCCCAACCAAAGCCACAATCATCAAAATATATTTTAAATGTTGTGTTGTGTTTTTTTGACAGCATTCTACCATAAGCATATTGAAACATTTGATTGCCCATTCCACCATATAATCGAGAAATTATCATTTAAATTATTTTTGGAAACAAATTTAAAATTAAATTTCATAGCATACATTATATTGAAATTAGGAGTGTTTTTTTTATTACCTTTTTTCAAAGCATTATCCTTTTCCTTTTCACTTTATTTTCACTAATTTAGCACCTTAAAATAACGTATTAAAGCTTTGCATCATATTAAATTTTGGGCTAATAAGGCTATTCTTGTAGTTTTGTTTAGTGTTTTGTTGCCAGTCATTTCCCTTGCACAATTTAAAAAAGATACAACTAAAAGTATTAAATACTTAATTCTGCCAACTATTTTTAAAACTCCTGAAACTGGTTGGGCATACGGACTTACTGGTTCAATTTCTTTCAAAACAACTTTTAAAGGAGATACAACAACACGAACATCAAACATTCAAGCACTGGGTATTTTTACAAGTAAAGATCAGAATGTTCAAGTAATTGATGCAACTGTTTTTTTTCCAAAAGAAAAATATATTTTATATACCCAAATTTCCCATAGTTATTATCCAGATCAATTTTGGGGGATAGGAGGGAATACCCAAGATAGTTGTAAAGAGCCTTATGTTTTTGAGCAATTTTATTTTTCTCCACATTTGAAACGAAAAATAGTAGATAGATTATTTGTAGGGCTTTTGTATGAATATCAAAATATTTTTAAAGTTAATTATGATAAAGGTGGGACATTTGATAATTCTTACTTTTATGGAAAATCACCGCATCAAGTTTCTGGACTTGCTTTAACAGCAAGTTATGATACACGCAATGGGGCTTTTTGGCCAAGCAAAGGACTCTTTGTGGAAACAATTTTCAATACGTTTGATAAAAATATAGGTTCTGATTTTAATTTTATAAAATGGACAGTGGATGTTCGTTATTTCCACAAATTATATAAAAACACTATTGTAGCTGTGCAGTTATTCAGCAATGTAACTTACGGATCTACGCCAATTCGAGAATTAGCTGTACTTGGTGGTTCGGGTAATATGAGAGGTATTTTTCAAGGACGTTTTAGAGATAAAAACATGGCAAGTTTATTAGTGGAATTTAGAATTCCAATTTATAAACGATTTAGTGTTTGTACGTTTGGCGATATTGGAAATGTGTATAACAATATAGGTTATTTTGTAGATTCAGAGCTGAAATATAGCTATGGTGGTGGTTTACGACTTGCTTTGTTGAAAAAAGAAAAATTGAATTTGAGATTGGATTATGGATATTACAATCAAAGAAACAATGGTTTTTACCTCACAGTAGGCGAGTGTTTTTAATTTTATCTTCTTCTAAATTCCGAACAAATAATAGCCGTTGCAATTGCGGCATTCAACGATTCTGCTTCTCCTTTATTTTCTTTGAAATGCGAAAAAGATGGAATATTTATTTTATCAGATATGTATTTCTGCACTTCTGCTGAAATTCCTTTCGATTCATTTCCAATAACAATCAATCCATTATCAGCTAATTTTTTTGTGTAAATATTTTCGCCTTCTAATAATGCACCATAAATATTCTGTTGATTATTGTTTTTCAGAAATGCTACTAAATCGGTATAAAAAATTTTTATTCGAGTAATCGAACCCATTGTAGCTTGTACAACTTTTGGATTAAAAGCATCTACCGAATTTTCGCTGCAAATAATCGTTTCAATTCCAAACCAATCGGCAATTCGGATGATTGTTCCTAAATTTCCTGGGTCTTTTATTTCATCCAATACCAATGTTAATTTGTTTTTTAATGAATTAGTATTCAATTCATTTTTTGGAATTTCGCACACAGCAATTACTTCATTGGAAGTTGAAAGCGAAGAAATACGTTCCAATTCACTTTCTTTTACTTCAAAAAATTCAATTCCTTTTTCAATTTTGTGATTTCTTAAAAACGAAGATGTTGCAAGAATTTGTTTTACAGTAATAGAAGATTGAAGAAGTTCAATCACAATTTTTTTTCCTTCTGCAATAAATAATTGATGTTCTTCTCTAAACTTTTTTTGTTTGAGTGAGTTAATAAATTTCAATTGATTTTTAGAAAGCATTTATATTCTCCATTTTGTTTCGGCAAATGTAGTAAATTAGTAGCCTTTGAAAAAAGATTTAACTCAATCGTGATACACAAACGCAAGCATATAAAATATTTAATATTTTTTTTAGTTCTATCTACACTTTTTTATTCCTGCAATCCTGCTCGAAAATTGGCTGAAGGTGAATATTTACTTACCAAAAATAAAATTTCAAATGATGCTCCAACCATTACCCATAATGATTTAGAAAACTATCTCAAACAAAAACCAAACAGAAAAATATTTGGAGTTTTTGCTTTTCGTTTGTGGTTACATAATTTTGTGAATGAAGAAAAAGTAAATCACAAACGCATTTTGCATGATATAAAAAATGAGGAAAAGAATAACAAAAGAATTGCAAAAGGAAAACAACCTAAAAAATATACTCGAAAATTATTTGGCGAATGGCTTATAGATATTAGCGAACCGCCTGTTATTTACGATTCGTTACTTACTTATAAAACATCAACTCTTTTAAAATCGTTTTTAAACAATAAAGGTTATTTTAATAGTTTGGTAACAGATACAGTAAAATTTAAGCGTAGAAAAAAAGCAACCGTTTATTATAAAATTAAAGCAAATAAAGCATTCACAATTAATAAACTTGTTTATGATATTCCTGACGATTTGGTGAAATATTATGTGATGGCTGATACATCTAATTCCCTTATTGTGAAAGGAAAAAATTACGATGTAGATGTTTTTGAACAAGAACGTGAACGCATCACAAAAGAATTAAACAACAATGGATATTTTTTATTTACAAAAGATTATATTCACTACGAATGGGATTCAACAACGAATAAAAAAGTTGATATTTTGCTTCGTATAAAAAACTACGAAACAAAATTAAATAAATATTCCGATTCCATTGTGGAGCTTCCTCATCCTCGTTTTTATATTGGTAATGTATATATTCAAACAGATTTTGTTTCAAAAAAAACAAGCCCAATTCCTAACGACACGTTGAAAATTGATGATTATACTATTTTTTACAAGAAAAAATTAAGATATAAAACCAAGCTGTTGTTGAGTTCTATTTTTATTCATAAAGGAGAATTGTATCAAATTAAAAATGCGGAAGACAGCTACAAACGCTTAGCGGAAATAAAAGCATTTAAAACAATAAATATTTATTTTACAATAGGAAAAGACAATTATTTGGATTGCCATGTTCAACTAAGTCCAATACTAAAACAGTTTTATACTATTGAAGCACTTGGAAAAAACACTTCTGGTGCATTGGGTGTGGAGGCTAGTTTTGTGTATCAAAACAGAAATTTATTTAAAGGTGCTGAAGTTTTTGAATTTCGTTTGAAAGGTGGAATAGAGGCACAGCGAACATTTAATAGCAATAAAAATACAACGGGCAATGTTTCTCAAGAGTTTAATACAATTGAATTTGGACCCGAAGTAAATATTTATGTTCCTCGATTTGTATCGCCTTTTAATATTCACATTTCAAAAAGAGGAAATCCAAGAACTGTTTTTACAAGCGCATTTAATTATCAAAGAAGACCAGATTATACAAGATGGATTACAAACATTTCTTTTGGATATACTTGGAAAGAAACAGTAACAAAAACACATAGCATTTCTCCTCTTGTTGTAAATTTTGTGAAAGTTGAATTGCAACCTGAGTTTTATGATTATTTAAAAGAAAAAATAAAAGATTTATACATTCTCAACAGTTATACAGATCACTTATCTACAAGCACACGTTATTCATTTGTGTATAATCAACAAGATTTAAGAAAATTCAAGAACTTTTCTTTTTTCAAATTAAATTTAGAATCATCGGGAAATATTTTGCGAGGAATTTATGATTTAGTAAACTCCTATCAACCAAATACGTTTGCTAAAGATGCAAATGGAAGTTATAAATTGATGGGCATTGTTTATTCGCAATATGTTAGAGCAGATGCCGATTATCGTTTTTATTACAATCCTAATATAACTAATAAAATTGTTTTTCGCATTGCAGCAGGAATTGGTATTCCATTTAAAAATTTCCCTTCATTGCCATTTGAACGAAGTTTTTATAGTGGAGGAGCAAATGGAATAAGAGCTTGGCAAGCTCGAACACTTGGACCTGGTTCGTATTCAAACAAGGAATTTAGTTTTGATCAATTTGGTGATGGACAATTGGAAGGAAATGTTGAATATCGTTTTAATTTATTTAAAATGCTCAATGGTGCTGTGTTTGTGGATGCTGGAAATACTTGGCTTCAGAAACCAGATGCAAATAGAGTAGGAGGCGATTTTGATATAAATCGTTTTTACAAAGAAATTGCAATAGGTTCAGGATTTGGATTGCGAGCTGATTTAAGTTTTTTTGTTCTTCGTTTAGATTTAGGAATTAAAATCAAAGACCCACAATTTGCAGAAAACAATCGTTGGGTAATTGAACATTTGTTTGATCCTGCTTGGAAAGAAAATTATTTTAATAAACACAATGCAAGCAATTATAATTTTTTCGCATTAAATATTGGAATTGGTTATCCGTTTTAAAATGTATTTAATGAAAATTACATTCGTTCGGGAACATCAATTCCAAGCAAGCCCATAGCCGATTTTATAGCAATACCAATTGTGTTTGATAAATTCAATCGGAATAAAATTAAATCTTTTTGTTCTTCTTTTAATATTGGCGTATCGTGATAGTATTGGCTATATTCTTTTGCTAAATCATATACATAATTTGCAACCAAAGCAGGGCTTAACTCATTTGCAGCTTGTTTTACAACCACATTGAAATTATATAATTTTATAATCAATTCTTTTTCTTTTGGTAATAAATTCACATTGTGTATGAACACATCCAAATCATTAAAATTTGCCAATCCATCTTTTGCTTTTCTAATCAATGCTTGAATGCGCACATAATTAAATTGAATGAATGGTGCTGTGTTGCCATTAAAATCAATAGATTCGGCAGGATTAAAAAGCATTTTCTTTTTCGGGTCAATTTTTAACATAAAATATTTTAATGCACCCAAGCCTACTGTTTCATATAATTTTTGTTTATCTACATCAGTCAAATCCTGTGCTTTTCCAAGCTCTTCCGCTGTTTCTTTTGCTGTTTTTATCATTTCTATCATTAGTTCATCAGCATCCACAATAGTTCCTTCACGCGATTTCATTTTACCTTCGGGCAATTCAACCATTCCGTATGATAAGTGGTACAAGCCATCAGCCCACGCATAGCCCAATTTTTTCAAAATTAAAAACAATACTTTAAAATGATAATCTTGTTCGTTACCAACTGTGTAAATCATTTTATTAAACTTGTTTTCTTCCGCACGTTGCAAGGCTGTTCCTAAATCTTGTGTCATATAAACCGAAGTACCATCACTACGCAATAATGTTTTTTCATCAAGTCCATCAGCAGTTAAATCAATATAAACAGAGTTATCTACTCTGCGTTTTAAAATTCCTTTTGATAAACCATCATCAATAATATTTTTGCCCAACAAATAGGTATTGCTTTCGTAATATATTTTATCAAAATCAACTCCAAGCATTTTATATGTTTCGTCAAAACCTTTGTAAACCCAGCCATTCATCATTTTCCAAAGTGTTCGTACTTCCTTATCATTTGCTTCCCATTTGCGAAGCATTTCTTGAATTTCTTTCATCAAAGGAGCATTTTTTTCTGCTTCTTCGTTTGTCATTCCTTGTGATTTACATTCGGCAATTTGCAATTTGTAGTGCTTATCAAACTCCACATAATATTTCCCAACCAAGTGATCACCTTTTGTATTTGATGATTCGGGCGTTTCGCCATTTCCCCATTTTTGCCAAGCAATCATCGATTTGCAAATGTGAATTCCTCTATCGTTTACAATGTTGGTTTTTATTACTTTATTTCCCGCTGCTTTCAATATATTGGAAATAGAATATCCCAATAAATTATTACGAACATGTCCTAAATGTATAGGTTTATTAGTATTTGGCGAGGAATATTCCACCATTACAATTGGTGCATTTTCGGGAATTGCGGAATTGATAAATGTTTTTCCGTTGATGGATTTAAAATAATTTAACCAAAAACTATCGGCAATAACAATGTTCAAAAATCCTTTTACAACATTGAAAGAAGTAATTTCAGGTAAATTATTTTTTAGAAAATTTCCAATTTCAGTAGCAGTATCTTCTGGTTTTTTTTTCGATATTTTCAGAAAAGGAAAAACAACAAGTGTGAAATCGCCTACAAAATCAGGATTTGTTTTTTCAAAATTAATTGTATTTATTTCAGCACCATAAAGTGTTTCAAGAGCTTCTTTGGTTTTTTCTGAAAGTTTTTTTTCAATATTCATAAATTCAATTTTCAGTTGGCAATTTTTCAATAGGCAATAATGTATCTAATTTGCCTATTGCATAATTTTTTAGATTGCCTATTTTAATAAGTCAATTGGCTCACTACTTTTTGTAAAATTTCAAACGTATTTTCTGCCATTAAATTTTCTTTGTCGAGTGTTGGATTTACTTCGCAAATTTCGAAGCAACATACTTTTTCGTTTTGAACTAAACGCACACATAAACTTCCAGCTTCTTTTTCTGTAATACCATTTCTTACAGGAGTTCCGGTGCCTTTTGAAATAGAAGAATCCATACTATCTACATCAAACGAAACATAAATTAAGTTACAATGATTTAAGTGAGCCAGCGCATCACGAGCAATTTTTTCAACTCCATTTCGTTTTACTTCGGCTGTTGTAAATGTTTTTACTTTATGTTTTTTTAATAAATAACTTTCTTCTGGTTCCACATCACGAACGCCAATGTAAACCAAATCGCCATAAGTAATTTTTGGTGCAATGCCGCCAATTTTTTTTAGCTTATTCCAAAGTTCCATAGTTTCTTTGTCGGGCTTATTCATTTTACTTGCCATGTTGTCTTCATTCAAAGTAACAGCTAAAGGCATTCCATGTAAATTTCCCGATGGAGAAGTGTAAGGACTATGTATATCAGCGTGTGCATCAATCCAAATAACACCAATGCGTTGTTTTGGATATGCCATTTTTATTCCTGCAATGGTTCCTCCAGCAGTACTGTGATCTCCAGCTAAAATAATTGGAAAATTATTTTTTTTCAATGTTTGCGAAACCGTTGTTGCTATTCGTTCATAAATACTTACAATACCAGTAATACGTTTTGCATAAGGCGTTTTTGTGGCTTCAAATAGCAATTGGTTTTCGGTTTTTATTTCAATGGATTCAATTTGTTTGAACATATTGCTTCCATAATCCAAAGCCGCAATTTTAATAGCATCAATGCCCATACTTGCTCCGCGTGTTCCTGCTCCAATTTCGGATTTTACTTCAATAAATTTTAATGTTTTCAGTTGCATTTTTTTATTTTTTTTCGGTTCGTTTTTTTTTAAGAAATAGTTAAATTATTTATTCTTTCTTTCAAAATATCAATTAAGTTAAATACATTTGTTCGGTTTAATTTTTAAAATATTTTTGAGCAAACAATGGACAACAAATACCAAGATTTAATTAAGCAAACCTTCGATTTTCCACAAGAAGGTTTTAATATTGTTGATGATGAATTGCATTTTTATGATATTCCTTTAATGGATATAATTAAAAAATATGGCACACCATTAAAAATTAGTTATCTCCCAAAAATAAATGCTCAAATTCAAAAAGCCAAAAAAATATTTAATGTGGCTATGGCTAAAGCCGATTACAAGGGCAAATATACATATTGTTATTGTACAAAAAGTTCTCATTTCTCATTTGTATTGGAAGAAGTTCTAAAAAATGATGTTCATTTGGAAACATCTTCTGCTTTTGATGTGCCATTAATAAGAGCATTGTATGCTTCTGGAAAAATTAACAAGGATACCTATATTATAAATAATGGCTATAAACGACCAACGTATTTGAAATATATAAGTGAATTGGTAAATGATGATTTTGTGAATGCAATTCCAATTTTGGACAATAAAAAGGAACTTGCGCAATTAGAAAAATTATGTAAGAAAAAATTTAAAATTGGTATTCGTGTAGCAACTGATGAAGAACCTAAATTTGAATTTTATACTTCACGTTTAGGTATCAGACAAGCTGATATTATTGATTATTATAACAATTCAATTAAAGCGAGTGAAAAGTGTGAATTAAAAATGTTGCATTTTTTTATCAATACAGGAATAAAAGATTCAACATATTATTGGACAGAATTAACAAAATGTATTAATGTTTATTGCGATTTAAAAAAAGTATGTCCAACACTTGATTCGCTTGATATTGGTGGTGGTTTTCCAATTCGTACTTCATTAGGTTTTCATTACGACTATGATTATATGGCAGATGAAATTATTCAAAAAATTAAAAATTTATGTGAAGAACGTGGTGTAAAAGAACCCAATATTTTTACTGAATTTGGAAGTTTTACAGTGGGAGAGAGTGGTGCTGCTTTGTATTCAATTGTGGATATAAAAAAACAAAATGACAATGAGTTGTGGTATATGATTGATAGTTCTTTTATTACCACATTACCAGATACATGGGGAATTAAACAAAAATTTATTTTATTAGCAGTTAATCATTGGGATAAAGAATATCAGCGTGTGAATTTAGGAGGATTGACCTGCGATAGCGATGATTATTACAATGCCGAATCGCACCTCAATCAAGTATATATGCCAATTTTGAATGAAAAAGAAAAAACGCCATTATATCTTGGTTTTTTTCACACAGGAGCATACCAAGAATCATTGGGCGGTTATGGCGGTATTCAGCATTGTTTGATACCCGCTCCAAAGCACGTAATCATTGATAGAGATGAGGATGGAGAAATAAGTACACGATTATTTTCAAAAGAACAAACCTATAAATCCATGATGAAAACCTTGGGTTATTAGTCATTTTTTTTGACTAGAATAATATTTATCGTTATCTTGCGCACCTTAATCGAAAAAAATCGTATCAGTAATTATTTTTGTATTGGTAACGAAAAATGAGAATGAAGAAAAATATATTAACGTATTCTATATTACTTGTTTCAATTGCGCTTGTTTGGGGTGGCTGTAAGCAAGTAGATGAAAAATTTATTTCGGAAGGAACTATTGAATACGATGCCAAAGTAGTTGATGAAAGTAATCCGATGGCGAGCCTCACTCCCAATAAAATGTTTGTAAAGTTTAAGAACAATAAATCCTCTGTTGAAATGAATGCAGGAATGGGTTTATTTAGTACTTCTTTTGTTTCAAACCCCGAAAACCAAACCCTTATTCAGTTGGTAAAATTGCTAAATAAAAAATATTATTTAATTCAAAATATAGCCGAAATAAATAAAGAAAATGAAGCATATTCTTTTGAAATAACAAAAGTAAATGAAACAAAAGTAATATCTGGATACCCTTGTAAAAAAGCAAGCGTCCATTGCAAAACAGGAGAAATTCCCGATTTTGATGTGTTTTACACAAAAGATTTAGATATCAAAAATCCAAATTTTGCAAATCCATTTCAAGAAATTGATGGTGTGTTAATGGAATATCAAATGAAAAAATTTGGATTAGAAATGAAGTTTACAGCCAAAATGGTAACCAAAGAAAGTATTGATGATGCTATTTTTGAAGTTCCTGCCGATTACAAAAAGATTTCTCCAAAAGAAATGAATGAATTATTTCTTGGATTACAATAATTAAAAATCATTTTTGTTTTAACACTTCCTTTTTCTTTTTTCTTTACATTTGAGAAAAAAAAACATACCCTTGCAAATAACATTTTTAGGAACAGGAACTTCACAAGGTGTGCCTATCATAGCTTGTCCTTGTAGTGTTTGTCAATCAACTGATATGAAAGACAAACGCCTACGAACGTCTATTTTAATTGAAGAAAAAGGCAAAACATTTGTAATTGATACCGGACCAGATTTTCGGCAACAAATGTTGCGTGAAAATGTTAAAACATTGGATGCTGTAATTTTTACTCACGAACACAAAGACCATACTGCTGGGTTTGATGACATTCGCGCCTATAATTTTATTCTCAAAAAAAAAATAGATGTGTATGCAAGTGAAAAAGTGCAAGATGCTATAAAACGTGAATACGCCTACATTTTTAGTGATTTTAAATATCCAGGAATTCCAGAAATAAATTTGCACTTGCTTGAAAATAAGTTAACAACAATTGATGGTGTTGATTTTTTACCAATAGAAGTGATGCATTATAAATTGCCTGTGTTTGGCTTTAGAATTAACGATTTTACGTATATCACCGATGCCAATTATATTTCGGAAAAAGAAAAAGAAAAAATAAAAGGTTCAAAAATTATTGTGCTTAATGCTTTACGAAGAGAACCACATATTTCGCATTTTACTTTTGAACAAGCCATTGAATTAGTAAAAGAGCTAAATCCCGAAAAGGCTTATTTTACACACATTAGCCATCAATTAGGTTTGCATGCTGATGTTCAAAAAGAGTTACCTGCAAACATAGAACTTGCTTATGATGGTTTGAAAATTAAACTGTAATTTCCGTTTAAAAATTTTCAAAAACACCTAATCCGAATAACGCAAAATCATATTTCACAGGGTCATTTTTGTCTAATTTTCGTAAATTTAATGTAAGTTCTTCAACTGCTTTCCAATCGTTTTGAGTACGTTTTAGCAAACCGAGTTTTCTTGCAACATTTCCAGAATGTACATCAAGCGGACACATTAAATCACTTGCGTTTAAATTTTTATTTTTCCAGATACCGAAATCAACACCTCGCTTATCATCACGAACCATCCATCGCAAATACATGCACAATCTTTTAGCAGAAGAGTTTTCCAGAGGATTAGAAACATGCTTTTTTGTTCTTGAAGGATGTTCTATTGCGAAAAATTCGGTTCGGAAATGTGAAATGTTATTTGCTAAATTTCCATTATTGTTTTTTAGTGTGAACACATTTTGTAAACCACCTTTTTGAAGATAAATGTGTTGCAATGATTTTATGAAAAACACACAATCCACAGCATTGAAAGTACGATGTACAAAATTTTCAAATCGCTTCAAATCCTTTGTTTTTGCATTCAATACAAAATCGTGTGGTGCATTATCCATCAATTTCATTAGCTTGTTTGCATTGTTGATAATAGTTACACGTTGTCCCCAAGCAATGGTGGCTGATAGAAAACCTGCAATTTCAATATCTTCTTTTTTTGTGAATTGATGCGGAATACTTATCGGGTCGGATTCAATAAAAGTAACACGGTTGTATTTTTCTACTTTTTCATCTAAAAATTCTTTTAATTCCGCAGGATTTAGTTTCATTACTTGATGTTATCAATATTCAATTTGCGTAGTTTAGGAGCGTATTTGGCAGTGATTGCAACAACAAGCAATGTCATTATTCCACCAAACACTACTGATGGTTTTAAACCCATTGCTCGTGCGGTAACACCCGATTCAAAACCACCAATTTCGTTGGAAGAGCCAATAAAAATACTATTTACAGCCGATACTCGTCCTCGCATATTGTCGGGAGTAGAAAGTTGCAAAATAGTATGACGAATAACTACACTCACATTATCAAATGCGCCTGTAAGTAAAAGAAAAAAGAGTGATAAATAATAATTGGTAGAAATAGCAAAGCAAACAGTGGCAACACCAAACGAAGCAATTGCTATAAATAAATTTCTTCCTGCATTTTTTGTTGGCGGTTTATAGGCAATAATAATTGCCATAATAACAGCACCAAAGGCTGGAGCAGCTCTCAAAAAGCCCAATTCAACGGAACCAACATATAAAATTTTATCGGCATAGGCTGGCAACATTGCAACTGCACCTCCAAATAAAACTGCAAACAAATCCAACGAAAGTGCACCTAATATTAATTGATGATTGAAAACAAATTTTATTCCTGCACTTAAACTTTCTTTTAATGATTCTTTCTTTTCTTTTATTGGTAAAGGTTTGTTGGCAATAAATAAAAATGAAAAAACGGAAATCAAAATAAAAATCAAATCAATTTTATAAGCCGCTGAAAAACTTACTGCACAAATAAATCCTGCAACAGCAGGACCAATAATAGATGCAACATGCCAAACTGTGCTATTCCATGTTGCTGCATTTGCGTATAATTCTCGTTTGAGTAGTTGCGACATAAACGAAGGAAATGCAGCGGCTAAAAATCCACGAATAATACCAATGCTTGCAATCACAATAAATATAGGCATTGTGCCATATATTACTAACACTGTTGATGTATCTAACGAAAAATAGAGTAGGAGCGAAGTGGAAATAATTAAGAGTGAAGTAAAAATAATGATGATTCGTTTTCTATTAAACGTATCGGCAACGTGTCCTGAAAATAATGAAACAATGATAAATGGAATGGCTTCGGCTAAACCAATCATTCCAAGTGCAAGCACATCTTTGGTGTATTTATAAATTTGCCAACCAATGATTACACTTTGCATTTGAATAGCAAGTGTTAGGAAAAAACGAGCACTTAAAAAAAATACAAATTCTTTTACGCGCAAAGCTGCATAAGCATCGTGTTTTAGTTCTGGAGCAATTTTCATTCGCAAGTAAAATTACGTTTTTATTTTTTTAACAGAATAAGATGCTATATATAAATAACTTTGTACTGTAAACTATTTTCAATGAAATTTAAAATTGCCTTTTCTTTAATTCTTGTATCTATACTGTTTACAACATGCACTTACTTAGAAATATTTGTCTACAGAAAATCAAAGTAATTTTTTAACTACTCTAAACCGTTTAATATTTGTAAAATACAACATGAAAAATTCTAAAATAAACAGTTTTATTTATTTTTTAATTGGAGGAATAGTTGGATTTATAATAAATTTCACTTGGTCTTTAGAGCAACTTCTAATTACATTTAGTAGTGGTGGGCTGTTTTATTTTGTCATGGGAATAATCTGGAGCAAAAGAAACAAAACACTTAAAGATTTAAGCCTATTTTTATTATTTTGGTACATAATCATTTTAATTATTAGTGCCTCTATATTAAACTACAGTTGGGATTTACCAGTTTTGTTATTTGTTTGTATAGTTTCTTTTGTTACTGGGTATTTTGTATTTCGATATTGGAATGTAAAAAAAAATGGTAAATATCTTTTAATTGGCTATTTGATATTTTTTAGCTCTTGGCTTTATTTTTTTATACCATGGGTTACATTTCAACAAAATGATTTTATACAACCTAAAAACTTGAAGCCCAACTATAATATGAGTGTTATTCATAAAAAAGATTCCATTGTTTCGAATAAATCACTTATAGGAAAAGTAGTTCTTCTTGATTTTTGGTATGTACACTGCGGTGTCTGTTTAAGACAATATCCAAAAATGGAAAACATTTATATGCATTTTAAACAAGATACAAATGTGAAAATATTTATGGTTAATAGTGGAATCGACAGCTTAAATGAAGTGAATGATTTTATAAAAAAGAGAAAGATTATTATACCTAATTTATACGATAAAAACAGTTCACTGACAAAACAACTTAAAATTGATAAATTTCCAGTTTATTATTTAATTGATCAGGAAGGGGAAGTAAAAGAAGTACACCTTGGATTTTCAAAAGATGAGAACTCTATTTTTGAAGAGAAAACAATTGAAAAAATCGAAAATTTACTATTACATAAGTAACTCCCAGTAGGAGCGAAGCTGAAGCGTAAGCATGTGCATTAGAGCTTCGGTTGCAAAAACAAAATATAAGCTGTGCTTACAAAAACAAAAAACTCCTTACATATTTTTTGTAAGGAGTTTTTTTATTTCTTAGTAAAAACAATTATTTCATATTGTGATATACCGTTTGCACATCATCATCTTCTTCAAGTTTTTCAACTAAAATCATTACTTCAGCAACTTGTGCTTCGGTAAGTTCAACAGTAGAAGTAGGGATACGTTCTAATTCAGAACTAATAATGTTTAATTTTTTTGCTTCCAATGCTTTTTGCAAAGTTCCAAAGTCGGTGAAAGGGGCATACACCACAATTTCTTCTTCATCACTTTCTATTTCATCACAACCA
This sequence comes from Bacteroidota bacterium, assembly GCA_043742725.1. Classification (GTDB taxonomy): domain Bacteria; phylum Bacteroidota; class Bacteroidia; order 2-12-FULL-35-15; family 2-12-FULL-35-15; genus 2-12-FULL-35-15. The sequence continues at coordinate 17,805 of JAYTXX010000055.1, read as the reverse complement.
AAATCAATTAATTCTAATTCAAGTTCTTCTACATTTATATTTTCGTTTTTAATACGAAACACACTTTTTCTTTCAAACAAATAATCCAAAGAACCTGTTTTTCCAAGCTCTCCACCATTGCGGTTAAAATTCATACGCACATTAGCAACCGTGCGTGTAGGATTATCGGTAGCACATTCAATTAAAATTCCAATTCCAAAAGGACCTTTTCCTTCATACACAACTTCTTCCAATCCTTTATCATCTTTCGATGATGCTCGTTTAACAGCAGCATCTATGCGGTCTTTAGGCATATTAATACCTTTTGCATTTTGTATTGCCACACGCAAACGCGAATTGCCTTGTGTATCAGGTCCACCCAATTTTACTGCTATTGCTATTTCTTTTCCTGCTCTTGTAAAGCCTTTCGCCATTTTATCATAGCGTGCAAACATTTTGTATTTACGTTTCTCAAATACTCGTCCCATAAACTAATTTTTTTATTATTAATGTGTTGCGAATTTAATGATTACTTATTTAAGTACAAGTTTCTATGAATAATAGATTGATAAATTGTTTGAATTTTATCAAATTCTTTATTGCGTAGTGTCAAGCTAAATTGAAACAGTTGTTTGTAAAATAGCTATTTCAAGATAAATTAATACCAATAAGTATAAATAATTGATGTATTAAGGTTGAAATAAATCGTAAAACAATAACAATTGGTGTTGATTGAAAATAATAATCGAAGCTCCAACTACAAATAGGAACGCCTATTACAAGTGGAATAATATAAACAAGACCTTGTACTTGAATAAAAATAGCATCTAAAAATGTAGTTATTTTTAAACTCATTGAAGAAAATATTTTTGGAAAGAGATTGACTAATCGTTCATTTGGAACTAATATAAAAATAACAAACGAAGAAGTAACCCAGAAAAAAGTCCAACGGCTGTAATCCCAACCAATAATAGAAAGAGGAACAATTGTTAAAAATTGAAACAGTAGAATAGTTGAAATGTTTTGTTTATACATAAATGATTTTTCTTTATCGGAAGAAATAACATTTGTTAGATAATAAAAAATCAAAACAAGAATAAAGAACAATGCAATTGGTGCATAAATGCCGTCATTAAAATTGGTGAATGTATTTTTAGTATAGCTAAGTGCTTTTTCAAATGACCACGATAAGCCATCTATTGCAGCAGGAATAGTTGTAGTATCTGCCGATTGAATTTTGAATGGTACTTTGCTCCACGATTTCCAAATAGCTTCTGAAATACTCAATGAACCTTTGTAATAAAGGCAAAGCAAAAATGTTAGTAAAGCTGGACTTAATTTTATAGACGAAACGAAAAGTGATTTACTAAAACTTTTTTCAGCGTTAGCCGTTGAACTCAACAATAGCAATAGAATAGGGAAACCGAAAAATCCAATTGATTCGTGAATGAGTAAACCAATCACAAAAATTAAATTAATAAGTACAAGATAAATGTTTGACTTTTTTGTAGAAAAATAAATCAATGAAATAAAAATCAACATTAACAAAACATCTTTTCTTACCCAATAGTTATTGATTACAGGTTCTCCAAGAAAAAATACAAATGATAATAAGATTAAAGGAAATTTATTTTTGCGAAAAGAATAAATAAAAAATGAAATGAGTAGTAAATAAGCGATTAAACAAAAATACATTATCACATTATCTGTGCTTAACCCGAATGTTGTGTATAGCATCAAAATAATTTCTCCTGCTAAACCTCTTCTAACAAAACCTCCTTGATAATTTATTAACCATTCTGTGGTTTGCCAGCTTTCTTTTGGAAAGCCATATTTTAGCTGAGAATAAAAGGTATAAACTAATGCAACAATGAATAAGAAATAAAACGAAGAAAGGAAAATGTTTTTTTTCAAAATCAAAAATTTACAATAAAAAATAATTAAAGCTATTTACTCAAATACAAATTCCTTTCAGAATATATGGTGTGAAAATATTCATCCGTTAAATCATCAATAAAGTAAATAGCTTCACCTGTTGATTTCATTTCTGGTCCAAGTTCTTTGGTTACTTCCGGAAATTTTTCATAAGAGAACACCGGAATTTTTATGGCGTATCCTTTTTTGCGAGGATTAAATTTAAAGTCTTTCACTTTTGCTCCCAACATTACTTTTGTTGCATAGTTCACATACGGTTCGTCATAAGCCTTTGCAATAAAAGGCACTGTGCGTGATGCACGAGGGTTTGCTTCAATGATATAAACAACTTCATCTTTTATGGCAAACTGAATATTTATTAAACCCACTGTTTTCAGGGCTAATGCAATGGTGCGGGTGTATTCAGTAATTTGCTTCATTACATTTTCGCTCAAATCAAATGGAGGAAGTACAGCATACGAATCGCCCGAATGAATACCTGCCGGCTCAATGTGTTCCATTATTCCAATAGTATAAACATCTTTTCCATCACAAATTGAATCTGATTCAGCTTCAATGGCGCCTTCCAGAAAATGGTCAAGCAAAATCTGATTGCCAGGAAGGTCTTTCAGAATATTTACAACGTGCTGCTCCAGTTCCTGCTCATTAATTACAATTTTCATACTCTGTCCACCCAATACATACGAAGGACGCACAAGCAACGGGAAGCCTAATGTTCGTGATAGTTCCACCGCTTGTTCAGCATCTTCCACTACTCCAAACTTTGGATAAGGAATATTATTTTCTTTTAACAAATTACTGAAACGACCTCTATCTTCAGCCAAATCCAATGATTTAAAATCGGTACCAATAATTTTTATTCCGTAGCGTTCCAATTTTTCTGCAAGCTTCAATGCAGTTTGTCCACCAAGCTGAACAATAACGCCTTCGGGCTTTTCGTTGAGAATAATATCATAAATATGTTCCCAGAAAACAGGTTCAAAATATAATTTATCTGCCACATTAAAATCAGTAGAAACCGTTTCGGGATTGCAATTAATCATAATGGTTTCGTAACCCATTTCTTTTGCGGCAAGCACTCCGTGAACACAACTGTAATCAAATTCAATTCCTTGTCCAATACGGTTTGGACCACTTCCAAGTACTACAATTTTTTTCTTGTCAGAAGCAATACTTTCGTTCTCATCCTCAAAAGTGCTATAATAATAAGGTGTTTGAGCTTCAAATTCTGCTGCACAGGTATCTACTAATTTATATACACGATTAATATTTAATTCTTTTCTTCGGTTAAAAACCTCACTCTCCTTGCATTTCAAGAGATGTGCAATTTGCCTGTCGGCATATCCTTTTTGTTTTGCTTCGTAAAATAAATCGCGTGGAAGTTTTTCTAATGTGTTTGTTGAAATTTCATTTTCCAACAAAATCATTTCTTCAATTTGATTTAAAAACCAAGGGTCAATACGTGTAAGCTTTTGAATGGTTTTAATGGAAATGCCCAATTTTAGTGCATCGTAGATATGAAACAAACGGTTCCAACTTGGGCGTTCTAATGATTTTAATAACTCATTTTGATTAGTAACTTCTCTGCCATCGGCTCCCAAACCATTTCGTTTTATTTCTAATGATTGACAAGCTTTTTGTAAAGCCTCTTGAAAGCAGCGTCCAATGCCCATTACCTCGCCTACTGATTTCATTTGAAATCCTAACTCACGGTTGCAACCTTTGAATTTATCAAAGTTCCAGCGTGGAATTTTTACAATCACATAATCCAAAGTTGGCTCAAAATAAGCGGATGTGGACTTTGTAATTTGATTTTCCAATTCATCTAAATGATAACCAATAGCAAGTTTTGATGCAATTTTGGCAATGGGATAACCAGTTGCTTTACTTGCCAATGCTGATGAACGCGACACACGAGGATTAATTTCAATGGCAATAATATCTTCCGAATCATCAGGATTTACGGCAAATTGTACATTACAGCCTCCCGAAAAATTGCCAATACTGCGCATCATTTTTATTGCCAGCGTTCTCATTTTTTGATACGTACTGTCACTCAAAGTCATTGCAGGAGCAACAGTAATGCTATCGCCAGTGTGAACGCCCATCGGGTCAAAGTTTTCAATCGAACAAATAATGGCAACATTATCATTGGCATCACGCAAAAGTTCCAATTCATATTCTTTCCAACCCAATACTGCTTTATCAATCAGCACTTCGTGAATAGGTGAAGTATGTAATCCTCTATCTAATAATTTATCAAAATCTTCTTTCCTATAAACCACACTGCCACCGCTTCCTCCAAGTGTGAACGAAGGGCGAATTACCAACGGAAAACCAAATTTTTGTGCAATTTCTTTGCCTTCTAAAAATGATTTTGCAATGTGTGATGGTGCCATTCCTACACCTATTTCGTTCATTCGGATACGAAACTTATCTCTATCTTCAGTTACTTCAATGGCTTGAATATCCACACCAATCATTCGCACATTGTATTTTTTCCAAATACCCATTTCATCGCATTTCATAGCAAGGTTTAGAGCTGTTTGTCCGCCCATTGTTGGCAATACAGCATCTATATCTGGATTTTCCTGTAATATTTTTATAATTGATTTTACTTCCAACGGAAGCAAATAAATATTTTCGGCAGTTACTTTATCTGTCATAATAGTAGCTGGATTACTATTGATAAGCGTAACTTTTATTCCTTCTTCTTTCAAAGAGCGTGCGGCTTGTGAACCGCTATAATCAAACTCACACGCTTGACCAATGATAATTGGTCCGCTACCGATTATTAAAACTGATTTTATGGAATTATCTTTTGGCATTTAGTTTAATTTGAAGATTTGAAAATGATTTGTGTTTCTTTATGGTTCACGAAAATACTTATAAATGCATCTTTGCTTTGAAAATGTTTTAACAAGTTTTCAAAAAAAAAGCCTTTCCAAATTAAGGAAAGGCTTTTTATATTAAAATTGATTTCAATTTTATTTATGAGTTTTTTCGTCAGAAACAGTTAATTTTTTTCTTCCTTTAGCTCTGCGAGAAGCCAATACTCTGCGTCCATTTGCAGATGCCATTCTTTCACGGAAACCATGTTTGTTTGCTCTTTTCTTTCTTGACGGTTGGTAAGTACGTAATGCTTTCATTCTTTTACTTATGTTTTATGTTCCGCTTTGGCGGTACTATTAATATACTTTTTAATCCTCTTTATTTCTAAATTGGGATGCAAAGATAGAAAGTTTTTTTATTCTACAAATATTTACTGTAAAATAAAATTAGCACCTGTAAAATCACTAATTATTGTAAATTTGTTTCCCTAACATAAAAAAGCAAGATAGTGAACGAGAGCAATATAAAAGAACTAAAAACATTTTTGAGCAAACCCAAACACATTGTTATTATTACACATTGGTCGCCCGATGGTGATGCAATGGGTTCTTCGCTTGGTTTGTATAATTATTTGATTCAAAAAAAACATAAAGTAAGCGTTATCACTCCTAACAATTATCCTTCGTTTTTAAACTGGTTGCCAGGCAATGACAAAGTGATTGATTTTTCGTTGAAAGCAAAAGTGGCTAAAACTGCAGTAGCAAAAGCCGATATTATTTTTTGTTTAGATTTCAATTCACTAAAACGTATTGATGCATTGGGCGATGAAGTAGCAAAAGCAAAAGGTTTGAAATGTATTATTGACCATCATTTGCAACCCGAAAATTTTGCAAATTATATGCTTCATAACATTCAGGCTTGTTCTACTTGCGAACTGATTTATGATTTTATGGAGTTGATGGACGATAAAAGGCTATTGAACAAAAACATTGCAAATTGTTTGTACACAGGAATAATGACCGATACAGGTTCTTTTCGTTTTCCATCAACCACCTCAAAAACACACAGTATTATTGCCGAATTGATTGATGCTGGTGCTGAAAATTCGGAAATACACAATCGTATTTACGATGATAACACGGAAGATAAATTACGATTGCTTGGTTATTGTTTGGCTGAAAAATTAACTGTTTTGAAAGAATACGGAACAGCATTTTTTAGTTTGCAAGCCGATGAGTTAAGAAAGTTTAATTACAAAAAAGGCGATACCGAAGGAGTAGTGAACTATGCCCTTTCAATGGAAGGAATAAAATTAGCAGCATTTTTTGTAGAGCGAGATGGAATTATAAAAGTATCGTTTCGCTCCAAAGGCAAGTTTGATGTAAACTTATTTGCAAGAAAACATTTTAATGGTGGCGGACATGCCAATGCCGCTGGTGGTATGAGTGAACTTACAATGGATGAAACTATTATTGAATTTCTTACTATTTTACCGAACTATAAAACTCAAATAATTCCTGCCACATAGTATTTATGCAAACAAAAAAGTATTTAATTTTTCTTTTTGTTATTCTTTGCATGGCGAAGCATGTGGATGCACAAAATAAAATAGTGGATTCGCTGAAAACCGAATTACAAAATGCAAAGCAGGATACCACGCGATTAAGGATATATATTGCATTAGATGGTGAATGCCAGATAAAAGATAATTTAATATATGCTGAACCTGCAGTAGCACTGGCGGATAAACTTATTTCTCAATCAAAAAATGAAAAGGAAAGAAATAAAATTTTGAAACAAAAAGCAGATGCTTTTAATTATATAATAGCTTTTTATTATTATAAATTTAATTCGCGCAATATTTCTAAAGTTCTGGAATATGGACAAAAGCGGTTATCCATTTTACAGGAAATTAAAGACACAATAAATATTGTAAATTCAATGTTAGAATTAAGCATTTATTATCAAGGTATTGGCAATTTGCCCAAAGCATTAGAATTTAGTAACAAAGCATTTTCCTCATCCAAAGAAACTCATTATAAAAAAGGAATGGCGATTTCATCAGCGTATATTGGAGATATTTACAGGGATCAAGGCGAAAAAAAACAGGCATTGAGCAATTATGAGCAGTCCTTATCTCTTCTTTTCGAAATAAAAGATACAAGCGATTTGGTTAATACACTTTTGGCGATTGGCGGGCTTGACAGAACTCCAAAATATTATAACAAAGCACTTGCACTATGTAAAGGAAAAAATTGGTTAGAAAAAACTTTCTCTATTTATCAATACCTTGGAATTATTTATCAAGAGAAAAAACAATACAACATTTCATTGTTAAATTTTCAAAAAAGCTTGACAATTGCGAATGAAATGAAAAACAGGAATGCGGTAAAAATAGCCCTTGATTGCATTGGCTCATTTTATTCAAAGCTTGATAGTATTGACAAAGCCCTTGATTACCATTATAAAGGATTAAAAATTGCAACAGAACTTAATATGGATTATGAAATTGTATTTTCTTATTTAAGTTTGACGGAAGATTACTTTAAACAAAATAACTATAAAAAGGCAAAAGATTGTATTGAAAAGGTTCAGAAGGTTGAAAAATCGCTTGATATCAATTCAATAATTTTGGCAGAAAAACTTGCTTTGCAAATTGATTCAGCAAGCGGTAATTTTAACGGTGCGTTTGAGCATTACAAGAAATACATTATCGCTTATAATAAATTAATAAGCGATGAGGTGAGAAAAACTGCACAAAAAGAAAAATATCAAAACGAATTTGATAAACAAAACGAACTAAATAAAAAAGAACAGGAAAAAAAAGATGCTTTAGCGACAGAAGAAACTAAAAAGCAAAAAATAGTTCGCAATAGTTTTGTGGGTGGTTTTGCTTTAATGCTTTTGCTTGTAGGCGTTACATACCGAAACTATAAAAAAAAACAGAAGGATAATATTTTAATTACTAAACAAAAAATAGAAGTAGAAAAACAAAAACATTTAGTAGAAGAAAAAAACCAAGAAATAACAGATAGTATCCAGTACGCTCTACGCATACAAACGGCAATATTACCACCACAAAAAGTAGTAAAGCAATATTTAGAAAATTCATTTATTGTTTATAAACCAAAAGATATAGTAGCAGGAGATTTTTATTGGATGGAGGCAATTCAATTTGATAAATTTTCAAATTCTCAAATTCTTTTCGCAGCTTGTGATTGCACAGGTCACGGAGTGCCAGGAGCAATGGTTTCGGTAGTTTGTCATAATGCTTTGAATAGAGCAGTGCGTGAATTTGGTTTAACAAAACCATCGGACATACTTGATAAAACAACAGAAATAGTAAAAGAAAATTTTAGCAAAAGCGAAGATGAAATAATAGATGGAATGGATATTTCGTTGTGCAGCCTCTCCCTTAATCCCTCTCCAAAGGAGAGGGAGCAGAACTCAAGCTATACGCTTCAATGGGCAGGTGCAAATAACCCATTGTGGATTGTGCGCGCTGGTCATTCTGAACTTGTTTCAGAATCTCAAACAGATGGGATGCCGAAACATGACGATTACCTACTAATAGAAACAAAAGCTGACAAACAATCAATTGGCAATAGTGAAGATAGTAAAGCCTTTACCAATCACGAATTTACAGTATATAAAGGCGATAGTATTTATATTTTCACAGATGGTTTTGCCGATCAATTTGGTGGAGAAGGCGAGAAAAAACTAACGAAAAGACGTTTCAAAGAATTGATACTTTCCATTCAAAACAAAACAATGGAAGAACAGGGAATAGCTTTAGATAATTTTATTGTTGATTACCGAAAAGAAATAGAACAAACAGATGATGTGTTGGTAATGGGTGTGAAAATTTAATTAAGAATTTAATTGTAAATGAAAAATCAAATTGTTGTAATATTATTACTCGCACTGTTTACTCAATCCTGCACGGATAGCCACAGAAAACAACAGCAAGTTCAAAATATACAAAGCAAAGGCTTTCAAGATAAATTAATTGAAGCCAACAAAATGTATGTAAAACGCGAGACAGATGAAATAGACCAATATGTAAATCATCATGGATGGCAAATGATAAAAACAGGAACAGGTTTACGCTATATGATTACAAGCAAAGGCAATGGAGAACAAGCAAAAGAAGGGCAACGTGCAAAATTGAATTTTAAAATTAGTTTGTTAGATGGCACACTTTGTTATTCATCTGATTCAACTGGCGCAAAAGAATTTACCATCGGACAAGACCATGTTGAAACTGGTTTGCACGAAGGAATCCAGTATTTGCATGTTGGCGATAAAGCCACATTTATTTTACCATCTTATTTGGCGTATGGACTTGTTGGTGATGGCAATAAAATTCCATCAAAAGCATCGGTGTTGTATCAAGTAGAACTTTTATCTGTTCATTAAAATCAATTGAAAAAAACTTTTTTATACTCATCACTTTTTTGTTTAATTCTTGTTTCGTGCTGGAACAATAGTCGTTACAAAGGATTTACCAAAACCGATTCGGGATTGTATTATAAACTACAAACCATAGGCGATGGAAAACGCAAACCCAACATTGGCGATTATTTGCAACTTATCATCACTTATAAAACCGAAAAAGATTCTGTTTTTTTAGATACGTATTCCAACAACGAAACAGGAAAAGTAATATTACCATTCAATAAATCTTCTTTTGTGGGAAGCTTTGAAGAAGGCTTGAGTAAAATGAATGAAGGCGATAGTGTTTCATTTGTTGTAAATGCAGATTCTTTGTTTCAAAAGTTTTTTAAAGTACCATTACCAATGTTTTTAACCGAAGGTGGTGATGTGAAAATAGATGTGAAATTGTATCGTATTTTAACAAGCGATGAATACAAAACAGAATTGACAAACTATCAACAAATAATAGAAGACAGAGATATTGAAGAACAACGAAAACTTCAATCATTTTTGGATACAAATAATGCACAATTTTATCCGCTTGATAATGGAATGTATTATTTGCCAATAAAACAAGGCACGGGAAGTTTAGCCGAAAATGGAGATTTGGTTAAAATAAGTTACATCGGTTATTTTTTAGAAGGGAAAAAATTTGAATCTACATACGAACGAGGACAAGCCTTGGAGTTTACTTTGGGAGAAGAAGGACAAGTAATAAATGGATTGGAAACTGCAATAAGTTTAATGAATGAAGGTGCCAAAACAAAATTTATCATACCTTCGCACCTTGCTTTTGGTGCCGAAGGTTCTTCTACTAAAATAGTACCTCCATACACCACAGTAGTTTACGAAATAGAATTATTAAATATAACCAAATACAACAAATAAAAAACAATGAAAATTTCAATTGCAAAAACAACTGCGTTCATAGCCATAGCCGCTATGATTACTATTACATCTTGTAAAAAAGCTCCATACCCAGGTTACGAATTAGCCGAAAGTGGATATTATTTTAAGTTTTATAATCACGATGAAAAAGGTGTATCGCCAAAACAAGGTGATGCAGTAAAAGTGATAATGAGTTACAAAAACAGTAAAGATTCTGTGTTGTTCGATTCTAAAAAAATGAATCAAAATGGATTGGAGTTCGTAGAAATTCCATTGAACAAACCAAGTTTCAAAGGAAGTTTTGAAGATGCATTGGCTTCTATGGCAGTAGGCGATAGCGCAAGCTTTATGATTAGTGCTGATTCTGTTTATTTAAAAACATTTCAAGTAAAACAGTTGCCAAAATATGTTGTTGCAGGAAGTATGTTGCAATTTGAAGTGAAATTGTTAAAAGTTACAACAAAAGAAGACTTGGATAAAGAACATAACAAAAAAATGGAAGAGCAAAAAACAGCTCAAGAAGCTCGTAAGAATCAAGAACCAATGGAACTTGCAAAATATTTGGAAGATAACAAAGTGAAAACAAAAGCAAATCCAAGTGGCTTATATTACATAGAAACTGCAAAAGGAAAAGGAGCAAAACCAGCAAAAGGAGATTTAGTAAAAGTAAACTATACTGGAAAACTATTGGATGGAACTGTGTTTGATACAAGCGATGAAGCAGTAGCAAAACAAAGTGGAAGCTATAATGCACAAAGAAAATATGAACCAATTGAGTTTCCTGTAGGTCAAGGACAAGTAATACCAGGTTGGGACGAAGCAATAATGATGATGAATACAGGTGCAAAAGCACAATTGATTCTTCCTTCGTCAATTGCTTATGGTGCAAATGGTGCAGGTCCAATTCCTCCATATTCAACACTTGTGTTTGATGTTGAATTAGTAAGTTTTAAAGCCGCAGGAAAATAATTTTAACACATATACATTGCGAATAGTATAAAAACAATCTCTAAATACATTTTATTTAGAGATTGTTTGTTTTCTATACACCAGAGTTATTTAAAAACAAACAAAATGAAAAAGATTGCAACACTTGTATTTGCGTTATTTACATTAACTATTTCAGCGCAAGAAAAATCAAAAGTTCAAAAAGTAAAACATCCTAAAACTATGAAAACAGCATCAGGTCTGGAATATACCATTACCGAAAAAGGAAATGGAAAAAAAGCACAAATTGGCGATAAAGTAGTGGTGCACTACACTGGAAAATTATTGAACGATACTGTATTTGATAGTTCAGTAAAACGCGGACAGCCATTCACTTTTAAAATTGGAGCGGGACAAGTTATTACTGGTTGGGACGAAGCATTTCAGCTATTGCAAGTAGGCGACAAAGCCACCATAAAACTTCCTCCAGCTATTGCTTATGGCGAAAGAGCTATGGGAAGCATTCCCGCAAACTCCACACTTATATTTGATGTAGAATTATTAGATGTAATTGAGTCGGTTCATCCTTGGGATATGAAAGGAAAAGATACACTTACTACTGCAAGTGGATTGAAATACATAATGCTAAACCACACCACAGGAACACAAGTAACTGCTGGATCAAAAGCAACGGTTCATTACAGCGGTTTTTTTAAAGATGGAAAAATGTTTGATTCATCAGTAGAACGTGGACAACCAATTACATTAAAAGTAGGAGCAGGGCAAGTTATTGCTGGTTGGGACGAAGGTTTGGCACTATTGAAAAAAGGCGAAAAAGCAAAACTAATTATTCCTTACACTTTGGCTTATGGCGAAGAAGGTCGTCCGCCAGTGATTCCAGCAAAATCTGATTTGATATTTGATGTGGAAATTGTAGATGTGCAAGCAATTGTGCCTCCTGCATTGTACGATATTACAGGTAAAGAATTGAAAACAACTGCATCGGGATTAAAATATTACGAAATACTTAAAACCACAGGAACTCCAAAAGCAGAAGCTGGAAAAACAGTGAGAGTTCATTACAGCGGTTATTTAGCCGATGGTAAAATGTTTGATTCATCAGTTGAACGTGGCGAACCTATTGAGTTTCCATTAGGACAAGGGCAAGTAATTGCAGGTTGGGAAGAAGGTATTACGTTGATGAACGTAGGAGATAAATTACGTTTAATCATTCCTTATTATTTAGCTTATGGCGAACAAGGTCGTGCACCAATCATTCCTGCAAAAGCTGATTTAACATTTGATGTTGAATTGGTTGGTGTAAAGTAATTAATTAGAATAATTGTAAAATCTCCGATACTAAATAGTGTCGGAGATTTTTTATTTGTTAAACAATCTGAAATTTATTACACTAAAAATGAATGGAACGATTTATGTATTAAACCATTTCATAAATTAAGTGTCATATTTCAAAACCTAAAGTCATGAAAACGATAACTCAAACCATAGTAGCCGCAGTAGCTGTGCTTATAAGCACTTCAGCGTTTGCGCAATCAAACATTAAAGATTCATTGGGTTTACCTGGTGATAATTTTAACCTTTATGGTGTAATGGATGTTTTTCAGCAATCGAAAACATTGGAAGAGTTTGAAAACAAATTAAATTCACACGATACTAAACTCAACAACCTTGATTTGAACAACGATGGAAAAGTTGATTATATAAAAGTGGTGGATAATGTGCAAGGCACTTCACATGCTATTGTGTTGCAGGATGCCATTAACGATAAAGAAACGCAAGATGTAGCTGTGGTTGAGGTGGATAAAAACAAAGATGGTACAATTTCTACACAAATAGTGGGTGATGAGCAATTGTACGGTAAAAACTACATTGTGGAACCTAAAGAACAAAGCAAAATTACCAATACGGAAGGCACTCCAAATCCTGTATATACTGGAAATACCACTATTGTAAACAATACTACCAATAATTATTACGACAATGATAATTATAACGATTATGGTTATTACAATCGTTATAGTGTGTATCGTCCTATGCACTCTTGGTATATGTGGGACTATCTTTATGCACCAAGTTATGTGATTTATGTATCTCCTTGGTATTGGGGTTATTATCCTTCGTATTGGAACCCTTGGACACCATGGTTTTTTCACGAATATTATGGCTTTCATTATCACATGTATGGCTATTACCAAAGAAGTTATAGTTATGCCGCACCAGTAGCAAATGGGTTTTATGGACCAAGAAGAACTGTTTCGGTATATGTGGGAAGAAGTGTGGAAAGAGGTGTTTACCGACCAACGTATGGAAGACGTGAGCTATTGAACAGAACAATGAACGATAACAAAGCTGTGCGCCACGAACGCGAACAAAAAGCCAACAATCGTATGGAGAAAAACAATAATCCAAGAGGAAACGAAAAAGTAAATCCGAATGGACAACAAAAAGAAAACGGAAGAGAAAACCCGAATAACAATCCTCGCAACAATAATAAAATAGACAATAACAAACAAAATCAACGAAACAATAATCAAAACAACCAACGCCAAGAGCAACCAAGAAACAATAATAAAAGTGGAGAGAGAAGCAATACAGGAAGAACGAGCCAATCACATCAATCGGTAAGCAAACCTTCGGCAACCCATAGCAGTACTCCTCGTTCTACACCACGCAATAGTGGAGGTGGAGGAAAAAGAAAGTAATTTTGCAGATAGCAAATACACATCTACAAAAAACAATTTTCAATCTTTTTTGTCAGATTAAATAATTTTACCGTTATTTGCAGTCCGAAAATTTAAAAGTAGAACATTTTAATACAAAATACAATGTCAAGAGTTTGCGAAATAACAGGAAAAAAAGCGATTGTAGGTAACAAAGTATCACACTCGAACACTAAAACAAAAAGAAAATTCAATGTAAATCTTCAAGTAAAAAAATTCTTTTTACCAGAAGAAAACAAATGGATTACACTTAAACTTTCTACTTCAGCTTTAAAAACTATCAGTAAAAATGGTATTACTGCTGTGGTTAAAGAAGCAAGAGTAAAAGGTCATTTAACGAAATAATTATTTTACACCTAATTTTTTGAAAAACGTTGTTACTTTAGTAGCAGCGTTTTTTTTATTTTAAAATGAAACATTTTTATTTATTTCTGTCATTAATCTGTTGTTCGGTTTTGAGTTTTTCTCAAAATTATGATAACGATTTATTGAGCAAAGATTTTCATCAGGGAAGAAGAGAAGCCTTACGCAAACTATTGCCCGATAGTTCTTGTGCTGTATTTTTTGCAAATCCCGAAAGACAAAGAGCAAACGATACAAAATTTATTTATCATCAAGACCCTAATTTTTATTACCTCACAGGTTTAAATGAGCCTAATGCAATGTTTATTATTTTCAAAGAATCGCAAACTTTTTATGATAGCATTACGACTCATGAGTTAATTTTTGTACAGGATAGAAACCCTTCAAAAGAAGTCTGGACAGGAAAACTATTGGGAATACAAGGCGTTTTTGCTCAATTGGGATTAAAAAATGTTTTTATCAATAAACAGTTTGCCGATTTTGAAATTAATTTTCCAAAATTAGATAGTGTTTTGTATTTCCCATTTACAAACGATGTGCGTGATAATCCCAATGATAAAGGCGATTTGTACAGTTTGATAAAACATTTTCAAGACAAATTGCTTGTACAAAAAACAAAAACGAATACGAGTAAATTGCCAGTATTTATGGCTTCTTTGCGCGAAATTAAACAACCCGAAGAACTTGTATTAATGCGCAAAGCAATTGATATTACGTGTGAAGCACATAAAGAAGTTATGCAAGCATTGCAACCCGAAACGAAAGAATATCAAGCACAAGCTGTGGTGGAATATATGTTTAAAAATAAAGGTTCCGAATATGTTGGATATCCTTCAATTGTTGGTGGTGGCGAAAATTCGTGTATTCTTCACTACGAAACCAATCGTAAAAAACTAGAAGAAAATGATTTATTGGTAATAGATGCAGGAGCAGAATATCACGGTTATACAGCAGATATAACAAGAACGCTTCCTGTGAATGGAAAGTTTTCGGAGGAACAAAAAATAATTTATAATATTGTGCTGGAGGCGCAGGAGGCAGGAATAAAAGCATGTGTA
This sequence comes from Bacteroidota bacterium, assembly GCA_043742725.1. Classification (GTDB taxonomy): domain Bacteria; phylum Bacteroidota; class Bacteroidia; order 2-12-FULL-35-15; family 2-12-FULL-35-15; genus 2-12-FULL-35-15. The sequence goes on along the minus strand of JAYTXX010000055.1, from coordinate 2,645 downwards.
GTCGATGCATCTTTCAGAGCGTCTCACAAAGCTGCAGTTGCTGTTATTCAAAAGCGTTTGTTGGAACTTGGAATTATAAAAAAACAGGATGATTATATTAAATACTTTTTTCATGGAACATCTCATTATTTAGGTTTAGATGTACACGATGCAGGTAATTATGGCAAACTTCAGGCTGGAAATATTATAACAGTAGAGCCAGGAATTTATATTCCTCAAGGAGCCGATTGTGATAAAAAGTGGTGGAACATAGGCATTCGCATAGAAGACGATGTACTAATAACCAATGGACAACCAGAAGTATTATCGGGTAATTTGCCTAAAAAAATCGAAGAAATAGAGGCTTTGATGAAAGAGGAAAGTTTATTTGATAAAATTAAATAAAGGATTTTTTATAAAAATGTTCAATTAAAGCAAAAAATAATTACATTTGCATCCCAATTTAGTAAATTAAAACACAATGGCAAAAAAAGGCAATAGAATTCAGGTGATTATGGAATGTACAGAGCATAAAGACAGCGGTAAGCCAGGAACCTCTCGTTACATCACTACAAAAAATAAAAAGAACACCACCGAAAGATTGGAGTTGAAAAAATACAATCCTATCTTGAAAAAAGTAACAGTTCACAAAGAAATTAAATAAACACAATTTGAAAATGTGCTAATTTGAAAATGAATATTAATTTTCAAATTAAAAATTCTCAAACTTTAAACTCATAAAAAAATGGCAAAGAAAGTAGTTGCAACACTTAAATCGGGTAAAGGAAAAGACTTTACAAAAGTGATTAAAATGGTAAAATCTCCAAAATCGGGTGCTTACACATTTAAAGAAGAAATTGTTCACAACGATCATATCAAAGATTTTTTAGGTTCTAAATAATTTTTTAGAGCAATTGATTTTGTAAAGGCTTTCTCAAAAAAGAGAAAGCTTTTATTGTTTCAATACCTTTCAATTCAACATTTATAACTCAAAGTTCATACTTAATTCAATGGGTATTTTTAGTTTTTTTAGTAAAGAAAAAAAAGAAAATCTAAACAAAGGTTTATTTATTACCAAACAAAGTTTTTTCAGCAAATTGGCAAATGCCATTATGGGAAAAGCAACCATTGATGATGAAGTACTGGAAAATTTAGAAGAAATTCTTTTAACCTCAGATGTAGGCGTAGATACTTCATTAAAAATTATTGATAGAATAAAAGCGCGAGTTGCAAAAGAAAAAAAATTAGAAACTTCCAAGCTCAATGAAATTTTACGTGATGAAATAGCAGAATTGCTGGTTTCAAACGGAATGGAAGATAAAGCTGATTTTTCAACTCCTTTGGATAAAAAGCCTTATGTAATAATGGTTGTGGGTGTGAATGGCGTTGGTAAAACAACTACTATTGGAAAACTTTCGCATCAATTCAAATTAGCTGGAAAAAGTGTAGTAATTGGAGCTGCCGATACTTTTAGAGCAGCAGCTGTTGACCAAATAAAAATTTGGAGCGAACGTACAGGCGCAACATTGGTTTCGCAAGGAATGAATGCAGACCCAGCTTCTGTGGCGTATGATACATTAAGTTCGGCAGTTGCAAAAAATGCTGATGTGGTAATTGTGGATACAGCAGGGCGTTTGCATAACAAAGTAAACTTGATGAACGAATTAACCAAAATAAAAAATGTGATGCGCAAAATTATTCCCGATGCACCTCACGAAATTCTTTTGGTACTCGATGCTTCCACAGGACAAAATGCGATTGAACAATGCAAACAATTTACTGCAGCTACTGATGTAAATGCGTTGGCACTTACAAAATTAGATGGTACAGCCAAAGGCGGTGTTGTTATTGGTATTTCTGACTCATTTAAAATTCCTGTAAAATATATTGGAGTAGGAGAGAAGGCTGAAGATTTGCAAGTGTTCAACAAACATGAATTTGTAGATAGTTTGTTTAAGCAGTAAAATTACTCTTTCACAAATTTTTTATTCTCCACTACTGTCATTCCGAGTTTATCGAGGAATTTCACTTGCAGAAAATAAATTCCTGCTGGCAAACTACTTACATCAATAGAAGAAGCCCCACCCGACCTCATCAAAGGGGAGGAGATGCTATACACAAGCTTTCCCAACACATTATATATTTGCACTGTCCCAATTCGCTCTCCTTTGGAGAGGTTTAGGGTAAGGTTTCCTGTTGTTGGATTTGGATATACATTAAATTCCCCATTCTCCATTCCCAATTCCTCCACTCCCACATTACAATTACCTATTTCACAACCTACACTATCTACCTTCACTACCCAAGCATCTTGACTTGTAACATTGCCCGAACCTGTGAGTATAAAACCGCCATCACTTGTAGCTTTCGCATCATACACATAATTATCATTATTAGGGTTGGCATAATAAGTTCGCAACCATTCCTGGTTGCCTGCACTATCTGTTTTTATTAGCAAACCATAAGCATTATTTATTCTGCTCATCCCTGCACAAACAATATTCCCATCATTCAAAATTATTGGAACACTATAAAACTGTTGATCACCAATATCTCCGTACGTTTTTTGCCAGATTACTCCTCCAAATTTATTTAATTTTGTCATACAGGCTTGCGCCCCCAAACCACTTATAATTTTTGCACCAACAAGTAAATAAGTACTATCG
>JAYTXX010000054.1:0-29665 GCA_043742725.1 Bacteroidota bacterium | reverse complement strand
ATCAAAAAACAATTGAACTGGATAACCTTAAATTGATTTTCAAATCCGAGCTAAACAGTGCTGATACCGAAATACAAAAATCGACTTCCATTGCTTACCTGGATCTTGAAAAACTTGAATTTCCTTTAGAAATCAGAAAATGGCAAAAAGGGGATGTATTTTACCCTTTTGGCATGAAAGGTAAAAAAAAGTTAAGTGATTTTTTTATTGATAAAAAATTATCATTGATAGAAAAAGAAAACACTTGGGTTTTAACTTCCAACAATAAAATTGTTTGGGTTGTAGGATATAGAATTGATGAAGGTTTTAAGGTAACTGAAAAAACAGCAAAAATTTATTTTGTAGAATTGGTTTAGTAGTGTAACTTTGAATGGAAATGCAAAACGATTTAATTTTTGAAGAAAAACAATACATTGGCTACAACAAATGGTCGATGATTTGGCGCATTGTATTAGCAATGTTTTGTTTTGTACTTTATTATTGGAGCGAAAATCCAAAATCAGTTGAAGTTTCTATGATTCAAATTCCATCATCGCCTGTAAATGAAAACTCGGGACAGTTGTTTTTTTTAATGGGAATTATTCTAATGGCGCTTTCGTTGATATTAATTTTTGTTTTGCATTTGCATACAAAAATATCGGGAAACAATTTAATACTTGATGGTTTGTGGACTTCGCGCAAAGTAAAAGTTGATTTGACAAACATTGTTGATGTTAGAAAAACAAAATACAGCAAATATTTATTGAACAGACCAATTTATAATTTGCATTTTAAAAACACCATTCGTTTTTTCACACAAGGCAATGATGCTGTGGAATTAATAGATAAAGAAGGATTAAAATATAGGATTGGAAGCCAAAAGGCTGATGAACTTGCAAAAGTTATTAAAGAGATTATTTCAAAAACTACTTAAAAAATTTAATTTTAGTGTAACGATTTTTATTTTTTACCGTAGAACGAAGAGCGGTTGAATTTCAATTTCAAATAAATCTTAAAATTTCTTGCCCATGACAAACATTACTAACGCCAACAGTAAGCCCGTTTCTATTGATAAAGAAGATATTCGTGGCTTAAAATTTCCTGACAACGAAGTGTTAACATCTGATGACGATATAAAAATGCGAACGGCAAATTTGGAAAGAGCTTTAAAGCTTGGAAATTTAGAGCATGACAAAATAAAAATTGTGTTTGAAGATGCCGAAGGAGTAAAGCAAGTGAATACTACTGTTTGGGGCGTTACCGACAAACGTGTAATTCTGAAACAAGGCGTGGTTATTCCTATAAATAGAATTCATAATGTAGAATCATAGCATCAATTACTAATAATATTTGAATGTAGCCTCAATTATTTGAGGCTATTTTTTTTAACTTTACGCAATAAGTATAAATACTATAACACTGTTTATGAAAAAAGCAATTCGTTTATTTTTTTTATTAATAAGCATACTCTTGGGAAGCAATGCTGTTGGACAAATCTTTGATCCAGTAAAGTGGAATTTTAGTGTTTCGAAAATAAACGATTGCGAGGCAGAATTAATTATAAAAGCAAAAATTGAAGGAGAATGGCATTTGTATGGGCAAAAATCTTACGGAGATGACGGACCAATTCCTACAACATTTCATTTTACAAAAAATTCAAGCTATGAACTTGTGGGAAAAACTGCTGAAAGCAATTTGATTAAAAAATTTGAACCCGTTTGGAATTTTGAGCTCAATTTTTTTGAACACGAAGCATTATTCAAACAAAAAATTAAAATAAAATCTGATAAATCATTTGAGATAAAAGGAAATTTGGAATTTATGGTTTGCAATGAAACACAGTGCTTACCTCCAAGTACTGTTGATTTTTCTTTTAAAGTAATTGGTTCGCCTAGCTGCTTAAATACAACAACGACCATTTCTAGTGCATCAAATGAAATGTGTGTGTGTGATTCTGCTACAATTGCAAAAACATATAAATCAAAAAATGAAACTGCCGTTATTGTTGATACAACTGCAAAAGCGAAAGATTCTGCAAAAACTTATAATACAACTACTGCAATTGTTTCTACCACCAATGAAAGTGATTCAACATCAACAACAGGAAGAGCATGGTGGAGTATTTTTATACTTGGTTTTTTAGGTGGATTGGCGGCTTTGCTTACTCCTTGTGTATTTCCAATGATACCAATGACTGTAAGTTTTTTTACAAAGCGAAGTAAAACACGTGCAAAAGGAATTTCAAATGCCTTGATTTATGGAACATCTATTATTGTAATTTATGTTTTATTAGGATTAGGCGTTACTACTATTTTTGGCTCCGATGCTTTGAATGCATTATCTACAAATGTGTGGTTCAATCTTGCATTTTTTTTATTATTAGTTGTGTTTGCAATTTCGTTTTTAGGTGCATTTGAAATTGTGCTACCCTCAAGTTTTGTAAACAAAATTGATTCAAAAAGTGATAGAGGCGGTTTGATTGGCATTTTCTTTATGGCATTTACACTTTCATTGGTTTCATTTTCGTGCACAGGTCCAATCATTGGAACATTGCTTGTAGATGCGGCTGTGAATGGTGGAATCAAAGGACCATTTTGGGGAATGTTTGGATTTTCAACTGCATTAGCATTACCATTTGGATTGTTTGCAGCTTTTCCGGGTTGGTTAAATTCACTACCAAAATCGGGTGGTTGGTTAAATTCGGTGAAAGTAGTTTTAGGTTTTTTAGAATTAGCACTTGCATTAAAATTTGCTTCAAATGCTGATTTGGTAGTACAAGCAGGAATTTTAACACGCGAAATATTTATCGCTCTATGGATTGTAATTTTTGCATTAATGGGAATTTATTTAATGGGCTGGATAAAATTTTCGCACGATAGCGATGTAAAACATTTATCTGTTACTCGATTATTTTTTGCCATCATCACATTTTCATTTACAGTTTATTTAATACCTGGCTTATGGGGCGCACCATTAAAGTTAATTAGCGGCTTTCCTCCTCCCGATTTTTATAGCGAATCGCCAACTGGATTTGGAGGAAATGCAAATAATAATAATGCAACTTTTTCAAATGAAAACAAAAATGAAACTTCTCACAAGAAAGAACATTGCCCAAATGATTTGCCTTGTTTTCATGATTATGATGAAGCTTTAGCTTATGCTAAAAAAGTTGGAAAACCATTGATGATAGATTTTACAGGTTGGGCTTGTGTAAATTGCAGAAAAATGGAATCACAAGTTTGGCCCAATGCTGAAGTAGATAAACGATTGCGAGAAGATGTTGTTCTTGTTTCGCTTTACGTTGATGATAAAACAGAATTACCAGCAGAACAACAAACAGTAAAAAAAATTGGTGATAGAGATTTTAAAATTCAAACCATTGGTAACAAGTGGAGTTATATGCAAGCATCGAAATACCAAACAAATTCTCAACCTCAATATATTTTAATAGATAATAACGAACAACAACTTACAAGTGTTACAGCGCATTATGACCCCGATATTCAAAAATATATCAATTGGCTGGATGAAGGAATAAATGAATTTAAGAAACGAAATGGGAAATAAAAAAATCCCCAATCAATATTTTGATTGGGGATTTTTTATGTTTTGTTTTTATTTTTTTAATCATCAGTAGGTTCTGCAGCTTTTACAAATCCAGCTTTTTTAGGTTTAAGTTTTTTCACAAACATCACATTAATTAATTCGTCTTCCATAGTGAGCATTGTTTTTGACATACCATTGGTAATAGTAACAGGCTCGTTGTAACGAAATTTCTTTTTCATTAATTCAAATGTGCCATCTTCCATTTTCAAATAAATAGAAGTTACTTTTCCATCTTTCACATCACACTTTCCACTAAAACATTCTGCTTCACTTCCATTTCTAAAAGTAATAATCACATCCGCATAGGTTCCATCTGCAACCTCTGTTGCACCACGTGTTTCAAACTTTTGAGCCCATTTCAAAAAGCAATTGCTTTCTTCTTTGGTCGTTTGTGCATTTATAGCAATGTTTATCGTTAATAGTAAAGCAATTGATGTAATTATTTTTTTCATAATGAAATATTAAAAGTGATTTATTGAAATTTAAAACGAGGTAAAAGTAAAAATTCCATTCAATTATTTAAAATTTTATTTTACAACCCAATCTGAATTCAAGTTTTGATTTCGTTTTTTGTATCTTCGTAATCAATTCAAAATAAATATATTTATGAGCCTATCACTTATCAAAGATAATTTTAATGAAGCTGAAAAAATACTTAAACAATTTATTGCTGATGAAAAAAATATAAATGCAATTGCTAATGCTGGCAAAACGTTGGTTACTGCATTTGAAAATGGTAGCAAAGTTATTTCTTGCGGCAATGGCGGTTCTATGTGCGATGCTATGCACTTTGCAGAAGAATTGAGCGGACGTTTTCGTGAAGACAGAAAAGCACTTCCTGCTATTTCTATTTCGGATGCTTCACACATTACTTGCGTTGGAAACGATTATGGTTTTGATAAAATCTTTTCAAGATACTTGGAAGCTCTTGGAAAAAAAGGTGATGTTTTACTTGCGATTAGTACCAGTGGAAATTCTGAAAATGTTATCAATGCAATAAAAGTTGCTAAAGAAAAAGGAATGATAGTAATTGGTTTAACAGGAAAAGATGGAGGAAAAATGGCAACATTGTGCGATATAGAAATTCGTGCTCCACACAGTCAATATGCTGACAGAGTACAAGAAATACACATAAAGGTTATTCATTCGTTGATTGGAATTGTAGAGGAAAGTTTAATAAAATAATTCTATCGCTTTTCTTTTTAAATTATAAAAACTACATTTGATTAAACTTAAAACTTAAATGCTATGAAAAAACTACTACTACTTTTTACTGTTACACTGTCTATTGGTGCAAGTGCACAATGGACTCAACAAGGCTTGGGAATAGCTACCACAGGAACTTATGTGTTCGACATTGAAGCCATAGACGCTAATACTGCTTGGGCAGTAATGGGTGATGCAAGTGGATCTAGTGTTCCTGTACAAGATCTTTCTGTAACTTCTGATGGCGGAACAACTTGGACTGCAAAAACGGTTTCAGATGCTGCCGCTAATAATTTGAATTTTTCAAACATTACAGCTATAAATAAAGATACGGCTTGGGTTGCAATGTATGATGGCACAAGTGGTGGCGGTGCAATATTTAGAACAAATGATGGTGGTAACAATTGGACGCAACAAACAACTGCCACATTTGCTGCACCCAATGGATTTCCAAATGTAGTACACATGAATAACGCTACACAAGGTTGGGCAATGGGCGACCCTACTGCTTTTCCAACTACATTAGAATATGAAATTTATCTTACAATTGATGGAGGAACAAATTGGGTAAGAGTGCCTGCCGCAAATATTCCAAATCCTACAAGCGGAGAATATGGTTATACAAATGTTTACCAAACAATAGGAAATAACATTTGGTTTGGAACCAACAAAGGAAGAATTTACAAATCAATAGATGGAGGTATTAATTGGACTGTTGCAACAACAGGACAAGCAAGCGTTGATGACATTGCATTTACTGACAATATGAATGGCTTAGCTTTGAACAGAGCTGGCAATATTCTTTTAAATACTACTGATGGAGGAAATACTTGGAGCATTGTTACCACAAGTGGAACATTAAATACAAGTGATATAGAGGCTGTACCAGGAAGAATGGGTATGTATATTAGTGCGGGAAATGGCTCAACCTATAGTACAGATAATGGTGTAACTTGGATAGATTTAGACCCATCAACTCAAATGTCAGCATTAGGTTTTGTAGATGAATTAAATGGTTGGGGAGGAGCTGGAGCAACCTCTACTACTGACGGAATTTACAAACTATCCACAACTATTTTGAGTGTAAATGAAACCAAAATAAATGCAAGCACTACAATTTATCCAAATCCAAGTAAAGGAATTTTTACAATAAATTCAGAGAAAGCAGAAGGAGCTAATAAAATTTCAATTAAAATTTATAATTCATTGGGACAAATAGTTCTTTCGGATGAAATGTCTAACTCAAATGCAATGAACTCTAAAACAATTGATTTATCAGGTATTTCAAAAGGAATGTATTTTATTTCATTGAACTCAAATGTTGACTCTACAACTAAAAAAATGATTATTGAATAAATAATTTTGAAAAAAAGAAACGAAAAAACGTCAATCATTTTGATTGGCGTTTTTTGTTTTTACAAACAACTTTCTTTTAAATTGATTAGATTTGTTTTAGTTTTAAAATTGAATTAAAAATTAATTTATGCTCGTAAAAACATACGGTAGCGCAGTTTATGGAATAAATGCAACAACAGTAACTGTTGAAACCAACATTACTCCTGGTATAAATTTTATGCTTGTTGGATTGCCCGATAATGCTGTAAAAGAAAGCCAACAACGCATTGATGCTGCATTAAAAAACAATGGATATAAAATTCCAGGAAAAAGTATTGTCATAAATATGGCTCCCGCAGATATTCGCAAAGAAGGTTCTGCTTACGATTTAACAATTGCCGTTGGAATACTTGCTGCATCCGAACAAATAAAAGCCGATAAAGTTTCTGACTATATTATAATGGGCGAACTTTCGCTTGATGGCGGTTTACAGCCAATAAAAGGAGTTTTGCCAATTGCAATTAAAGCACGTGAAGAAAAATTCAAAGGAATTATTCTTCCAAAACAAAATGTGAAAGAAGCCGCAATAGTTAGTGATTTGGATGTTTATGGAGTTGAAAATATAAAAGAAGTCATTGATTTTTTTAACGAAAAAATTGAACTTGAAAAAACAATCATCAATACACGTGATGAATTTTTTTCAAAATTAAATGAAACAGAATTTGATTTTTCCGATGTAAAAGGACAAGAAAATATAAAACGCGCATTGGAAATTTCAGCAGCAGGTGGACACAATGTAATATTAATAGGACCTCCAGGTGCAGGAAAAACAATGCTTGCCAAACGATTGCCAACTATTTTACCTCCAATGAATTTGCACGAAGCATTGGAAACTACCAAAATACATAGTGTTGCAGGCAAAATGGGAAAAAATACAGGCTTGGTTTCCATTCGACCTTTTCGTTCGCCACATCATACCATTTCCGATGTTGCATTGGTTGGTGGTGGCGGTGTTCCACAACCAGGCGAAATTTCATTGGCACATAATGGTGTTTTATTTTTAGATGAATTACCAGAATTTAAACGCACTGTTTTAGAAGTAATGCGCCAACCTTTAGAAGATAGAGTTGTAACCATTTCTCGTGCAAAATTTTCAGTAGAATATCCAGCCAGTTTTATGTTAGTTGCTTCTATGAACCCTTGCCCTTGCGGATTTTATAACCATCCCGAAAAAGATTGTGTGTGCCCTCCAGGTGTGGTTCAAAAATATTTAAACAAAATTTCGGGTCCATTGTTAGACAGAATAGATATTCATGTAGAAGTTACTCCCGTTTCATATAACGAATTAGCAACAGAACGCACATCAGAAAAAAGCAATAGTGTTAGAGAACGAGTTATTAAAGCGAGAGAAATACAAGAAAAAAGATATTTGAATAATGAAGGAGTACATTGCAATGCACAAATTTCGTCAAAGCAATTGCGTGAAGTTTGTAAAATTGATGAAGCAGGAAATCAATTATTAAAAACGGCTATGGAAAAATTGGGTTTATCTGCCAGAGCTTACGATAGAATATTGAAAGTAGCACGTACTATTGCCGATTTAGATGCAAGTGAAAATATAGAAACCAATCATTTGGCGGAAGCCATTCAATATCGCAGTTTAGACAGAGAAGGTTGGGCAGGATAATTATTTTTAAATTTCATATAAATGAAAAATATAATTTATTTACTTTTTGCATTTAGCTTAATTGCTTGCAATGGTAGCAGTCAAAACAATCAAACATCGAACGAAAAAACACAAAACAAAATGAGCACAAAAGATAAAATAGAAAAAACAGATGAAGAATGGAAAAAAGTTTTGAGTCCAGAACAATTTAATGTGCTTCGTGAAAAAGGAACAGAAATGCCCTATTCAGGAAAATATTATTTGCATAAAGAAAAAGGAATTTATGTTTGTGCAGCTTGTGGAGCAGAATTATTCCGTTCGGATACAAAATTTGATGCTGGTTGTGGTTGGCCAAGTTTTTCAGATGTAGTAGATTCAAGCAAAGTAGTTTACACAAAAGACAAAACACACGGAATGATTCGTACCGAAATTACTTGTGCTCGTTGTGGCGGACATCTTGGACATGTATTTGATGATGGACCAAAGCCAACAGGATTGCGCTATTGCATCAATTCTCTTTCTATAGAATTTAAAAAGTAAATTCCCAACTCTCACATAATTTTATTTGAATTAAAGGATGATTTTTTTCATCCTTTTTTTATGTTCAAAAATATTTTTTATAAAATATTGTATGTATATACATATAATGTGTATATTTGTATCGTTAAATTAAAAAACCATAACAAAATGAAAAGAAAAATAAGATTAAGCTTTATTGCAGTAGCTGCATTAACAGCATTTGCATTTACAAACCCAAATGCAACAAAAACAAATTACACTGTTGATACTAAAACAACTACAACCACTTGGTTGGGGAAAAAAGTAACTGGGCAACACAATGGAACCATTGCTATTTCAAAAGGAAACATTACAAGTGATGGAAAAACAATTACTGGTGGAGCAATTGAATTTGATATGAACTCCATCGTTAATACTGATTTAACAGACAAAGAATGGAATGATAAATTGGTTGGACATTTAAAATCAGATGATTTTTTTAGTGTTGCAAAAAATCCAACAGCTAAATTCGAAATTACAAAAGTAGTTGCAAAATCAGGAAATGACTATGATGTTACTGGAAAGCTAACAATTAAAGGTATTACAAACGAAATCAATTTTCCAGCAATGATAAAAATGGATGGAAAAACACTAGTAACAATTGCAAAAATTACTGTTAATCGTACAAAATTTGATATTAAATACGGTTCAGCAAGTTTCTTCGAAAGCATTGGAGACAAAGCAATCAGCGATGATTTTGAATTAAATATAAATGTGGTAGCGAAAGCAAACTAATTTTTGTTTGAAGGTAAAACATCCGTTTGTTTTTTATAAAGCAAGCGGATGTTTTTTTATGTATTCTCTATTTTCATATCCTTGATATTTAATTGAAGTGAAACAGTTCCATTAAATTCATTTTCTTCAATTGCATAACAAGCACTAAATGTTTTTTTGCGAAGAACTGCATCAAAATAATTTCCCAATCCAAATGCAATAGCAGAAAAATTTTGTTTTGGGTGTTGCATTTTTTCTACATCCATTTTCAAATGATTATTTCCAACAATTCTCACTTGCCCTTTATCTACAAGTGTTTTAGACATAAACACTGGTGCCATATTTCCTGGACCAAAAGGAGCAAACTGTTTTAATATTCTGAAAAATTTTGGCGTAATTTCTTTTAGTTCTAATTCTGCATCAATTTCAATTTCGGGAACAAGCATATACTCCTGAATTGTTGCACTCACTATTTCTTCAAATTTATTTTGAAAAGCTTCTACGTTTTCCAATTTCAAAGTTAAACCAGCCGCATATTTATGTCCTCCAAATTGTTCAAGCAAATCGGCACAAGCTTCGATAGCATCATACACATCAAAATCTTTTACGCTTCGTGCCGAACCTGTTGCTTTTCCATTAGATTCGGTAAGTACAACAGTGGGGCGATAATATTTTTCTGTTAATCGAGATGCTACAATTCCAATAACACCTTTGTGCCAATCGGGATGAAAAAGCACTGTGGACTTACGTTCTATCAATTCCACATTATTTTCAATCATACTCAATGCGTGTTGAGTAATTGTTAAATCCAATGCTCTTCGTTCTGTATTAGTAACATTGATGCTTATTCCAGAAGTTTTCGCATTATCATGACTATCTGAAATAAGCAACGCTACAGCATTACGTCCTGTTTCAATTCTTCCTGCTGCATTTATTCTTGGACCAACCGTAAATACTAATTCATTGATGGTAATTTCTTTTTTAATTTTTGCTAAATCCAAAATTGCTTTTATTCCTTTGCGCGGATTTTTATTTATTTGTTCCAATCCAAAATAACAAAGTACTCTGTTTTCATCAAGTATAGGAACTAAATCAGAAGCAATGGAAATAGCAGTTAAATCAAGGTATTCGGTAAGTTCTTCAAATGGAATATTATTTTTTTCCGAATATGCTTGTATCAATTTAAAACCAACTCCGCATCCGCAAAGTTCATCAAATGGATAAGTGCAATCATTTCTTTTCGGGTCTAAAATGGCAACAGCATTGGGCAAAACATCACCCGGACGATGATGGTCGCAAATAATAAAATCAATGTTTAGTGTATTTGCATAATCAACTTTATCAATTGCTTTTATTCCACAATCGAGTGCAATAATTAAATTAAAATCGTTTGCTTTTGCAAAATCAATCCCTTGAAACGAAATGCCATAGCCTTCTACATATCTATCGGGAATATAAAAATCTACGTTGCTGTATCTGCTTTTAATGAATGTATAAACCAAGGAAACCGCTGTAGTTCCATCTACATCATAATCGCCATAAACCAATATTTTTTCATTTTTTTGAATTGCAAATTCTAAACGAGCAACTGCTTTATCCATATCTTTCATCAAAAATGGATTGTGCAATTCGGTTAAAGATGGTCGAAAAAATTTTTTTGCTTCATCATAATTTGTAATACCTCGCTGAACTAACAAATCTGCTAATACTATATCAATGCTCAATTCGGAGGCTAACCGATTTGAAATCGTTTCATCAACTTGAGGTTTAATTTTCCAACGCTTTTCCATCTCTTCATTTTTTTGTGTTGTAAAATTAATTAATTCAATGGATGTTTTAAATATTAAAATTGAAGAACTTAAATTATGTTTTCTTCTATTTTTTATAGGCGAAAGAGTAGTACAAAAATTATTCTGTTCTCACTCTTTACTAAATCAGGTCGCCAAGATGGGTCAAGTGCTGTGGTTGAATATCCTGTTTGCGATGTTACACCACCTGCACCTGCGAAGTAGGGAACGCTCGATTCACGATGAACAAATTCTATACGAAAAGTGAAACTTTGATTTGGCATAAAATCTAAATTGGTCGAGTAATCCCAACCTTCAAATTTATCTCCCGCATTTGCGCTAAATGGAAATGCTCCTTCTGTTTGTGTAGGATTATTTGGATTGGGTAAAGGACTTGCTTGTCCTGTTGGATATAGTACCAAATATCTTCCAGGGTTGGTCATATAACCACCGCCAATAGTCCAAGCAATTTTATTTTTTACAAACCAAATGCGATTGTAAAACATTACGCTTGCAAAATATTGTGCGTGTCCTTCAATTGAATCTCCTTCGGTAAAACCATTTACTCCATCTCCTTTTTCAAAACCAATATCACCAGTGAGTGAAAACGCAGCTTTTGAAATTCCTTTTGATTGTGGTTTGTTAAAGTAACGAACTAACAGGCTATTATCGGAATGAAATCTTTTTCGTTGTGATAATCCACCCGCATCAGTTCCATAATAATTATTGGTCAATATTTTAAAATTAGATGTAGGATTCCAAGTTATGTTTCCACCAACACCTGGCATAGCATTAAACTTTCCGTAACTCTGCCAACCGTTAATAATCCACGGTTCAATTTTCAAATACTTTGTAGGAAAAATTTGAATTCTCATTCCATTAAAAAACCAAGGTGTATTATCGGAAGTATAGGATGCTTGGTACTCCCAATTTTCGGGTTGATAATAAGAGTTCAAACCGATGTATGACATAAACATTCCAGCATCTATATTTATTCCATACCATTTTTCAAAATGATAACCCACATACGCTTCGCTCAAATAGCGATAGACGTTTGCCAACTGATATTGTCCACGATAGGGACTCAAATCATTTCTCGGAACAATAATAGAACGTGTTCCGAACTGTGTCATAAATCTTGCTCTAGCGTTATTGTAATTTAAGTCGCCACCAAAATGCAAAGCGGATAGTTCAACTTCGTTGTTTCTTGCCAAAGCAGTTGAACCAACAACTGTATTATCATTTGGATTATTATATGAGTGAGTATAATTTACATCCATAAAAATACTTGGCGTAAAATATTTCATATTTTTAAACACTGATGAATCTCTGCGGTCGCTTCCGTTTTGCCAAGTTTGGTCAATATCACTAAATGGTTCGCCTTTTTGTTGGGCACTTGCATTTGAAATAATTATGAATGATAAAAGATAAATGATGATTGATTTCTTGCTCATGATTTTTATTTTAATTAGTTATGGACTGATTTAAAAGAAAATTTACTTTATACATTTTGTGTTCAATATCGTAAGTAGAAATTGAAGTTCCGTCACCAAATTCAACATCAAGTTTGTCGTGAAATTTCAAGTTGTCTGGAAATGCTTTTTTAAGATTCAAAATTGCAAGAGGAAATATTTCTCCTTTTAATGTGATGCTGAAAAAATAAGTTAACTCTAATGTTTTGGTCTTTCCTGTGGTAGAAGCTACTGACACTAAAGCGGAGTAAATAACAATGGCTTTGTTTTCTAAAATCTGATATTCTTTTT
This sequence comes from Bacteroidota bacterium, assembly GCA_043742725.1. Taxonomy (GTDB): domain Bacteria; phylum Bacteroidota; class Bacteroidia; order 2-12-FULL-35-15; family 2-12-FULL-35-15; genus 2-12-FULL-35-15. The sequence goes on along the minus strand of JAYTXX010000054.1, from coordinate 17,051 downwards.
CGCTGTTGTGATTGAAACGAAAATCATTTTGGTTGCAATCGCGATAACCAAAAATACTGTCTTTGCTGAAACGAAATTTATTTTCGTTTTGAATTACATCAATATAATTTTTGCAAAAAAAATGATGCAATTTTATTTTCGCTCTTACCGAATCGCAATGGAGAACCATAGAAAGATTTTTGTTGCTATAATCTTCCGAAGTTTTGAAAATGCCAAAAGTTCTGTTTTGTGAAAAAATATTGGTGGAGAAAAATAAAATTAAAAAAAAAGATGTAAAAATCCTTTTCGTGTTAGTTACTGACTTTTTCATAATTTATTTTGTTTAAAATAAAGCATGCAAAAGTGCTGAATAAGCCACTAGTAAAATATAAAAGTGTGTGGCATTGGTATAAAGATTTTGTAAAGAAACATTTTAAATGAAGCGATAACCTACTCCACTTTCAGTAATAATATGTTGTGGTTGATTGGGATTTTTTTCAATTTTTTTTCGGAGTGTTCCTACAAATACTCTCAAATATTGCGTTTCGGATTGAAAACCTACTCCCCAAATTTCTTTAAGAATAAAATGATGCGTAAAAACTTTTCCTTCATTTTTCGCAAACAAAGCAATCAGATTATATTCGGTAGAAGTAAGTTTTACAATTTCATTATTTTGTTTCAATGTTCTTGCCACAAAATCAATTTCCAAATCTCCACAAATGATTATAGAACTAGCTGAATCGTTGTTATTTCTTTTTATTGCGGAGCGGATTCTTGCAAGCAATTCTCCAGTACGAAATGGCTTTGTAAGATAATCAGTTGCACCATTATCCAATGCTTTTACAATATCCTCTTCGCTGTTTTGTACCGAAAGAATAATAATAGATTTATTATACCAATTTCGTAACTCTTTCAAAATTTCGTGTCCACTTTTATCAGGCAAACCAATATCCAACAAAATTAATTCGGGTGGGTGGTTGGCTGCTATTATTATTCCTTCTTTTCCTGTGGCGGCTTGCCAAATTTTGTAGCCGTTGCTCTCCAAATTTATTTCAAGCAATTTCCGAATTTGCGGTTCATCGTCAATGATTAATATTTCAGCTTTATTCATTTTTCAAATTGTTTATAAAAGAAATTTCAGAAGGAAAAGAAATTGTAAATTTTGCTCCGCCTTCTTGACTATTTTCTAATTTTATTTTTCCGTGGTGTGCTTCAATAAAACCTTTTACAATAGAAAGTCCTAAACCAGTTCCACCTGTTTTAGTTTGTGGTAAGCGATAAAATTTATCAAAAGCAAATTTTATTTCGCTTTCAGGAAAACCGTTTCCGTTGTCAGAAATTGTAATTACACAGTTTTCGTTTTCGTATGTTACTAAAATTTTAATCACTGAATTTTCTGCTGTATATTGAATGGCGTTATGAATAATGTTATGCAATACTTCTTCCATTAATGCAATATCTAATTTAAAAAGTGGCAAATTCTCATTTGGTAAAAATTCAATTTTATGCTTTGCAGAATTCACTGAAAGCTTTTGAATGGCAGTAAAAACAAGTTCATTCGTATCGCACCAATCCAAATGCAATTTTAAAGTTCCTGTTTCAAGTCGGCTCATGTTAAGTAAATTTTCTACTTGCCTATTAAGACGAATACTTGCTTTATCAATTTCAGAAAGCAATTCGTTTTTATTTTCAGATGAAAGATTTTTATTGTTTTCTTTCAACGTGTCAATTACTCCCATTATAGTTGAAATAGGTGTTCGCAATTCGTGTGAAAGTGAATTGAGCAAGGTGTTATAAAGTTTAATTGTATTTTCTTTTTCTTCTTTGTCTCTTGCTTCCTTTTCTGCTTCACGAATTTTGAATGTAAGCACAGCATTTACCAAAGCAATTATAAAATACATGAGGAACATAAGAAAATCCTCCGTATTGTCGATGTGAAAAGTATAAAGCGGTGGGATAAAGAAAAAATTCCAAATCAATGCACTCAAAACAGCGGCAATCATTACAGGCAAAATATCAAATGCCATTGCCAACAAAGAAACTGTAACTAATAAAATAAGTGCAACTACTTTGTAACCGATGAACTGTACCGAAAAAAAACAAGCAACCGAAACTGCCAACACCAAAACAATACTAATTAAGTGTTGTTTTGCTGTACCGTAATTTCTTGTAATCAAAGATTTCAATTGTGTCAGTTCAATTTGTTTTGGCAAAGTTAGGGTTTCAGGTATAAAGATTTTGTAAAAAATGTGCGTTGTCTTCATAAAAAAAGCCCCGCAACCGCAGAGCTTTTAAAAATTTAAAAAAGAGAATTTTTTATTGCATAATTATTTTTCGGGTTGCATTTTCGTTTTCAGTTTTTAGTTGCACAAAATAAATTCCTGCTGGCAAACTACTTACATCTAATGTTAGTTGTTGGTTATTAGTTATAAGTTGCTGGTACAACACACATTCTCCAAGCACATTATATATTTTCACTGCTCCAATTCCCTCTCCTTTGGAGAGGGTTAGGGTGAGGCTTCCTGTTGTTGGATTTGGATAAACAGAAAAACTTGAAAGACCAGTTAGTTCATTTATTCCTGTTGCTATATAATTACAACTAGCGGATGTTCCTGATGAATATGAACCAAAAATATTATCTTGATAACATCTTAACGAACCTCCTTCAGGATATTCATCTACTGCTAAACCACAATAATCCAATTTGTTTGGAAATAAATAACTGAATGCACTACCATTTGCAAAATTTAGTATCGCACCTATTTTTTCTACTATTCTACATTTCCATCCCCACTTTGATGTTGCTGTTGGATTTACTGAAATGTATCTTAAACTTTGTCCATTAATAGTCATTGTTCCCACACTATCTACTTTTACTGCTCCAACTGAATCGCAAGATGATGTGTATTTATTTGTACCTGCAATAATGATAGTATCTCCAACATTTGCGGAAAAATCATATAGCGTATAAAAATTATTTAGTCTAAAAACATATACCTTATTCGCATCAGCGTATGTGTATTCGTTTTTTAAATAAGTAGTGTCTAATTTAGTATTACCTGCTGAATAAGAGTAAATGGTTTTACTTAATTTTTTACAAGTAATGGAATTTATAACAGTATCACCCGTGTACTGAATTTTATAATAACCTGTTGTAAAAAAAGCATTGTAATCATAATACCATGTTGCTCCTGCTGGGCACCAATTTGTTTGTGCTTTTGAACTTGCAAAAACAACCATAAAAATTACCAATAAACTAATCGTTTTTGATAATTGTTTGTGTAAAAATGTTTTCATTTTTTGTAGATATTTTAATTAAATAAATTCCTGCTTTTAATTTACTGACATCAATAAGCTCCTCCCGACCTCCCCGAAGGAGAGGAAACATCAACACACATTCTCCAAGCACATTGTATATTTGCACTGCTCCAATTCCTTCTCCATTGGAGAGGGTTAGGGTGAGGCTTCTTGTTGTTGGATTGGGATATATTTTTAAAGCATTAGTATTATTTTCTAATTCATTTATTCCAACATGAAAAGGATTGTCGCATTCATCGGAAGAAACCAAACTATAAGTTAAACTACTATCGCTAAAACATAAAAGGGAAAAATCAAAAAAATCAACAATAGCAGAAGTATCACAATTTCTTCCCAAAGGAAAAAGATATGTTGTTGAACCAATATGCTCGATTATTTGATTTGATGTTGCTTGACCAATTCCTACACTCGAATTATAAACATCGCCAACATACAAGCATTTTAAGTTATACGAATTTATAGTTACTGTTTTAATGCTATCTACTTTTTCTATTGATTTTGAACAATAAGCAAAATTGGTATCTACTCCTAAATTCCATGTATCGCCAACTGTTGCTCCAAAATTATAAAGTACTTTAAATCCATTTGAAGTTAAATAAAATACAGTATCTCCATTATTGTATGTATAATTACTTCCCAACGATTGGCTATACAAAAAACTTACTGGAGATTGACTGTAATTGTATCTTACACCTTTAATTTCTTGACAATTTTTTCCATAAATAAGAGAATCTTTTGTGTATGTATAAACTTCGTGTCCAAGCCAACCACCAGCATTAGAAGTAGATTTAAAATTCCAAGTTGCTCCCTTCTTTATCCAATTTGGTTGTGCTTTTGAACTTGCAAAAACAACCATAAAAATTACCAATAAACTAATCGTTTTTGATAATTGTTTGTGTAAAAATGGTTTCATTTTTTGTAGTTATTTTAGCCCTGCTGTATTATAAATGCCAATTTTATGTACTGTAAATATAATCAAATAACTATTTTAATTAAACTTCATAAAAAAAGCCCTGCAACCGCAGAGCTTTTAAAATTTTTTTAAAAAAGATTAATCCTTTTTCTTATCATCTTCATCTTTTGCTTCTACTTCTTTTTTAATAAACATTCCATTTGCATCAAAAATATAATCGGCTTCATCTATTTCTGCTTCGTAAGTTACTTTTCCTTTAGCATCAACAATTTTTGATGCTTCTTTAATTTTTTTACCAGCAACATTTTTAGCGGCATATTCACTAACAGCTTTTGGTAAAGCAGAAACAGCAATTTCTGTTTCTGTTTCCTTAATGTTTCCGTTCGCATCAATTAAAACTGACATTTCATTTTTATTATAATCAAATGCAGCTTCATAATTTCCATTTTCTTTTACCCATTCTTTCACTTTCACATCTTTATACGTTTTTGTAAAACCTACTTTTACCGGAGCAGGAACTTCTGCTTCTTTCATTTTTTGTGCATTAGCCGTGATTACTGCGAATCCGAAGGCTACTAATAAAATTGATTTTTTCATGTTTTTGGTTTTTATAGTTTATAAATTATTTACACTGCAATATTATAATTTGATTCTGTTTTAATTCTGTTTTATAAGAATTATTCTATCACAACTCTTTTGGTCAATACTTGTTTGTCTGAAATAATTTGCAACAAATATATTCCTTTGGATAATCCGGTTAAATCAACAGTTTTATTATACCTGCCCGAATTTTGTTTTAAACTTTCTTCGTAAATCAATTGCCCAGTTACATTTATTAATTTAATGGAATTCACTTGTTCTGATTCGCTCTTAAAAGATATATAAACATGGTCATTTGCAGGATTAGGAAATATAGTTAAAGATTCCTCCAATTTTGAAACCGAATTTATTCCAAGAGGATCAGACGCAATAATAATCAGATAATCTTCTGTTTCCCCACTGCTAAAGGTTGAACAAGCATCTGCAGCACCACTTCCAAAACCCGAAAGTTCGGTACGAATACGCATTCTGGTTTGTCCCGTTAATGCTGTACCAGGTATGGTTATTGAAACTGAAGATGCCACATTTGGTATAGAAGAAGGGTTAACCAATATAAATTCTGAAACATCAAAAGTGCCACTTTGATCATAATCAATCCAAGTTAAAATATTACTGTTTGCCGAACTCGTAACACTTAAGGTGTATGCTACATTTTTTTTCAGTGTATCAGCCGCAATGCCAGAGATGGGATAAACCGAATATGCAACACCATTCAAATTTGCGCATCCTGTATTGGGATTAAACAAAGTTGTTCCTGCAATTAAAACCGTATCAATATGATCGATTGAACTACATCCTCCTCCTAAATCAACATAACAATAACATTCCATAGGATTGGAAGTAAAAACTACTTCAACATTGTTTGATGTATCACTGGACACTCCGCAAGAAACAATTGCTCTGTAATAAGTAGTGGCATTTTCGGTAATTGAAAAAATTGGATTTGACGCTCCCGAAATATTCGCCCAGGTTATAGTATCAGCAGATGATTGCCATTGATAAGTTAATCCGCTGTTTGAAGAACTTCCTGTTAAAGACAATGTAAACAGAACTGAATTACAAACAGGAGAGGCGCTGGATGTTGCTGATCCTGCTGCTGGAATTCCTGAGCATGGAAGAACAGGAGTCCATGTAAAAGTCAATCCTGAGTTTGGAGTGAGTCCATAATCTATATCGCAGGTAGCATCATTTGTAGTGCCTCTGGTTGTTGTTGCCCAGCCACTTATTTCATACCTGTTATTGAAATCTGCATTGGTTGCTCCTCTTAAGCCCACCTCTGCCGATTCTCCACTATCAAATGGATTTTGCATCGTTCCATAAATTACATCTATCGAGTTGCTTGTTTGGTTTAGTCTAATTTGAAAATTCAAATCATAGCCCGTGTTTCCGACTACCGTAGCTTTTTTCCATTGCACGACCAAAGTTTGGTTGGGCGTTGTTCCTATAGTTTGAAATCTTAAAGAACCGCCTCCCTGTCCGCCAAGGTCAACTCCAAATCCTGAAATTAAATTAGCAAATCCCGCAGGACCAACTATGCTGATAGGCGTTTCAAAAAATGCTTGGTCACCAATTTGAAAAGTTCCTGTTCCTAAAACAATCCATCCGTTTGTGCTGACTGCAAATTTATCATAGGTTACTCCATCATAAACAAAATTAAATCCAATTGGAAATCCTATACCAGTAGCTGGAGGTAATTGCCCTGTTGTACTATTATTAAATACTTCATCATCATTACTGTTATTTCCTAAAACAGTTCCTCCCGTAATTGCTGTATATGTTCCGGAACTTTGGGAGAAAACATAACTGCTTACTTGAGCATGAGCATGGTTCATTGCCAAAACTCCGATAAGCATTGCAAGAAAATATTTATTGAAGCTCTTTTTAAAATTATTTGTTTTCATGTTTTTTGTTTTTAAAATTGTTTGTTAAAAATTCCAACTCAGCCCTAACTCTGTTTTAAAAGCAGATTGATAAGAAGAAGAAATTATTCCAGAATATCTGAAACCTCCCGAAACAGAAAGTTTTTTGTAAATACTCAGATTATATCCTACAAATAAACCATAAGCAGGGCTGTTCGCCTCCAAGGAAAATCCTGCACTCGGTTGAATCACCAATGTTCTTTTATTGAGCGGAAAATAATTTGCATGAACCATAATTCCTCCAACTATATCAGCCGCATCATTATCTTCTCCATCTTCCTGCTCAATATTGTCCATATCAACAGTACTGCCGTCAGTTTTGTCAACTTGTTCAGCATCATTCTCTTCTTTGTCTCCATCATTTTCTTCAAAATCATTTGCGCCAAGCACACTCACACCAATATCAAATTTAGGACAAAGCTTATAGGATAATCCCAAGGAACCCAAACTCAAATTCAAACCCTTTTCTCCCTGCTGATTTTGAAAATTAATTACTTTTCCTGCTGAAAGATTTACTGAAAATTTATTAGAAAATTTTGAAGCGCTCTCCTGAGCAAAACTCTGTTGTGCGAACACCGCAAACATGGTAAGCAGTGTCATGGTTTTAAATAATTTTTTCATGTTTTTTGTTTTTAGGTTATTTTATAAATTATTTACACTGCAATATTATAATCTGATTCTGTTTAAATTCTGTATATTATTTAATTCCTTAAATAATTTTCAACACTTCAATATCAGGGTTTTAAAAGCATTTCAAATTCGCAATCTAAAATCCGCAATCCGAATTCATTTCACAAATCCATATTTCACCAGCAAAAGCTCTTCATCTTTTATCAAACCAATACCGGGCGCATATAATTTATATTCTTTTTCTTTGGGTTCCAATGGCGTTGTTTCTTCGGTTTTCAAAACATTTGTAAACTTTCCGGCAGGTGTTTCTTTTGTTTCTGTAATGCTTAAATTTTCCGCTCTGTCCATCGCGGCACCGGGTGCAATCTCCTGGTAATAACGCGCTCCAAGCAGTACTAAACCCGGCATCTGAACACCTGCTTTATTTTTTCCTTCTGCAAGCCAAGCCCCTGAATGATTTTCTATTTTTCCGTCTTTATAATTATCTACTTCTTCTCCGAAATAATAAACACTTCCTGTCTGTTTGCAGAACGCGAAATAATTCCTTGAAATCTCAATCGTTTTTCCATTTACACTTTCATTCTCTTCAACAACGCGGGTTTCCACGTTTCCGACTTTTTTTGTTTCATTCAAAACAGTAATTATTAAAACTGTAGAATCCTTTCCATCCTTGCCTGCAAGCGTTAATTGATAACCTGGTTCAAGAATGAAATAAGTATTCCTCCCTGTTGTTAAAAAAGTGCATTCATCCTGCATCAATGATTCTGTAAAGGTTTTAGCGTCCTTGTTTTGTGAGTTTGCAGATAATCCGACAAACATCAATAAAATAAAATTGAAGATTTTTTTCATGTTTTTTGTTTTTAGGTTATTTTATAAATTATTTTACAGTGCAATATTATAATCCGATTCTGTTTTAATTCTGTGCATTTTAAATTTTTATTTTCAACGACAAATTTAGTACTCGCCCTTCTGTTGGTGCCCAAAGTGGCTTAAATATAGGGTTTTGCTTTGTGCCTTCCACAATTTTTTCATAATTAGATTGTTTTGTATCCAATAAATTTTCACAATTAATTACAATGCTTAAAAATTTGAATTTGCGTTCAATCATTGCCGCAACAAACCAAAAATCATTTACTTTTTTATTGTTGTAAATATATTGATTTGCAGTATAAGCCGCTTCTATTCCCATTCTCCATTTACCTTCAATATCATAAGCAAGCGTTGATGAAAATTTATCTTTTGGATTGAAAGGCATGTTAAAATTTATAGTTGTGTATTGTTGTAATGCTTCTGTATGATTATAACCCAAATACAATTCCAGTTCATTATATTTCAAACGAATGTAAGTATCCGTTCCGTAGCTATTCACTTGATAATTGCCATTTGTAGCAGTTAAATAATTATAAGTGTTGTAATTCAACACAATCGAATTTGTAATAGTTGTGTAGTAAAATGCTTGATTAATAGTAATATTCAAATCATTAAAAACAAACGTATGATAATTTATATCTGCATTTGCTCCGTAAGAATTTTCGGGATGAACCGTAGCAGAAACATTTGTAATAATTGGAGAAGGCTCTGTTAAATCAAATAAATTGGGAGTTTTATAACCACTTCCACCAGCCAAACGAATACTAAATTTTGGTGATGCTTTATAAAACAATGATAAACGAGGAAGTGCAAAAGAACCAAACACATTGTGGTAATCATAACGCATTCCTATTTGAAACGAAAGTTTCTGAAACGCTTGCCAATCGTCTTGAAGAAAGATACCCGTTGTAGTGTAGTTGTAACTTGAAAATAAAATAGCATCTGATTTATTCATAACAAAATTTTCAGAAATAAAATTTAATCCGCCAACAATTGTATGTTTTTTAAATTTTATAGCATCGTTTATTTCGCTATAAGAGGAATATTGAGTGCCATCGAAAACAAAACCAGAATAATCCAAATTTCGCTGAAACGAGCTTCCTGCAGTTTTTACAGTAAGTGTATTTGCATCGTTAATAGTTGATGTTAAAGTAAAATCAACAGAATTTCTAAATACATTTTCTTGATGCAAAAATGAGTGAATGGAATCCGTTCCATTCTTTATTGCCTTAATGTCGCCTCCAATTCTATTGTCGTAATTAGAATTTAAACCAATAATGAGTTGGGTTTTTTTAGTAATATCAAAAAACAATCGCGGATGAATAGAATAATTTTGGTCGAATGGAACATCTGAAAAGCCATCATTATTAACATCTACAGCTTGTTTTACATTTGCACCAACAAATAAAGTAGCACCTATTTTTTTTGTTTTTCCCGAAACAAATGCATTCACATTTCCTTCTCCTAAACTTGTTGCATTAAGTATGATAGTTGCTTCTGTAGAATCATTTGGAGTTTTAGAAATAAAATTTATTAAACCGCCAATTGCGCCACCACCATATAAAGTAGAAGCAGAACCTTTAATAATTTCAACTTGTTTTAAATCCAAAGGCGGAATAGCTAACACGCCCAAACTTCCTGAAAATCCGCCATACAAAGGCAAACCATCGCGCATCAATTGTGTGTATTTCGAATCTAAACCTTGCATTCGTATAGCATCATTGCCGTTCACAGGGTTTGTTCGTTGAATAGTGATAATAGATAAATCGCCTAAAATACTTGAAACATTTCCGGGAACAATTGTGCTTTCTTCATCCATATCTTCTTGCCCAAGCACTTCTACTTTTGTTGGCAAATCGTCAATCCGTGAATTACTACGAGTTGTAGAAACAATTACTTCGTCTAAATTATTTTCTGTTGGAACTAAATAAATGGTGGCACTTTTTTCATTTGTTGGAAATGAAATTGTTTTAGTAAATTTTTTATATCCAATAAAATAAAAAAGAAGTTGTTGTTTTCCATCAGAAATTTTATTGAATATTATTTCGCCATCGGCATTAGAAACTGCTGAAATAGCAGTATTTTCAATTGTTGCAGAAACACCAATTAATACTTCGTGCGTAACACTATCTTTCACAAGTACTTTAAAATTATTTTGTGATTTAATTGAAAAAGTAAAAAAACAAAGTGAAATAAATAGTAAGAAAAATTTTATTTTCATAGAAGTGTCAATTAAAAATTAAGAGAAATAGTGTGAATTGTGTTCTCACATTTATAATCTATTTCTATTTGGTATTTATCACAAATTTGTTTCACAATTGCTAAACCCAAACCAACCGATTCTGCAGATGCTTCATTTTTCTTAAATCGTTGAAAAAGCTCATTGGTATTTATAATAGAAGAATTGCTGATGTTTGAAATTGTAATATTATTTTCTGTAACTAAAATTTTTATAAATCCATTTTCAATATTATGTCGAATTGCATTTTGAATTAAATTAGAAATGAGAATATCTGCCAAAGCTGGATTTATTTTATAAATTAATTCTACTTGATAATTCTTTTCAAGCTTTATGCTTTTTAGTGAAATTATATCCTCAAAATGTTCTGTTGTTTTTTCAATTAATGAATTAAAATTTATTTTTTCTACTTCCTTAAACTGATTATTATCAATCTTAGAAAGCAACAATAAAGCCTTATTCAAGGAAGATAATTTACTACTCGCATTGTAAACCGATTGAATAATTTGCATATCATTTTCGGAAAGCGAAGTAGATTGAATTAATAATTCAATTTTGTTTTTTATAACTGCTAGTGGCGTTTGAATTTCATGCGAAGCGTTTTCAATAAATTGTTTTTGACTCGTGTAATCTGCCTGAATTTTTTCTGTCATTTTATTCAAAACACGATTCAATTCTGAAAACTCTTGTATGCTTGAAGCATCATATTTTATAACCTTTTCATCAATTTTATAATTATTTAATTGTTCCAATGTTTTGTAAAATGGATGCCATAATTTTTTTGAAACAAACCAATTGATGAAGAAAAAACCAATTAACAAAACAACAAACAAAATAAAAATTGGATAGAGAATACTGGAAATTAAATCATCTGATTCGATGCACGATTTACGAATTGAAAAAAAATAATTGTTTTTCCCATCCGTAACATTTGCCTTTAAAACTCTGTATGGTAAATACTCTTGCTCAATAGCATCATACATTGTTGTGTCAGAAAAAATAGTTTTCTGTGGTTTCAAATTTTCAGAAATTAGACTTAACACAATCACATCATCTAAATCAATACTACTTTTACCAGCCTTTAATCGTTCTTCTATTTTTATTTTTTCTTTTACTAACGATTCATCCAAATTGTCAATTATTTCGGAGGAAACAAAAAAGTACAACATTCCCGAACATATTATAAAAACAGGCAATGCAAAGAGTAAATAATAAATACTTGTTTTGTTTTGAAGTTTCATTTTTTAATGTGTGGAAAAATTATAACCTATTCCGTAAATTGTTTTAATGTAATCTGCTGCACCTTTTTCAATCATCTTTTTTCTCAAATTTTTAATGTGTGTGTATATAAAATCAAAAGAATCGTTCTGATCCATATCATCGCCCCAAAGATGCTCTGCAATTGCATTTTTAGTAATTACTTTGTTTTTATTTGCAATAAAAAAAAGTAATAATTCATATTCTTTACTTGTCAACATCAATTGATTTTTTTTAACAAAAACAGTTCGCGAAGGCAAGTCAATTTTAATTTCATTAAGAAGCAATTCATTTTTTCCGTCAAAATTTTTTCTTCTAACAATTGCTTTCACTCTTGCATTTAATTCCGAAAGATGAAAAGGTTTTGTCAAATAATCGTCCGAACCAAGCTCTAATCCTGCTAATTTATCTTCTAATGAATTTTTTGCTGAAATGATAATTATTCCTGTTTGCAAATTTTTTGTTTTAAAATTTTTAATCAACTCCAATCCATTTCCTTTTGGAAGCGTTATGTCCACAATCAAACAATCGTATTCATACATTTCCATTTTTTCTTGCGCTTTTTCAAAATCAGATGCCGTTTCGCACAAATAGCCCTCACTCATCAAATAGTGTTTGATAGCATCTTGCAAATCTTTTTCATCTTCAACAATTAAAATTTTCATGTTTTTTATCTTAACGCAAATATCATTATTAAATCTGTTGCAATTTTGTAGCAATATGTTAAAATGACAGATTTTTATAAACGGAACAACTTTTGACTTCTCTCATCCGATTTTTATATTTTTTCAAATTGCTAAACTTCTTTACTAATAAGGCTTTTGACTGAACAATAAAATTCCAAAAACAAAGCTAAAAAAGTACTATTTTTGCAATCCTTACAAAAAATAAAAAAGCGTAACCAATGTTAGATATTTTTACCAAGAGCCTTTCCAAATTATTTGGAACAAAGTCAGATAGAGATTTAAAAGAAGTACAACCAATCGTTAATAATGTTTTAGCCGAATACCCAAAATTGGCAAACTTATCAAACGATGCTTTGCGTTCAAAAACACTTGAATTTAAAAAACGCATTATCGACAATTCTGCCACAGAAAATTCAAAAATTGAAGAAATAAAAAAACGCATTGATTCTGAAATAGGCTTGAACATTGAACAAAAAGAAGCACTTTACGAGGAAATTGATGCGCTTGAAAAAGAAATTGTAGAAAAAAACAAAGAAATTTTAGATGCTATTTTACCCGAAGCATTTGCAGTTGTTAAAGAAACTGCAAGACGTTTCAAAGAAAATGAATTCATTGAAGTTACTGCAACAGAAATGGATAAAAATATTGCTGCAAAACGCAAATCAGTTGAAATAAAAAACGAAAAAGCACTATGGCACAACAGCTGGATTGCCGCAGGAAATGAAGTAAAATGGGACATGGTGCATTACGATGTGCAATTGTTTGGTGGTGTAGTTTTGCATCAAGGAAAAATTGCTGAAATGGGTACTGGTGAAGGAAAAACATTGGTTGGAACATTACCAGTTTATTTGAATGCACTTACAGGATTAGGAGTTCATGTAGTAACTGTAAATAATTATCTTGCAAAACGTGATGCTGAATGGAATGGAACTATTTTTGAATTTCATGGCTTAACGGTGGATTGTATTGACTTTCACGAACCCAACTCGGAACAACGCAGACAAGCTTATTTGGCAGATGTAACTTACGGAACAAATAACGAATTTGGTTTTGATTACTTACGCGACAATATGGCTCGTAGCTTAGAAGATTTAGTACAACGCAAACATAATTTTGCAATTGTTGATGAGGTTGATAGCGTTTTGATTGATGATGCTCGTACTCCATTAATCATCTCTGGACCAACGCCCAAAGGCGACAATCAAGAATTTGCCCCATTAAAACCTCGTATCGAAAAAATTGTGAATGCACAAAAAGCATTTGTAAATACCGCATTAACAGATGCTAAACGATTAATTGCTGAAAACAAAGTTGGAGAAAAAGAAGGAGAAGGCGGAATGGCTTTGCTACGTGCATACAGAGGACTGCCAAAAAACAAAGCATTAATAAAATTTTTGAGTGAAGCTGGAAACAGAGCACTTTTACAAAAAACAGAAAATTATTACATGCAAGATCAATCGCGTGAAATGCACAAGGTTGATAAAGAATTATTTTTTGTAATTGACGAAAAACACAACTCCATAGAACTTACCGAAAAAGGAATTGAATTAATCTCTACTTCATCCGAAGATGCTAAATTTTTTGTATTACCTGATGTTGGAGCAGAAATAGCTGAATTGGAAAAAATGAATCTTGCTTCCGAAGAAAAATCAAAAAAGAAAGACGAATTAATTCGTGATTTTGCAATAAAATCGGAACGTGTACACACTATCAATCAATTATTAAAAGCATATACATTGTTTGAAAAAGATGTGGAATATGTAATCATTGACGGTAAAGTAAAAATTGTAGATGAGCAAACAGGACGTATTATGGAAGGTCGTAGATATTCCGATGGCTTGCATCAGGCAATTGAAGCGAAAGAAAATGTGAAAGTAGAAGCAGCTACTCAAACGTACGCAACTGTTACGTTACAAAATTATTTCCGTATGTATAATAAGCTTGCGGGAATGACCGGAACTGCAGAAACAGAAGCTGGTGAATTTTGGGATATTTATAAATTAGATGTGGTTGTAATTCCTACCAACAGACCTATTCAGCGTGATGACAGAGAAGATTTGGTTTACAAAACAAAACGTGAAAAATACAATGCAGTAATTGATGAAGTTGTAAAATGTGTAGAAGCAAAACGCCCAGTGTTAGTTGGAACTACATCAGTTGAAATTTCGGAATTATTGAGTAGAATGTTGAAATTGCGTGGCATTAAACACAATGTGTTGAACGCTAAATTGCATCAGCGCGAAGCAGAAATTGTGCAAGAAGCTGGACAAGCGGGAACAGTTACCATTGCTACAAATATGGCTGGTCGTGGAACGGATATAAAATTAGGAGTAGGAGTAAAAGAAGCTGGAGGTTTAGCAATTATTGGAACAGAGCGTCACGAATCGAGACGTGTGGACAGACAGTTGCGTGGACGTGCAGGAAGACAAGGAGACCCAGGTTCATCACAATTTTTTGCATCATTAGAAGATGATTTGATGCGATTATTTGGTTCCGAAAGAATTGCCAAAATGATGGACAGAATGGGCATTGAAGAAGGTGAAGTAATTCAACATTCGATGATTACTAAATCCATTGAACGTGCACAAAAGAAAGTCGAAGAAAATAATTTTGGAACTCGTAAGCGTTTGATTGAATATGATGATGTAATGAATTCTCAACGTGAAGTGATTTATAAAAAACGCAGACACGCCTTGTTTGGTGAGCGTTTGGCAGTTGATATTGCAAATTCAATTTATGATACTTGCGAAACAATTGTGAATGAATATCACGAAATGAAAGATTTTGAAAGTTTTAATTTGGAAGTACTTCGTGTATTGGCAACAGAATCGCCAGTGAATGAAAATGAATTTTCGAAATTGAATGCCGATGAAATAGTTGAAAAATTATATCAACAGGCAGAAACAAATTATAACAATAAAAATAATTTTATTGCAACAAAAGCATTTCCAATCGTTAAAGATGTTTACGAAAATCAATCACAATCGTACGAAAACATTGTTACGCCTTTGTCTGATGGAATTAAAACATTACAAGTTGTTGTAAATTTAAAACGAGCTTACGAAACACAAGGTCGTGAATTGGTACTTGGTTTAGAAAAAGGCACAACTTTATCTATGATTGATGATGCTTGGAAAGAACATTTGCGTGAAATGGATGAATTAAAAACATCGGTGCAAAATGCTGTGTACGAACAAAAAGATCCATTGTTGATTTATAAATTTGAATCATTCGAATTGTTCAAACAAATGATAAACACAGTAAACAAAGATGTTGTTTCGTTTTTGATGCGTGCAAATTTGCCAAACGAAAATGCAAACACCATTCAAGAAGCAAGAGCGCCACAAGTGCGTCAAGAACAAACACAAACAAGCAGAACAGAAGTTACAGACGAATCGCAACCAAAGCCAAAAGCACAACCAGTGCGTGCGGAACAAAAAATAGGACGAAACGATCCTTGTCCTTGTGGTAGTGGTAAAAAATACAAGAATTGCCATGGAAAATAATTAAATAAATAAAAAATCCCTCAAAAAAATTGAGGGATTTTTTTATTGTGGAAACTTATTAAAATTTTAATTATTGCAATATTTTTTAATCAAATCGTATGCTTTTTCATTTCCCAATTCTCCTGCTTTGCTTAAATTTAAACAACCACTATCTTTTTCATTTAATACTATTCTATCAATTCCTCTGTTGAGATAAGCATTTGCATAATTAACCCAAGTTGCTAGTTGAGAATTTCAGAAAATTGATTAGCAAAAATGAAAAGCACTATTTTTAACAAAAGGCCCATGAATGTTACAGCATGTATTGTTTTTGGGAAGTATTTTTGTCTTTATGGTGAAAAATATGTTATCTTTTCTTGTCTAATTGTAAAAGACCTTGTTGATTTGTTTTGGAATATATACGATACAATGCCATGTAAACTTCTGAATCTGATTTATCGGTTTTTCGATATTCTTCTAAATATTTTTGAGCCTCACGATATTTTTGATTCGCCATTTTAATTTTTTCTTTGCTTTCCTTTCCGCTTAATTCCATTGATTCATCGTCTAATTTATTTCCATCCTTATATATCTTTAAGCCATTCGTTTTTAAAGAATCTAATTTTGTTTTCTGAGATAATTCTTCAGGAGAGTATTCTATTAATTTACCAATGGTAATATCCGATAGCCATTCTACTAATTTGTCTAGCGTTTCAGCATTTATAGTAGTATACTTTGCCCCTATTTTTTCTGGCGTTGATAAATAAAGGTCATTACTAAAATCATGTAAATGTAAAACATATTCTTTTCTTTCCCATTCCATATTTATCTGTGATACACTCATCTTGTCTTTGGCTAAGTTTAAATCCTTTATAAAAATATTTAATTCGCTTTGTCTGCCAAAATAAATTACTCCGACATCTATTATAGAACTATATTCTTTATTCTGAAATCCAATAGAAACAGCATATAAAGTATCTTGTGTATCATGATTTATAGTTTCATGATAATCACAAAATAAATGATTTTCAATTTTACTTTCTTTAATTTTAATGAGTTCTTTTTGAGAAAACAAAGGATTTATGGATAGCATTAATCCAACAAATAAAACAGTGTTTTTTTTCATAGATAAAGTTTATTTAAACAAATGTATAA
>JAYTXX010000053.1:0-14593 GCA_043742725.1 Bacteroidota bacterium | reverse complement strand
GATTTCTCCCTTCGGTCGAAATGACAAACTAAACTTTTGTTAGAGATTTAAAAATTTTATAAAAGTTGAATTTCATTTTTTACAAAAAGTTGAAGCTCTGGAAAAAATAATTTGAACTCATTTTCAAACAACAAAAAATGCTCTTGTAAATCTACAATTGCTTTTTCCATATTCGATTCAAAACTTGCTCTGTGAGCCATTCCTTGCAACACACGATTAATTCCATCTAACTCTGAATACGCTTCTAAAATATTATGATGCAACATATATTTTGTAAACTGTGCAGATTTTAAAGGAAGAATATCATTGTTTTTTTGAATGAGCAAATAAATTTTTTGCACATACGTTTTTAATGATTCATTGGAATACAAATGCCAATTTTTTGCTAAAAAATGATCGTAGTAAACATCTACAATTACACTTGCATATTTTCTGTACTTCTCTCGCAATCGTTGTTTGCTTTGTTCTACAATTTCATGCGAATCGGTAAACGAATCAATTTTTCTGTGTAATACAATTCCTTGTTGAATAGGAGTAGAAAAAAATTTATAATCACTTCCTTTTACCGAATCGGCAATAAAATTTCCAATTAACAATCCTTCGGAATTGCCTGATAAATATAGATGTGAAAGAAAATTCATTTTATAATTCTTTCGCTTTGTTCCAATACACGTCCATTTCGGCAAGTGTCATTTCGCTCAATGGTTTTCCAATTTTCGATGCTTCGCTTTCTAAATATTGAAAGCGTTTTATAAATTTTTTGTTTGTTCTTTCCAACGCATCTTCGGGATTAATATTTAAAAAACGAGCATAATTAATTAATGAAAATAATACATCGCCAAATTCATTTTCAATTTTTTCTTTTGAAACATTACTATCAATTTCATGTTTCAATTCATTAATTTCTTCTTGCACTTTTTCCCAAACTTGTTCTGGTTTTTCCCAATCAAAACCAACTGCTCTTGCCTTTTCTTGTATACGTGAAGCCTTTATTAACGAAGGTAACGAAGCAGGAACTCCACCCAAAACAGATTTGTTTCCTTCTTTCAATTTTAGTTTTTCCCAATTTTCTTTTACTTCTTGTTCATCTTTTACTTTCACATCGCTATAAATATGTGGATGACGATAAATTAATTTTTCGCAAAGCGAATTAATAACATCGGTAATATTAAAATCATTTGTTTCGGAAGCAATGCGTGCATAAAAAACAATGTGCAATAACACATCACCCAATTCTTTTTTGATGTTGTTCATGTCTTTGTCAAGAATTGCATCAGCAAGTTCGTAGGTTTCTTCAATTGTTAAATGGCGCAAACTTTCTATGGTTTGTTTTTTATCCCAAGGACATTGTTCGCGCAATTCATCCATAATAATTAACAATCGTTCAAATGCTTTTAATTTTTCTTCCATTTCGTTTTTTATTTAATAATTATGGCTTCAATAGCTTATTAAATCAGCATTTACAAATGTAATCCTTCTTCAACAAAATAAAACACTTGCAGTTAATATTTTTATAAATTTGTTAGTCCGAATTTTTATTTAAAACAATTTATAATTTGAATCGCTTACTTTTTATTTTTTCGTTTTGTTGCATCACTTTATTTTCGAATGCACAAAATGTTCCAGCGCATGATTTTTTAATTGCTCCCGAAGCACATTATGGCTTTATTATTAGTCATCATAGCAATATGGTTTCGTTAATTAAAGGACATATTTATGGTGCAGAATTAAATTATATTTTCCGAACCGATGGAACAAAAACATGGCAACAAATTAATAAATACCCTGAAATAGGAGTTTGTTTTTTGCACTTATATTTAGGAAATCCCGAACAGTTGGGAAATGTAGAAGCACTATATCCATATTTGAATGTGAGATTAAATAAGCGAAAACGGGCTTTAACATTGAATTTAAGAATTGGAGTAGGATTGGCTTACGTAACCAAATGTTTTGATAGAATTGAAAATCATAAAAATATTATTTTAGGTTCTCACTTAAATGGTTTTGTGAATTTGCGATTAAACTCAACGGTGATGCTTTCAAAATCATTGCGATTGCAAGCAGGAGTTGGTTTATCACATGCTTCAAATGGAGCATTTAAAACTCCTAACTTGGGAATAAATATGGCTACTGTTAATTTAGGTTTGGCGTATGTTTTTGGAAATAAAGAATTGATTTTACATAAAGATTCTATTTCACCTGCGAAAAAACAATGGCATCCATCAGTTATTTTTGTTGTGGGAGCAAAAGAACTATCGCCACCAGGTGGAGGAAGATATGCTGCAATGGGAATTCAGTTTAATTATTACAAAACATTGAACTACAGAAATAGATTAGGAACAGGAATTGAAATGGTTTACAACACAGCCAATATAGAAGATTTGCGTAACGACTCCATCAGCAATCCAACTTTTACTGATGTGTTTAAATGTGGTACAAAAATTTCGTATGAATTTGTAATCAATAAATTATCGTTGCCAATTGATTTTGGTGTTTACCTTTATCAGAGAAAAAATTTTGATGGATTGTTTTTTCATCGCATTGGGTTGAGATATATGATTAATAAACATTTGATTGCAAATGTAACATTGCGTACAAATTGGGCAAAAGCCGATTATTTTGAATGGGGAATAGGTTATCAGTTGTAAATTGAATTGGAATTTTGAATGAAAAAAATTAAAACATTTAGTTCACTATTTTTTATCATTGTTTTATTTTCTACTTGTGCCGAAGAAAATATGTGCGACTGCGTGAAAACAACAGGCTCTATTATTTTTGAAAGCAGAGCTGTTTCGGAATTTGATAAAATTATTGCGAGCAACAATTTGAATGTGTTTATTACACAAGATTCTATTTTTGAAGTAAAAATTGAAGCTGGAGAAAATATTGTTCCACTTATAAAAACAGAAGTTATAGATGGCATATTGTATTTGAAAAACAAAAATCGTTGCAACTGGGTTCGTAGTTATGATCAACCTTTTAACGTGTATATAAAAATGCCATATTTAAAATCGGTGATAGCAAATGGAAGTGGAAATATAAAAAGTACAAATACATTTACAACAGATACCATGAATGTAGAAATAAAAAGTTCGGGCAATGTTGATTTAACAGTAGAAAATGCATTGGTGATTTCTCATATTTTTGATTCGGGCGATTTAACTTTGCATGGAAAAACTCAAGAACATTCGTGCTACATTGGTGGTACAAGCTTTTTGTATGCCGAAAATTTACAAACCAATTACACTTGGATTTATACTTATGCAACAGGCAATTGTTCGGTAAGAGCAAGTGATTTATTAATTTGCTTGATTAAAGATGTTGGCGATGTGTATTGCTATGGCAATCCAACAACGGTAGAAAAAACAATATCAGGAAACGGACATTTATATATGCAATAAAAAATGAAAAATTCATTTCACAAAATACATTTTCTACTACGACTTTTTATTTTTTGGATGCTTTATTTTGCCTTATTTCGATTAGCATTTATTATTTATCATCATACAAAAATTCCTGATGGAACACATTCACAAACAGGATTGAGTTTTTGGTTTGCACTTCGGTTAGATATTGCAACTACTTGTGTACTGCTCTTTATTCCCTATGTTTTATGGCTATTTCAGCAGTTTTATAAAAATAGAATTATACATTTGATAAATTTGGGTTACACTATTTTTGTTATTTCATTGGTTGCTATTTTAAATATTGTGAACTTAAAAATGTATGGCGAATTAGGAAAATTATTGAGTGTCGAAGATTTTTATTTTATGTCCTATTTCAAAATGATACTTTCACTTATTTCTTTCTGGTCGTTTATTTTATTATTTATTACTTGTTTTTTACTTGCATTTTTTGCGGTAAAAATGTATCGCAAATACATAGTAA
Organism: Bacteroidota bacterium; assembly: GCA_043742725.1. Lineage (GTDB taxonomy): Bacteria > Bacteroidota > Bacteroidia > 2-12-FULL-35-15 > 2-12-FULL-35-15 > 2-12-FULL-35-15. The sequence goes on along the minus strand of JAYTXX010000053.1, from coordinate 10,705 downwards.
ACTTTTCGCATCCAATTCAAAACAAGAAAATACAATTGTTTCAAATGCTTGTTATTCCTGTGCTTTTATTGTGTGGATTTTTTTATTCGGTAAAAAAAGAAAAAATACACTATTCAAAAATTGAAATCAACAATCAAATTGCAACCAACAATTTGTGGTATTTGGTGCACAGTTTTTGTAACGAAGAAAACACGAATTAAAAAAAATGCACGCAAAAAATAATTTTATTCTTATTGTTTTTATCAGCACTATTTTTTGTGTGCCTGCAAATTTATTTGCACAAAAAAAGAAAAAGTCAGGAGGATGGAAAAATCTATTAAATGGAGCCACAGCCGATTCTACGGATAATAACCCAAGTGGAATTCGTTACGAAGATTATGTTTATAAACCAAATATAAAAACTGTTCAGCTACGAGATGAAAGTTTTGAATTATCACAACCTATTTTAAATCTTGGTTCGGAAGAAAAATTGAAATTGAGTTTTGATGATATGGATGCGAATGTAAAAACATATACCTACACTGTTATTCATTGCAATGCCGATTGGCAACCATCGGATTTGATGCCTGCCGAATACATTGATGGATTTATTGAAACAAGCATTACCGATTATAGTTATTCGTTCAACACATTGATTCATTTCACACATTTTAATGCAGTTTTTCCAAACGCATCAATGCACATTACCAAATCGGGAAATTATATTTTGAAAGTGTATCAAGATTCAGATCCCAGCAATATTGTTGTTACCAGACGTTTTATGGTGTATCAAAACAAAGTGATGGTGCAAGCAAAAGTGGGAGCGGCAAGTATTGTTTCGGATAGAAATTACAAACAAGAAATAGATTTTACTATCAATCACAATGGATATCCAATTGCAAATCCATATAACGATTTGAATGTGGTGATTACACAAAATAATCATTGGGACAATGCCAAAACAACTTTGAAACCTTTGTTTGTGAAAGACAATGAGTTGGTGTACGACTTTGAAGATGGAAATGTTTTTACAGGAGGAAACGAGTTTAGATATTTTGATTTGAAAAGTGTGCGCTATCATTCCGAAAAAATTTATGATATAAAAACGGATTCAGCAGGCTATCAAATTTTTTTGTACAACGATGAAAAACGAACTATCAAACGCCATTATTCCAGCCCCGATATGAATGGAAATTATTTGGTAAAAGTACAAGAAGGCAGAAACAGCGAAACAGAAGCCGATTACTGTTATGTGCATTTTTTCTTACCATCAGACGAAGCATATACCGATGGCTATCTTTATATTTTTGGAGCATTTAATGCTTGGCAATGCAATCAGGAAAATTTGATGCGATACGATAGCACACGATTTGGATATGTGGGCACATTGCTTTTGAAACAAGGCTATTACAATTACGAATATGTTTTTGTAAAAAAAGGAGAGCCTGTGCCTGATGAAACTTTAATTGAAGGAATGCACTTCGAAACCGAAAATGAATATACCATTTATGTGTATAACCGCGAACAAGGTACTTTTTACGACCAACTCATTGCTGTGAAAAGAGTAAATTCTATGAAGGATAATTAATTTGCTGATGTGCTAATTGTGCGTTTCAGTTCGAGTGTTTTTCTTTTTCAGAAAAATGGTTTGAGAACGAGGGAAAATTATGAATTATGAGTGATGAGTGTGTTTGTCATTCTGAACGGAGAGAAGAATCTCTTTTTTTTAACCACAGAGAACGCAAAGAAATATTTCTCGCAGAGGCGCAGAGAACGCAGAGTTTTTGTGTGCATAGTCAGTTCGAGTGTTTTTCTTTTTCAGAAAAATGTATCGAGAACGTGTTTTTAACGCAGAGAACGCAAAGAAATATTTCTCGCAGAGGCGCAGAGAACGCAGAGAAAAAAATAAAAAAATAATTTTTCAACGAAACTATTTTATACTTATATGGAATGAAAAACCAATTTATTTATTCCGAAATTATACCATTTATTGCGAGGCGTGATGTGCTACCGATGTTCGTTCAGAGCGTTCGTAAAATTTTACGGCATAACGGTTTCAGGCTACACGCAGTGCGGAATAAATACCCACAAAACTGTCTTGAGCGAAAACCTTTATTAAATGTACTGAACTAAATTGCAAATGCAAAAAATATTGCGCGAAGCGCACCTTTAAAAAATTGCATTTGCGACTTGCAGAAACTCCGCATTGCTTGTAGCCTTTGTTAGCGGTAGTTTTTTGTTCTAATTTGTGAAATCGTACTGTCTAAAATTAAGTCTTTATGACTTAGTATGTCATTTATATTTTGATGAATTAAAATGTCAGGAGCTATACCTTTTTTTGCTGCATACAAGTTGTCGGGAATTGCTAAACTATAATGTAATAAAGGAATATCAACTACAATTTTTGTGTTTGGCAAAGTGAGTAAAACAAGGTCAATTGCATTGCCACTATTATAGGGACCAGAAATAGGAGTGCCGATGAAAGTCGCATTTGTATGATAGTCTAGCAATGCCGAAGTTATTGATGCAGCGGAATGAATGTCGCTATTTATTAGAACATAGATATGGCCTTTGAATTGTCGCTGTTTCGGTAAAATAATAGTGTCTCTTAATGTCGACCATCCATTTTTTGTTGAATTACTCTTTAATTCTTTTAGTAGTGGAACTTCGTTGACCCAATCTTCTTGCGACCAATTCGTATATTTAGAATATGTTGGAACTTTAGTTATTGCAGAACTTATTGTGTCGAATATGTGAAATGGTTTATTGTAAAGGTAGCTTACTAATTCTGCTCCGTATCTCGGACTGCCACCAAAGCAATAACGTAAGTCAATTATCAAGTTGCTTATTTTCTCATCACTTATTATTTTGAAATCTTCATTCAATTGCTTGCGAAAATCAATTTTTGAGGCTTCCATTTCATACGTATTAAGACCAGATATCGTCATTTTTGCAAAACCATTTTCCTTGTCGATGCTAAACCTATAGCATGTATCTTTTTTACAATACTCTTCTGCCATCTGTGGAATTCGAACAAAATGAATCGTATCGGTAATTAATAATGCTGGAGAATTGATAATGTATTTCTCTTTTGTCACAGGATTAATGGCTTCAATATTGAAAGAATCTGGCTGTTCGATAAAAGAGGCATACAAATAATCAAAGTGAAGGCTGTAAACATCATACTGCAATGTCTCGTCCGTTGTTCCATTGCGATAAACAGATTTTATTTCTTTGAAAATTTCATTTGGATTTCGACCATTTATAGAAATTATTTCAGATCCCAAAATAACCGATGGATTTTCTAAAAGATTTTTAAAGATGTATGGAATATTATTTACCCATCTAATTTTTACAGGCAGGAATTTTCTTAAACTATCATACTTGTATGAAAAGTCTAATGACGTATGTTCATCATAGGTCATTCTGATTAGTGGAGTCAAAAGTCGAAAAAATTCGTCTTTTGTCATAGGATGATTTAGTTTAGAAAAAGTATTGTTAAAATAGTAATCCATAGAGTCTTTACTCACAAATGAATATAGCCCAGGATGGATGTCTTGAAGCGAAGTGCGAAACACATTAAAGTCTTCCTGTAGCTGTTCGATAGAAAACTTGAGTTCATTCTTGTTTGCAATATTTGTCTTATGTTGCGGATTATTGCATCCGGTAATAAAAACAATCGAAAGATATAGCAGTATTATTCTTTTCATTCCTGTCGTCTTTAAAATTACCGCTAACATGTTTATACCCGATACAAACTTTCGCTAATCATATCTATTTTGGGTAGATACCCGAAGTTTTATTTCGTTTATTTCGTCAAATATAATCATTTCAAAAATCATCAAAAGAGCTTTTTAAATTTTATTCTTCGTCTTTAAATAGATGTGTAAAATGGTTCTCATTCAGAAACGTAGTTTTTGAAAAGAGCGTTAAAGTAAATTCAAAACGATGCAAACCAAATCCAAATCTCCGCAAAATAATTGCAAACTATGACTATATACAAACAAAAAAGTCCCGAACAATTCGGGACTTTTTTTGTTGTAATTTTTTTTAATTCTTAAAACACTCCTTTTGCTTTTATTCCCATTTCTACTCTTTTCAAAGCAGTAATGTAAGCACCAATACGCATAGTAGTTTTGTATTGTTTTCCGTTGTTCCAAACGTGTTCAAATGCACTGTTCATAGACGCATCGTGTTTTGTGTTCACTTCTTCTTCCGACCAATAATAGCCTTGGTTATTTTGTACCCATTCAAAATAAGAAACCGTTACTCCACCACCATTTGCTAAAATATCGGGTACTACTATAATTCCTTTTTCTTGCAACACATGGTCAGCTTCTGCTGTTGTAGGTCCGTTTGCACCTTCCACAATTAGTTTTGCTTTTATGCTGTGTGCAATTTCTTCGGTAATTACATTTTGCAATGCTGCTGGCACAAGCACATCAACATTAGCAGTTAATAATTCTGAAGGTTTAATTTCTACACCACCTGTAAATCCTTTTAAAACACCACCATTTTCTTTAGCAAAGCGCAAAGCCGATTGAATATCAATTCCTTTTTCGTTCCAAAAAGTTGCAGTGTGGTCGCCAATAGCACAAATTTTAATTCCTTGTTCGCTCAATAAACGTGCAGAGTGTGAACCTACGTTACCAAATCCTTGAACAGCACAAGTAACTAATTTAGCATCTAAATTCATTTTCTTTAAAGCAGCTAATGTTGCAACCATTACTCCTCTTCCTGTTGCTGCATCACGACCTAATGAACCACCTAATCCAACAGGTTTTCCAGTTGTTACACCAGGAAAATCGCCACGATGTACTTTATTGTAAGCATCTACTAACCAAGCCATTTCTCTTCCGCTTGTTCCCATGTCGGGTGCAGGAATATCTGTTTGCGGACCAAATACATCAGCCATTGCAATTGTATATGTTTTTGTTAAACGCTCCAATTCTCCAACACTCATTTTGCGTGGGTCGCATTTAATTCCTCCTTTTGCTCCGCCATAAGGCAAGTTAGCAACTGCACATTTAAAAGTCATCCAAGCCGATAATGCTTTTACTTCATCATCATTCACATCCATTGCATAACGTATTCCTCCTTTTGATGGACCTAAAATAGTAGAATGTATGGTGCGAAATCCTTCAAATACTTGAATTTTTCCGTTATCCATCATCACCGGTAAACTTACTTTTACCTCACGTTTTGGGTTTCTTAATATTTCTGCAACTTCATCTGATAAGCCATAAATTTTAGCAGCAACATCAAGTCGGGCAAGTACTGCATCAAACATACTTTCATGTTGTTCTGTGGTTGTGGCGTTTGTTTTTGTTTTTGTTGTCATAATTTTTTCTTTAAATTTCTCTTTTTCAGGAGAAATGCGTTAAAAAGGTCTGCGAATTTATAAAAAAATATAATTGTAAAAATAACTAATTGTTAAATCTATGTTTTGCTTCGTTTATTCTATAAAATTAAGGGTTTAAAAGTTTTTCAATGAATAAATAGGTAAACACAAATGGTGTTGCCATAATTAAACTATCAAAACGATCTAAAATACCACCATGCCCTGGTAATAAACTTCCCGAATCTTTTGCTCCAACACTTCTTTTTAGCATCGATTCTACCAAATCGCCTAACGTACCTACAACTATTAGTATTGCAGTAATAATTATCCAATCTGCTGTAGTAATGGTGGTGTACCATCCAGAAATAATATAGGTTACAATGTATGCTGCAATTGCTCCACCAATGCTTCCTTCCCACGATTTGCCTGGTGATATGCGAGGAAATAATTTATGTTTTCCAAATGCCGAACCAGCCAAATAAGCTCCCGAATCGTTGCTCCATATAATAAACCAACAGCCAAATAATAGTTGATAATTGTAAACACCATCTAATGTTAAAATATGATTGAGTAACGAAAATGGAACAGCAACATAAAAAATACCTGCTATGGTAAATGCTATATTTTTAAAAGGTGTTTCCGATTTTGAAAAAAGTTCGATGATGAACACTATAAATAATAAAGGAATATTGATGATAAGAAACATGTAGTTTAAATAACCAGCACACACCAGTGCATTGCTTAAAAATAAAATTGCTCCTAATATTGTTCCTGTAATTTTTTGTGCTTGGTTATTTCCTTTTTCGTTCAACGAATAAAATTCCCACAAACCAATAATGGTAATGATTAAAAATAAAATGGAAAATAAAAGTTGGCTGTAATAAGTGGAGTATAGAATAGTTGCAACAAATGCGCCTGCTGTGAGTGTTCGTGTGAGTAAGTTTTTCAAGCTCGTTTCAAATATTTTGTAAAAGTTAATTACTAAAGTGAATGAATATCATCAATCAAAAAAACAAAAATTTCTTTTGGTCCGTGTGCACCTTGTATCAATGTTTTTTCGATATCGGCAGTTTTGCTTGGTCCCGAAATAGTTGTAATCATTGATGGTAAAGCAGTGTTGTATTTTTCTTTTATAAATTTCAATCCATCTTTCACATGGTTTACCAATTGCGATGAATAAGCAATTACTATATGAAAGTTTGGATAAACCGCCAATCGCCTGCCAGATGCTTGTTTTGAACTAATCATTACGCTTCCTGTTCGTGCAATTAAACATTCACAAAAAGTAAGACCAATATCTGTTTGAAGAAAATTTTCTTCGGTATCAGAAAAAGCAATTTTTCCTTTTGTGAGCAACTCTTTTATTTTTGGTTCAACACAAAACAAATTTTTCCATTCATTATCTTTTGCAATAAAATCAAAGTTTTCGATAAACTCTGCTTCATTTTCACAAAAAACAAATTTACCATTCAATGCAGTAAAGTTTTGTGCAAATTGTATTTCAAGCGGTTCTTCCGAAGTAACAAATATTTCCGAGTCTTTATCCACATCACCAATTTCTTGTGTTGATTTGTGAATTAAAGCTTTGCGAATTTTCTTTAATATTTTTTCTTTTGAAGTAGTGCTATCTTGCATAACTTAAAACAATGTATTTGAAGGTTTTTCGGTTTCTTGCGTAGCTTTTGGTTCTTCTTCTTTTTTGTTTTTTTCTTCCGAAGATGTTGCTACTGGTTTTTCTTCTTCTATTTTTTTTGTTTCAGTTTCTTCCACTTTCAATAAAGGAATATCAGCTACATCAAATGTTCGTTTTCCAAAAATAGTTTCTAAATCTTCTTTGAAAATAACTTCTTTCTCCAACAATTTTTCTGCAAGTTGTGTTAGCAAATGTTTGTTTTCTGTCAATATTTGTTTTGCTTTCACATAAGCCGCTTCAATCATTTTGCTTACTTCATCATCAATAAGTTCAGCAGTTTTTTCGCTATATGGTTTTGTAAATCCATATTCATTTGCTCCTGTAGAATCGTAGTAGCTTCGGTTTCCAATTTTATCATTCAAACCGTAAATGCTAATCATTGCATAAGCTTGTTTGGTAACTTTTTCCAAATCACTCAATGCGCCAGTAGAAATTTTTCCAAAAATAACTTCTTCTGCTGCTCTTCCACCAAGTGCTGCACACATTTCATCAAGCAATTGTTCTGTGGTTGTAATTTGACGTTCTTCTGGTAAATACCAAGCTGCACCTAACGAACGACCACGAGGAACAATGGTAACTTTTATCAATGGATGTGCATGTTCCAACAACCAACTCACAGAAGCATGTCCTGCTTCGTGATAAGCAATTACTTTTTTCTCGTGCGTGGAAATAATTTTATTTTTCTTTTCCAACCCTCCAATTATTCTATCAACGGCATCTAAAAAATCTTGTTTTTCAATTGTTTTTTTATCGTGTCGAGCAGCAATCAAAGCAGCTTCATTACAAATGTTTGCAATATCAGCTCCTGAAAAACCTGGTGTTTGTTTTGCCAAAAAATCAACATCTACTGAGGCATCTATTTTCAATGGTTTTAAATGTACTTTAAAAATATCTTTTCGTTCATTCAAGTCGGGCATATCCACATAAATTTGTCTGTCGAAACGACCTGCACGCATCAATGCTCTATCCAAAATATCAGCACGATTGGTTGCTGCTAAAATTATTACTCCGCTGTTGGTTCCAAAACCATCCATTTCGGTTAATAATTGATTCAATGTATTTTCACGCTCATCGTTTGCGCCTTGTGCAGGGCTTTTTCCACGTGCTCTTCCTATTGCATCAATTTCATCAATAAAAATAATACATGGTGCTTTTTCTTTTGCTTGACGGAACAAATCACGAACACGTGAAGCTCCAACGCCTACAAACATTTCCACAAAATCGGAACCTGAAAGTGAAAAGAAAGGAACTTTTGCTTCACCAGCAACAGCCTTTGCCAAAAGGGTTTTGCCTGTTCCCGGAGGTCCTACAAGTAATGCACCTTTTGGAATTTTTGCTCCTAAAATAGTATATTTTGCAGGATTTTTTAGAAAATCAACAATTTCTTTTATTTCAACTTTTGCACCTTCTAAACCTGCAACATCATTAAACGTGATATTCACATTTGTGTTTTTATCAAACAAGGTTGCTTTCGATTTTCCAATATTGAAAAGTTGTCCAGCACCGCCACCGCCTCCGCCCATTCTGCGCATCAACACAATCCAAATAATTACCATAATAACAATTGGCAATATCCAACCCAATTGATCGCTCCACGATGAACGAACATCACTTTCAGGATAAATTTTTTCGTTTGGTAAAAAATCTTTTTGAGCTTCTGTTAAATCTGCTTTGAAACTTTCTACCGAAAGAATTTTCATTTTGTAATGCGGTCCATTTGGGTGTTGATCCAATTGGTCTTTTGCATATTGTGGAAGTTTTAAAAAATCTCTACCAATGTATATTTCCGCAACTTGGTCGTTTGGTACTACCACAATACGAGTTACTTGGTGCTGTTTTAGCATGGTTTCAAAAAAGTCGGAAGATTTTACTTCTTTTAATCCGCCATTGGAATTAAACAATTGGATAGCAATTAATGCTACTGCAATAATTCCATAAATCCAATAAAAATTAAATGGAGTTTTTGGTAAGTTTGGTTTCTTCGGAAATTTATCTTTTAAGGGATTGGTATCGTTTTTTTCTACCTTCTTTTCTTCTTGTTGCTCGCTCATTGTTTTGTATTTATTTTGCTTTGAAAATCGTTTTATTAAGATTTAATTGTTGTTGTTTCTGCATCAGCCCAAAGTGCTTCTATGTTGTAAAATTCACGAATGTGCGATTGAAAAACATGAACAACTACTGTTACATAATCAATCAAAATCCATTCAGAATTTTGAAAACCTTCTGAACGATATGGTTTTTCTCCTGTTAATTTTTTTACCATTTCTTCTACCGAACCAGCAATTGCATTCACTTGTGTAGTTGAATCGGCTTGGCAAATAATATAATAATCGCAAACTCTATTATGAATATTTTTTAAATTCATAACCGTTATTTCTTTTCCTTTTACTTCCAAAATTCCTTCTACTGCTGCATCAGCTATTTTTTTGGTAGCATCTGTAATTACTTTTGGGGCAACTTTTTTAGTTGGCTTGTTTTTTTTAGTTACAGTTTTTGTTTTCTCAACTTTTTTTACGGAAATTTTTTTAGCAACTGTTTTTTTTGCTGCAACCTTTTTTGCTGGTGCTTTTTTCGCTGCTACTTTTTTTGCAGAACTCGTTTTCTTTTTAGCCATTCAATGGAAATATTTGTTTTTATTTCGTTCTTTGTGGAACGCTTTTTTTATTGAGTACAAAAATAACGATTTCTTTTGCATAAACTCTGTATGAAAACTTTATTTATAGGGCAAAACAACCTTCATTTAATATCGGTCGATTCTACCAACAGTTATGCCACCGAAATGTTCCGACAAATTAAGCCAATTGAAGGTACACTTGTTTATACTTTTAATCAACAAAAAGGAAGAGGACAACGAGAAAATGTGTGGCAAAGCCAAGCCAATAAAAATGTGGCTTTGAGCATTGTTTTATATCCTACTTTTTTGCTTGCCGAAAAACAATTTTTACTTACTAAAATTATCTCTTTGGCTGTTGCTGACTTAATGACAGAATTAGTAAATGTTTCCAGTTCAACGAATGTGAAAATTAAATGGCCCAACGATATTTATATTAATAATAAAAAAGTTGCAGGAATATTAATTGAAAACACATTGCGCGAAAATGCTATTAATAGCTCAATTGTGGGCATTGGCATTAATGTAAATCAACTAAAATTTGAAAATGCACCCAATGCAACTTCATTAAAATTGATTACAACTAAAGAATTTGATTTGATGCAAATAGTAAATCGGCTGTGCGAATTTGTGGAAGCATATTATTTGCAGTTGAAAGCAAACAAGTTGGAAACTATTGATAATGCTTATTTACAACGATTGTATCAATTGAACGAATGGAAAAATTATAGTGCAAATAGTATTTCTTTTGAAGGAAAAATAATTGGAATTTCCGAAATTGGAAAACTAAAAATGCTTTTAAAATCAACTGAACTAAAAGAGTTTGATTTGAAAGAAATAGTTTTCATTTAATTAATTCATTTGCTTTTTGTTAATTATAAAATTAACTAATAAGTCCCGTAGGGACTATGAATTGGTAGATACAAGAGAATAAAATAATTCGTAAGTCCCGTAGGGACGATATTTACCAATGAATTTATTTCGTCCCTACGGGACTTGTTTTTTTATTTAGATTACATTTGTTACCGATATATAGTCCCTACGGGACAAGCGATGCAGAAATTTTACAAAAGCAAATGAA
>JAYTXX010000052.1:0-39306 GCA_043742725.1 Bacteroidota bacterium | reverse complement strand
GAAATGAAATTTTGAAATCGCAATACCAAATAATTAAAATAGAACACTTGCTCCCCGGTTGTTATATTATAAAATGTTTTAATTCAAAAATGAAAGTTGTGGGTATTCAGAAGTTTATTAAGAATTAAACCTTCATCCCAATAATCAGCACATCATTTATTAAAGGCGAATGCCTATAATAAGAACGTCATCGACCTGTTCTAAACCGCCTCTCCATTTTGTAAACGTAGATTCTAAAATTTGTTTTTGTTCAGAGATGGGTTGATCTTTTAAGTTAAGAAGAATTTCGTTTAATTGTTTGTACTTAAATTTTTTGCCTTTTGGTCCGCCAAATTGGTCGGCATAACCATCAGTAAAAGTATATACAATATCACCTTTTCGTAATCCAATTGTATTCAAAGCAAATGGCTTTAACTCGCCATAATGAGCACCAACAGGCATTTTATCTGGTTTAAATTCTATTAATTCTTCTTTACGAATAATCCAAAGCGGATTGTTTGCACAAGCAAATCGCAACCATTGATGTTTAAAATCAAAAACACAAAGTACCGCATCCATTCCATCTTTACTTTCTTCATCCATATTTTCGGAATTTAATGATAGCATTATTTGCGTACGAATGTATTCCAAAAATTTTTCGGGAGAACTAATTTGTTGTTGAACAATTGCTTCATTCAAATACGAAATATTTAACAAACTCATAAATGCACCAGGGACTCCATGTCCCGTGCAGTCTGCTGTAATCATCACAAATTTGTTATCTACAATGTTTGCCCAATAAAAATCTCCACTCACAATATCTTTTGGTTTATAAAAAACAAAATGTTCGGGGAAATGATTATTCAAAAAAGTATCGCTTGCAAGCAATGCTCGTTGAATGCGTTTTGCATAATGAATACTATCGGTAATTTCTTTATTTTTTGTTTCAACCAAATCACGTTGTTTTTCTACTTCTATTTTTTGTTGAGAAATAATTTGATTCGCTTTTTGTTTGTTTCTAAATCCTATCAAAATAAATATTACAATGACCAACAAAAATCCAGCAAGCATGTACAAAGAGCGTGTTGTGGCTGTTTGATTTTCAATTTTTACTTCGTTTATTTCATTTTGTTTATTCAAATTATCAATTTGTAATTGCTTTTTTTCGTTTTGATATTTTGCATCCATCTCGTTAATGATGCGTGTTTTTTGTTCGTTATAAATACTGTCTTTTACAGAAACATGCAATGAATAATAATGGTATGCCTTTTCAAAATTGTGTTGTTGCAAATACATTTCCGAAATCATTTTATAAATATGAGTTGTAAATTCGGGGTAATTAATTTTTATAGAATAATCTAAACTTTGAAAAAAATAATTTAATGCTTTGTCTGGATTTCCCTTTGCAGCATACACTTCACCAATATTATTTATTTCCATTGCAATTCCCGAAGAATCAGCTAATGATTTTTTAAGTTCCAAAGCTTGTTCCAAAAGTGCAATTGCTTCATCAAATTTTTGGCGATGCGTGTATATTTCCGACAAGTAATCTAATGCGTATGATTCACATTTTTTACAATTATTCCGCTGATGAATTTGTAATGCTTTTTGAAAACAATCTTCGGCTTTATCCCAATCATCTTGCAATTCATATATCAAGCCCAAATCGCCCAATGCGTTTCCAATAGCAACAGAATCGTTTTGTTTGATTGCTAAATTATATTCGTTATTAAATTGTTCTTGTGCTGCTTTTAAATTATTTTGTTTTTTATAAAAAGTTCCCAAAAGATTGTAAAGGGAAAATAATAAATCTGCAAAATTATTTTTCTCTGAAATGGTAAGCGATTGCTGATAATTGTTAAGCGCCTCGGGATAGTTTCCTTTGCCATAGTTAGCAAGACCTTTGAGCTGATATGCTTCGGCTAAAGCATGTTTATCATTTATTTTTTTTGCAAGCTCTAGTATAGAATCACTATAAACAATTGTGCTATCAAAATTAGAAATTTTTGTTCGATGTGCTTTTTTAAAAAGAGATTGAATGTGTGCATCGTTGGCTACACTTTGTTTGAGAAAACAAAATAGAAAAAAACAAAAAATATATTTTAATCGTGAGTAATTCATCTATTATTTCGGAAAAATAATTTTTATATTCTAATTCCAATTATCAACATATCATCCACTTGTTCCAAGTTGCCTCGCCACTCATTGATTGTTTTTTCTAAAATAGATTTTTGTTCATCCATTGGTTTTTCATTATTTGCAAGAAGCAATTCTTTCAATTGTTTGTATTTGAACTTTTTTCCTTTTGGTCCACCAAATTGATCGACATAACCATCAGTGAAAATATAAATACAATCGTCCTTTTGCAATTCCCATTGATGATTGGTAAACAACTGCAACTCTTCGCTAATGTATGCACCTATTGGAAATTTATTTCCGTTGATTTCTACCACTTCGTTGTTTCGAATAATCCAAACGGGATTATTTGCACCCGAAAATTCCATTGTAGATTTAGAATAATTAATTGCACAAAGCGCAATGTCCATTCCATCTCTTACAATTGCTTCGGAAGAATTTTGATTCAATTTTTTTGCAAGTTGCTTGTTGGTTTCATTCAAAATCAAAGACGGTGTTGACAAACCCAAAACATTTACATTTTGTGCTAATAAATTATGTCCAACAATGCTCATAAACGAACCCGGAACTCCATGTCCAGTACAATCAACTGCTGCAATAAGCGTTTTGTTTCCCCATTTTTCTAACCAATAAAAATCGCCACTTACAATGTCTTTTGGTTTGAATAAAATAAACGAATCGGGAAGCAATTGTTTCACAAGCACATCAGAAGGAAGTATTGCATCTTGAATACGTTTTGCATAATAAATACTATCCGTAATATCTTTATTTTTTTCATCAATTTCGGAATATGCAATTTGTAATTTTTCTTTTTCTTCAAACAATTCTTTTGTTCTAATAGCAACTTGTCGCTCCAAAATTCGTTGCGAATATTTTAGTCTTCTTTCACGAATTCTGATAACAGAGTAAATTAAAAACACAGCACCCAATGCTATTAAAATAAAAAACCATGTTTGTTTCCAAATTGGTGGAACTATTTCAAACGAAAAGCTTACTGGTTCTTCATTCCAAATGTTGTCTTCGTTTGCCGATTTTACTTTGAATGTATATTTTCCTGGTGCTAAATTGGAATAGGTTGCACTTGTTTCTTTTCCTTCGGGCAACCAATCTGCATCCGAGCCTTCCAGCTTAAATTGATATTTTACTTTGTTAGGAATTGTTTGTGAAATACCAATAAAATTAAATGTTATATAATTTTTGTCGTATGGTAATTTTAAATTTTCGGGAAGTCCATTTTTTAAACTATCACAAAATGAAACGAAATCTGTGTTTTGTAAAAACAAACGAATGTTTGTAATTTCTGTTTTGGGCTCTTCTGTATTTTTTCTTTCCTGCGAAGGATCATAAATTGTAACTCCATCAACTGTTCCAATCCATAGTTTTCCATCGCCATCTTTGTAAAAAGCATTTTGATTACATTCTACTCCAATAAATCCTTCTTCTTTTCCATAATGTTTAATTACTATTTCTTTTTGATTAATAAACTTTCCTAAATCTAATTTATCAATACCATTATTTGTTCCAATCCAAAGGTTTCCATCAGCATCTGATTTTACATAATAAATCGTGTTTGAACTCAATCCATCTGTAACAGAAATTGTTTTAAAAGCCCTTCCTGTATAAACCACAATTCCTGCATCGGTGCTAAACCAAATTAAACCAAATTTATCTTTAATAATATTTTTTATGTGTGGAAAACCTTCTGGGCGCAATATGGTGGTAAATAATTTTCCATCGTATTTTATAATTTTATCTGGGGAGCCAAACCAAAGTGTTCCTGTATTGTCTTCGTATATACAAGAAACTCCTTGTGATGAAAATCCTTGTCCTTCGCCATAAAACGTAAATTTTTCGCCATCATATTTATCCACTCCATTTTCGTTTGCAAGCCAAACATTTCCTTTTTTATCTGCCAAAACACATTGTATTCTCAACCCATGTAAACCATCTTTTAAAAAATAATTTTTGAAATTTTTTCCATCATAAACACTCACACCCGATGCTGATGTACCAAACCAAATATTTCCTTTTTTATCTTCACACATCGACCAAATGTTGTTGTAAGGCAAACCATCTTTGTTTGTATAATTTTCAATACTAATTGTGTCTTTGTTTTGCCAAGCATCATAATTTAATTTTGAAACTCCACCACCCCAAGTTCCAATCCACATGTTGTTTTTGCTGTCTTTCAAAAATGAAAAAACCGAATTGCTTGCTAAGCCTTGTCGTTCATTTATATTAACAAACAAATCGTTTCTATATTTGCTAACACCACTCGAAAATGAACCAAACCACATGTTGCCTTCTTTATCCTGTGTTATTGCCACTATTTGGTTTTCGCACAATCCGTTTTCTTTTCTAATATTTCTGTATTTTCCGTAAGTAATTTTGCTCACTCCGCTACTTGTTCCAACCCACACCACACCACTGGAATCTTTGAAAAAACGATAGGAACATTCTAAAAAAGGTTTCTTATTAATTTTTAGTGTATCAAATTTTCTGTTGCCATCGTACATTTTTGATAAATCAAATACATTTACTCCGTGATATGTAGATACCCACACTTTATCGCCATTGATAAGTATGTCTCTATTTTTCATGTCATTTAATCCATCTTTTTTAGTAAAATGAATTATGTTTTTGCCATCATAATAAAACACACCATTGAGCAATGTTCCAATCCAAGTATTACCAAGCTTATCCTGCTCTATAGCCCAAACCTGATATCTGCCAAGAGAATCGTTTCTGACAAATGGTTTAAATTTTTGTCCATCATAAATATATATTCCATTGTTGGTTCCAAACCATATTTCGCCATTGCTGTGTTCCTGAATACGATAAATTGAAAGTTGATTAATTAGTGTGTCGTTTACCTTATAAAGTTTATTGTTGAAATATTTATTCAAGCCCTTTGCTGTTCCTATCCAAAGCGTTTGATTTTTGTCTTCCAGCAAATCATAAGTGCGATTGTTTCCCAACCCTTCTTTTGTACTATAATTATGGAATATGGTACCATCAAATTGGCTAACTCCACCACCATTGGTAGAAAACCAAATTGCACCTGTGTGGTCTTGACAAATATCAATGATTTGAGACTGGGGAAGCCCATCTTCAATAGAAAAATTTTTTATATTTAATTGCTGTGCATTTGAAGTTGAACAGCAGAAAATATAAAACAGAAAAAAGAAAAGTGTTTTAGTAAATTTCCAAATCAAAATTTGTAATTTTTAAGATTACGAATGTAGTTTAAAACATTTATAATAACAATAAAAGTGTTTTAAAATTCTAATCGTTTTTTGTTCCGCTCATTCAAAAGGTTTTTTAATTTTTTAAAGGAAATACACTACTTTTGCACCCTCAAATTACAAAAAAATGATTTCAACATCTAATCTTTCTCTGCGTTATGGCAAACGTGTTTTGTTTGACGAAGTAAGTATAAAATTTACTCCCGGCAATTGCTATGGCGTAATTGGCGCTAATGGTGCAGGAAAATCAACCTTTTTAAAAATTCTTTCTGGCGAAATTGATGCTACTACAGGGCAAGTTTCTATTACACCTGGCGAAAGAATGAGTGTGCTAAAACAAAACCATTTTGAGTTCGATTCCTACCAAGTATTGCAAACGGTGATGATGGGAAACAAAAAATTATGGGATGTTATTCAACAAAAAGATGCCATTTATGCAAAGCCCGATTTTAGCGAAGCTGATGGAATTAAAGCAGCCGAATTAGAACAAACTTTTGCTGAAATGGAAGGTTGGAATGCCGAAAGCGATGCTGCAAATTTATTAAGCGATTTGGGTGTAAAAGAAGAATTTCACAACCGCTTAATGGCTGATTTGAGCGGAAAAGAAAAAGTAAGAGTGCTACTTGCTCAAGCAATTTTTGGTAATCCCGATATTCTTTTATTAGATGAGCCAACGAACGATTTAGATGTAAACACAATTGCTTGGTTAGAAAATTTTTTAGCCGATTTTCAAAACACAGTTATTGTTGTTTCTCACGATAGACATTTTTTAGATGCCGTGTGTACACACATTGCCGATATTGATTTTAATAAAATTCAACTCTACACGGGAAACTATACTTTTTGGTACGAATCCAGCCAACTGGCTTTGCGTCAGCGTTCCGACCAAAACAAAAAAGTAGAAGACAAACGCAAAGAGCTTCAAGAGTTTGTGGAACGATTTAGTGCCAATGCTTCCAAATCAAAACAAGCCACAAGCAGAAAAAAATTATTAGAAAAATTAGTTGTTGACGATATAAAACCAAGTACTAGAAAATACCCTGGAATTATTTTCAAAGCAGAACGCGATTGTGGCGACCAAATTTTAAATGTTGAAAATCTTTCAAAATCATCTCCCGATGGAACACCTTATTTTTCAAACATTACATTCACATTAACCAAAGGAGATAAAGTTGCCATACTTTCAAAAGAGCACATTGCCATTACTTCTTTTTTTCAAATACTTTTAGAAGAAGAAAAAGCAGATGGCGGAGAATTTGTTTGGGGAAGCACTATCACAAAATCATATTTGCCAAATGAAAATGCAAAATATTTTAGTGCCGATTATAATCTCGTAGATTGGCTGCGTCAGTATTCTACCGATAAAGATGAAACCTATGTTCGTGGCTTTTTAGGGCGAATGTTATTTACAGGTGAGGAGTCATTAAAAAAATCGAATGTATTATCAGGAGGAGAAAAAGTTCGCTGTATGGTTTCGCGTATGATGCTTACCAATGCAAATTGTTTGATACTTGATGAGCCAACAAATCATTTAGATTTGGAATCAATCACAGCATTTAACAATGCGTTGAAAGACTGGAAACATATTGCTCTTTTCACATCACACGATCACGAATTTATGCAAACTGTTGCCAACCGAATTATTGAACTTACACCAAACGGAATTATTGATAAACGAATGACTTACGATGAATATATTGTTGATGAAGGAGTAAAAGCGTTGCGAGAAAAAATGTATTCAAAAATGGTAAAAGCAAAATAAATTTTTTAGTACGCTCTCACATTTTTGCCTTCCATGTAATTAATGAAAGATTTGTTCACTACTTTATTTCCTCCAGCAGTAGGGTAGTTTCCTGTGAAATACCAATCTCCTTTGTTGTTCGGACAAGCATTGTGTAAGCCTTCTATCGATTGATAAATAATTTCAACTTCTGCTTTTATATTTTCTGGACGTAATAGTTCTGATATTTTTTTTGAAATTTCTTCAGCAGTAAATGGTTCGTAAATTTCTTTCACCACATTCACAATATTTTCTTTTGGCAAATCTTCTTGAGCTTTTGCTTTTTCATACAATTCATCCAAAAGATTTTCTTTGAAATTATCTTTCAACAGTTCAACTGCCGCTTGAAAAGCAATAAAATCGCCCAATTTAGCCATATCTATTCCATAACAATCGGGATAACGAATTTGCGGAGCAGACGAAACAACAACTATTTTTTTAGGTCCCAAACGATCTACTATTTTTAAAATACTTTGTTTTAAAGTTGTTCCACGAACAATAGAATCATCAAGAATAACCAAATTGTCTTCGCCTTTTTTTACAACACCATACGTTGTATCGTAAACGTGAGCAACCATATCATCACGTTGCGAATCGTTGGTAATAAAGGTGCGTAGCTTGGCATCTTTAATTGCAATTTTTTCAATACGAGGATGAACAGCTAAAATTTCACTCAACTCGGGCTCACGAACATTGGTTCCCATTTGTAAAATTTTGTGTCGCTTTACTGTATTATTATAATGATGCAATCCTTCTATCAAGCCACCAAAAGCTACTTCGGCAGTATTTGGAATATAAGAAAAAACGGTATTCTTTAAATCATAATCAACCGATTTTAAAACTGCTGGACATAATTGTTCTCCCAATTTTTGTCGTTCACGATAAATAGCAGCATCGCTTCCACGAGAAAAATAAATACGTTCAAACGAACAAGGTGTTTTTTCTCCTGCTTCTATAATTTCAACCTCGCCAAATGTTCCATCTTTTTTAATTACAAGTGCGCAACCTGGTGTAAGTTCTTTTACTTTTTCAATTGGAATATTAAATGCGGTTTGTATAACTGGTCGTTCCGATGTTACAACAATTATTTCATCATCCGAATAATAATGCACGGGGCGAATTCCATTTGGGTCGCGCAACACAAATGCATCGCCATGACCAAACAAACCAGCCATTGCATAGCCACCATCCCATTTTTTGCTTGCATCTTTTAATATGCGTTGCACATCCAACTGATTGGCAATTAACGCAGAAATTTCGGCATTGGAATGTCCTTCTTTTTTAAATTGTTTAAACAATCGTTCATTTTCTTCGTCCAAAAAATGTCCAATTTTTTCCATCACCGTAACCGTGTCTGCCTTTTCTTTTGGATGTTGTCCGAGTTCTACCAATTGGTCGAAAAGCTCATCAACATTGGTTAAATTAAAATTTCCTGCAACAACCAAATTGCGTGTCATCCAATTGTTTTGGCGCAAAAATGGATGACAGTTTTCAATGCTGTTGCCTCCAAAAGTACCATAACGCAAATGACCTAAAAATAATTCGCCAGTAAATGCAACATGTTTTTTCAGCCAAGTTGCATCATTTAATTTGTTTGGATTTTTCTTTTGAACATCTTCAAATTTTGAATTTATTTTTCCGAAAATTTCTTTTATGGCACTACTACCAACGGCTCTACTTCTGCTAATATAGCGAGTGCCGGGCTCTACATCAAATTTTATATTTGCAACTCCTGCTCCATCTTGCCCACGATTGTGTTGCTTTTCCATCAATAAATACAACTTGTTAATTCCATACAGCGGTGTTCCATATTTTTTGATGTAATAATCTAATGGCTTTAGCAACCGAATCATTGCTATTCCGCATTCGTGTTTTATTGCATCACTCATTGTTGTGTAGGGGTTTTGTTTGGAGAAACAAAATTACGATTTTTATTTGAAGGCAAGAATAGAATTTAGAAAGGAAATGTGAAGAATTAAACAAACCAACCTGATGATTAGAAATTATTCTGCTCGTTTATTTTTCAGTTTTTCCAACTCTATTACGTCAAGCAAATCTTTCGGGCGTGCTGTTGCTTTTTTTGCTTGTATGAGTTGATTAATGTGTAGAAATTTTATTGGAATTTCTTGTATGATAGCTGTTGGAGAAATGTCATAACATTTATCAAAATCTTGTTTTTCAAATCCTTTAATTTCTGTCATTATATCCAATTCAAAACCACTTGACAAATTGATGGAAGTCCAACCTGGAAGAAAATTCATTGTTTCAATGTTTTCAAATTCACCCAATTCAAATTCATTTAAAACCAATTTTAATTGTCTTCTATTTTCAATAGTATCTTTTATCCAAAGGTCAATATCGGCAGT
This sequence comes from Bacteroidota bacterium, assembly GCA_043742725.1. Taxonomy (GTDB): domain Bacteria; phylum Bacteroidota; class Bacteroidia; order 2-12-FULL-35-15; family 2-12-FULL-35-15; genus 2-12-FULL-35-15. Next base: position 29,800 of record JAYTXX010000052.1, on the reverse strand, counting down.
TGTTCTAGAAAATCCATGAAGGTTGGTTGCAAAACCGCCAATCATAATATATTTTACTTCGTGCTTGTTTAGCAACTGCCAAAGTTTTAGTATTTCATCATCTAAAATATCCATCTATTATTTATCTGTTTCCTTTGCTGGAACAATGGTTGCGCTTTTAAGCATTTTATCAATACGAATTAGTTTCATCAACAATTCAAATCGTTCGGTATAAGTTCGAGCCAATGCTTTTTTTAATTTTTCGGATTCGTTTTGAATTGAATTGTTTTTTTCTTTGTTCATTTTTTTGTTGTTGAACTTTGTATTGTTTTAAAAAACGAATTTACAATTTTTCACTATGATAAAAGTTGTGTTAAGAATTAAACAAACAATTCTCTTTTCAAATTAAGCCATTCCAAAGCAGCTCCGTGCAAAAGCAATTCTTTTACATCACGTTCGTAAGGCATTTCTTTAATTAATTTTCCGGGTTCTAATTCGCCTAAAGGAAAAGGATAGTCGCTACCTAATGCAATACGATTTGCGCCAAACATTCCTACAACATAATCCAACATTGCTTCATCGTGCACCAAACTATCCAACCAAAATTTTCCTAAATATTCGCGAGGATTTATTTTATTATCAATAGCAACCAAATCGGGACGAGAATTAAAACCATGCTCTATTCGCCCTATTGTTGAAGGAAAAGAACCGCCACCATGTGCAAACGCCACACGCAAATTTGGAAGTTTTTCAAGCACTCCTCCAAAAATTAAAGAACAAATTGCACGCGATGTTTCTGCTGGCATTCCTACCAACCAAGGCATCCAATAGCGTTGCATTTTATCTCGTCCCATCATTTCCCAAGGATGAATAAATACAGCCATTTCAAGGTCTTCACAGGCTTTGAAAATTTCAAAATATTTTTCTTCATTCAAATTTTCTTGATTAATGTTTGTTCCTATTTGAACACCAACTAATCCAATTTTTTTGCAACGCTCCAATTCCTTAATAGCCATTGCAGGCTCTTGCATTGGTATGGTTCCTAATCCAATAAATTTTTTCGGAAACTGCTGAACAATGCTTGCAATATGGTCGTTCAAAAACATGGAAATGTCCAAACAATCTTGTGGTTTTGCCCAATAGCTAAACATTATAGGAATTGTTGAAAGCACTTGCACATCTACATGATGATGATTGCATTCTGTAATTCGTTTTTCGGCATTCCAACAATTATCTTCTATTTCTCTAAAAAATCTTCCATCATCTAAAATCATATTTGCACAACATGGTTTGTGATGTTGCAATTGCACAAATCCGCCATAACCAAAGCGTTCTTTCCAATTCGGAATGTGTTCTGGAAGAATGTGTGTGTGAATATCTATAGTTAGCATAAGTCCCTCCTAACCTCCCCAAAAGGGAGGAATTGAAATTGAGTTAAAATTATTTTTTCCATTTTTATAAGTATCATTTCCTCTCCCCATTGGGGAGAGATAGAGTGGGGCTTTTATTTATTTTAAAAACTCCGAAACAACTTTTTCTGCCTCTGCAAAAGCGTGTTCAAGCGTGTCGTTCAAAATTATTTTATCGAATTGTGTTGCTGTTTTCAATTCGTTTTCTGCTTTGCCAATTCTTCTTGCTATACTTTCTGGTGTTTCTGTTTCCCTTGTTTTTAGGCGTTTTTCAAGATGTTCAATGCTTGGTGGCATTACAAAAATTGCTAATGCATCATTGCCAAATTGTTTTTTTAAATTCAAGCCACCAACCACATCCATATCAAAAATAATGTGTTTTCCTTTTTTCCAAATGCGCTCAAGTTCCGATTTCAATGTTCCATAAAAATGGTCTTTGTAAACTTCTTCCCACTCAATAAATTCATTGTTGTCAATCTTTTTTTTGAATTCATCAACCGATAAAAAATAATAATCAACGCCATGTGTTTCGTCCTTTCGCATTGCTCTACTGCAAGCAGATACAGAAAATTCCAACATTGGATTTATAGAAAGCAAATGCTGAACAATGGTTGTTTTGCCTGCTCCCGATGGTGCTGAAAATATGATGAGTTTACCTTGCATGTTACGAATTACGAATCTTTACGAATTACAAATCTTTACAAATTTACAAATCACTAACAATCAATAACAAATTTCGATTTGTAAATTTGTAACGATTTGTAATTTGTACATCATAATACATTCAACATTTGTTCTTTTATTTTTTCTAACTCATCTTTCATTTGCACAACTATTTTTTGAATTCCTGCATCATTTGCTTTTGAACCAATAGTATTTATTTCTCTTCCAATTTCTTGAGAAATAAATCCAAGTTTTCTTCCGCTTGCAGGCTCATTCATTGTGGTTGTGAAATAATCTAAATGTGTTTTCAATCGAAGTTTTTCTTCGGTAATATCTAATTTTTCGATGTAATAAATTAGTTCTTGCTCAAAACGATTTTGGTCAATTTTGTTTGTATCAACTACTTCTTCTAAATTATTTTTAATGCGATTTTTAATGCTTGAAACGCGAGTTGCATCAAGCAAAAGAACTTCCTCTAATAAATTATTTATGATTGATATTCGAGACTGAAATTCCACTGACAATGTATTTCCTTCATCATCTCTGAATTTTTGAAATGCTTCAATCGCTTTATCCACAGTGGCTTTTACTTCTTTCCATTCTGTTTCATCCAACTCCACCACTTCTCGTTCTGCTTTCATTACATCGGGCATTTTCAAAATCATTTCTAATAAATTATTATTGTTTTCTTCTAATTCTTCTGAAAGCGATTTCAATTCTTTATAATATGTTTTTGCTAACGATTTATTGAGTGCAACTGGTAAAGCATCTTGCGAAAATTCGGTGTAAACACTCACATCAACTTTTCCTCTTTCAATTTGTTTGGCAATATTTGTGCGAAGTTCGAGCTCTTTTTCTTTATACAAATATGGTAAACGCAAATTCAAATCCAACGATTTGCTATTAAGTGAACGAACTTCAACTGTAATTTTTTTACCTGAAATTTCACTCACCGATTTTCCATAACCGGTCATTGATTTTAGTGCCATAAGAAATTTTTATTGAAAACAAATGTAAGATTTTTTCGCAGGTGTGCGCCACAAGATTATGCTTCTTGTTTTGTTTTTTTGAATGGCTGACTCACAAAATAAACACCAAGAATGATGAGTAATGCTGCTGTAATTTTTCGCAAATCAAGCGAATCGTTTTTGTATAAAAAGATAGCAAACAATGTTGCCAAAAAAGGTTGTAAATAAATATAAATGCTAACAACAGAAGGACTTAAAGCCCTTAATGCATAAGTGTTTAAAACATAAGCAAAAAAAGTTGTAGCAATTACAACAAATAAAATATCGCGCCAAACAACGGTGGGCATTGTTGCCCAATTTACTTCCGAAAATTCTTTAAATCCAAAAGGTAAAACATAAAAAAAGCCAAACAGAAAAACCCATTTTACGATTGTAAATGTGTTGTATTTTTTCATTAATGGTTTTACCAAAACCAAGTACATTGCCCAAGAAATGGAGTTAATCAAAATCATAATATCTCCAGTAATAGTTTCCGAACCAAACGAAAATGATTTGTTGAACAACAACAAAAGCATTGCTCCTGCTATTCCAAGCGCAATTCCAATTAATTTACTGACTGCAATTTTTTCTTTTAACACTGCCGCTGCTATTAGCAAAACCACAATAGGGTTGGAAATCATAATAATGGATGCGTTGATGGGTGTGGTTAAACTCAAGCCTTTTAAAAAAAGCAATTGATTGGTTGCAACTCCAAAAACCGCAAGCAAAGCCATTCTTGGTAAATCTTTTTTATCCACTTTTTCTCTGATGAATAATGCGCTAACTATCCAAAATAAAATTAACGCTCCGCCAACCCGCATCAATACAAATGCAAAGGGCTGAACATAAGCTGGCATCACTTCTTTAGCAATAGAATAATTTAAGCCATAAATTATATTTACAACTATGAGTGCTAAATGTGCCTGAATAGATTTACTCATTTTTTGCTGTTGTGAATATTTTATAACTCCGCTTTCGCAGCAGCAACAGTGGTTTTAGAATTGCCAACAAAAATTTTATTGTCAATAATAATTACTGGACGTTTCAAAAACGTGTATTCTTCTAAAATAAATTTTTTAAAATCTTCTTCTGTTAATTTCATTTTATCTAATCCCAAAGCTCTATATTTTAAAGCCACACGGCTAAACAAAGCTTCATAACTTCCCGCCATTTTTTTCATTTCTGATAATTGTGATGCAGTAATTTTTTCGGTTTTAATATCTTGAAAAATAAATTTTTTCTCGTTCAATTTTAATTCATCAATAATTCTTGCACAAGTAGAACAAGATGATAGGTAATATATTTTTTTCATTTCAAACTGAATTTATTTAATCTGCGAAAGCTTTAACATGTTTGTTCTTCCACGCTCTTTCATTGGCATACTTGCAATGTTTATAACCAAATCGTCTATGTCAACAAATTTTTGTTTTTTCAAAATTGCTAAAATATCAGAAATGGTTTGGTCGGTACTTTCATATTTGTCATAATAAAAACCTTTAACACCCCACACCAAATTGAGTGTTGTGAGTAGAGTTGGATTATCAGTAAAAATAAAAACATGTGCTTGTGGTCGTTGACTCGAAAGTTTAAATGCTGTGTATCCGGAATTTGTCATCGAAATAATTGCTTTTACGTTGGCTTGTTTTGCCATTACACTTGCATTGTAACAAATAGAATCGGCAACAAATGTTTGGTTTTTTAAAGATGGCGCATGTTCTTTATAATAAATGCTTTCTTCGGCTTCCACATTTGAAATTATTTTTGTCATTGCTTCAATCACCTTCACTGGATATTTTCCTACAGAAGTTTCGCCACTAAGCATTACCGCATCAGCTCCATCAAGCACAGCATTTGCAACATCATTCACTTCGGCACGAGTTGGTGCAAAATTGGTAATCATGCTTTCCATCATTTGAGTTGCAATGATGATTGGAGTGGATGCTGCTAAACATTTTTTAACCAACATTTTTTGAACCAAAGGAACTTGTTCCATTGGAAGTTCAACTCCCAAATCGCCACGAGCAACCATTATTCCATCGGACATATCAATGATATTATCAATACCTATTAATGCTTCTGGCTTTTCAATTTTTGCTATAACACGAGCATGTTTATTTTTCTTTTTTATAATTGCTTTTAAATCCACAATATCTGTAACCGAACGAACAAAAGATAATCCAATCCATTCCACATTATTTTTTAATGCAAAATCCAAATCTTTCAAATCCTTTTCTGTTAAACAAGGCAACGAAACTTTTGTATTTGGAAGGTTCACACCTTTTTTAGATGACAACATTCCACCGTGAACAACAACAGATTTTACCTCGTCCTTGCTATTTGTTTTTACAACTTTCAACAATATTTTTCCATCATCAATTAAAATATTTTCTCCCGCTTTTACATCTTTCGGAAATTGAGGATAAGTAATGTAAATACGCTTTGCTGTTCCAATACATTCTTTGGTGGTAATCACAACCTCTTTTCCTGCAATTAATTCCACACCATTATTTTCTACAACACCAATACGAAGTTTTGGACCTTGCAAATCGGCAAGTATTGCTGTGTGCTTATTTAGTTTTTTATTGATCGCTCTAACATTCCCTATTTGTGTTAACACATTGTCATAAGAGCCATGCGAAAAATTAATTCTACAAACATCTACTCCTGCTTTTATCATATCTTCAATTACTTCCATTGATGTTGATGCCGGCCCGAGTGTAGCAACAATTTTTGTTTTTTTCATTTTATTCATATTCTAAAAAATTAAATTTTGTTTTGATTTTAATGTTGATATATCTATTTGAAATGCTGTGAGAATTAAATTCACATCTTTCATTTTTTTTATAATTTCTGCAATTTCTGCCTGTTCTATTTCTCCTTTAATAACAAAAAAATAATCCACTTGTTTTTGTTCTGGTATCAACATTCCTTTTTCGCTACGGTTGGCAATCACAAGGTATTCACGAAATTCATCGGGTTGCTCACAAACAAAAAAAGAAAAGTGTGATGTTTCCTCATGCTTTTTCTCTTTTATCTCATAAGGTTCGGTTTTTACCAAATTCAACTCCAGCTTGTTATTCAGCGCCCAACATATACGATAATCTTTTTCGTGCGATGAAATTCCGATTAGTACAAAATCATAATCATATTCTATTTCAAGTGTGGGTTTTCCCAAAACATAAATTTAGACGGCATAAAATTAAACATCTAATATTAAGATTGTGTATAAATCACACTATTTTTTAATTAAAAAATCGCAACGCTCGCTATTCTAAATTGATTAAAAACCATTTCACTATATTTGTTTTAGTGATTATTCAACCTAAAATATTTGAAAATGAAACGATTGTTGCCGCACAAAGCACTCGCTTGGGTGGCGTGAGCGGTGCTCCTTATGCGTCAATGAATTTAGGCTTTTCGGTAAATGATGACGAAAAAAATGTATTAAAAAATCGGAACTTGTTTTTTGGAAATTTGGGAATAAACAACGAGCAATTGGTTATTAGCAAACAGGTACATGGAAACAATGTTTATGAAGCTCATTCGCCAATTATCACCGAAGGTTATGATGCTTTGATTACCAATAAGCCCACTGTTTTTTTAGCAATTTCTATTGCCGATTGTGTTCCTGTTTTAATTTATGATAAAAAAAATAATGCTGTTGCAGCTATTCATTCTGGTTGGAAAGGAACAGTCGCAAAAGCTGTAACTGCTACTCTTTTCAAAATGCAAGAATTGTATGGAACAAAAGGAGTAGATTGCAAAGCATACATTGGAGCATGTATTAGTTACGAAAATTTTGAAGTGGGAAATGAAGTTGCCGAAAAATTTGATGCCGCATTTAAAAATTTTGATGATACAACACAAAAATATTTTGTGGATTTAAAGGCAGCAAATCAAAAACAATTATTGTCTTTTGGTCTTACACTTAACAATATAGAAGTATCGCCTTATTGTACCGTTGCAAACAACGATTTATTTTTCTCTCACCGAAAAGAAAAAGGTGTAACAGGTAGAATGATGGCTGTGATTGGGATGAAATAAATTTTTACTAATTGACCTCACCCCCAACCCCTCTCCTAAAAAAGGAGAGGGGAGAATTCATAAATTAATTCCGATTATTTTATTTATAACAGATTGAAAATTTAATAGTACATCCTCATTTGTAAAGCGCAAAATATTAAAATTCATTTCCGCCAAATTCTCATCTCTGTGTTTATCTTTTTCCTTTTGTTCTTTAGTATTGTGTACTTCCCCATCAAGTTCAACAATTAGTCTTTTGGAAGCACAATAAAAATCAACAACATAATTTCCAATGCTATGTTGACGTTTAAATTTTAATCCATTCAGCTTTGAGCCCCTCAATTGTTGCCACAAAAACTCTTCGGCAGGAGTCGATTCTTGTCTTAAATTTCTTCGAATTTCTTCTAACGATTTTTTATTGTGAACCTGCATTAATTCGGCTTTTGCCCCTCTCCCTTTTTCGAGGAGAGGGATTAAGGGTGAGGTTTACAACGGAATATTTCCGTGTTTTTTCTTTGGCAATTTATCTACTTTATTTTTCAACATACCAAATGCTTTAATCAATTTTTCGCGCGTGTCTTCAGGTTTAATTACTTCATCCACATAACCTCTTTCGGCAGCACGGTAAGGATTTGCGAAGTGTTCAATATAATCTGATTCTCTTTTTTTCAAATCAGCATCGCCTTTAAAAATAATTTCAACTGCCCCTTTTGCTCCCATAACAGCAATTTCAGCCGAAGGCCAAGCATAGTTCATATCCGCACCAATGTGTTTGCTATTCATTACATCATACGCTCCGCCATACGCTTTACGAGTAATTACTGTAATTCTCGGAACAGTTGCTTCGCAGAATGCGTACAACAATTTTGCTCCATTGGTAATAATTCCATGCCATTCTTGGTCGGTACCTGGTAAAAATCCAGGAACATCTTCAAATACTAAAAGTGGAATATTAAAGCAATCGCAGAAACGAACAAATCGTGCGGCTTTTGTAGATGAATTAATATCTAAAACTCCTGCTAAAAATGCTGGTTGATTAGCAACAATACCAATGCTTTTTCCTGCTAATCGAGCAAAACCAACAACAATATTTTCTGCATAATTTTTATGAACTTCTAAAAATGAATCAGCATCAATCACACCATTGATTACTTCACGAATATCATAAGGTTGATTAGGATTTTCAGGAATGATGTTATTTAATTGAGGTCTTTTTTCACTTGCTGAAACTTCATACGGAATGCTTGGTGCATCATCTTCACAATTTTGCGGCATATAGCTCAACAATGCTTTAATATTGTTAATGCATTCGATTTCGTTTGCACAAGAAAAATGTGTAACGCCCGATTTTGTAGAGTGCGTTGATGCTCCACCTAATTCTTCAGATGTAACTTCTTCGTGAGTTACTGTTTTAACAACATTTGGTCCTGTAACAAACATATACGAAGTGTTTTCAACCATCATAATAAAATCGGTAATGGCAGGAGAATAAACTGCTCCACCTGCGCAAGGTCCCATAATTGCTGATAGTTGAGGAATAACTCCTGATGCTAAAGTATTGCGGTAAAAAATATCTGCATAGCCACCAAGCGAAACAACACCTTCTTGAATTCTCGCACCACCACTATCGTTCAAGCCGATAACGGGAGCTCCGTTTTTCATAGCTAAATCCATTATGCGACAAATTTTTTCAGCATGTGTTTCAGAAAGAGAACCTCCGAATACTGTAAAATCTTGAGAAAAAACATAAACCAATCTTCCGTTTATTGTTCCATAACCAGTAACAACTCCATCGCCCAAATATTTTTCGCGCTCCAAACCAAACTCTGTAGAACGATGGGTAACGAACATTCCTATTTCTTGAAAACTGCCTTCATCCATTAGGAAATGTAACCGTTCTCTTGCAGTTAATTTTCCTTTTTTATGTTGCGATTCTATACGCTTAACGCCACCACCTAATTGTGCTTCGGCAATTTTATTTTCTAATTCTTGAATTTTCTTTTTCATACTATGAAATTACTTTTAATTTATTTTAAGCGTTTCAAAAGTAGCAAAAAATAGGTGTTCTTTTTTATTTTTTTACCTTTGAAAAAATGAATATTGAAGACTTACGCAACTATTGTATTTCAAAAAAAGGTGTTGAAGAAACATTGCCTTTTGGTCCCGATACGCTTGTATTTAAAGTAATGGGTAAAATGTTTTTACTCACTGGTTTAGATAATCAAGATTTACAATTTAATGTGAAATGCAATCCCGAAAAAGCAATTGAATTGCGCGAACAACACACTTGTGTTTTGCCTGGATACCACATGAATAAACAACATTGGAACACAATTATTGTTGATGGTTCTGTGCCTGAAAAAATTCTTTATGAATGGATTAACCATTCTTATGATTTGGTAGCAGAAAGTTTACCTAAAAAAGAAAAACATATTTTAGAAAATTTATAATTTATTTTCTTCCTTTTTTCTGTGAGGCGCAATACTTCCGTAAAGTTAAAAGGTTTAAACTGTTTTGGAAATAAAATTATGTAGTTTTGTTGAATAAATTTTCTCGTCATGATGACAAAAATCATTCGCTACTTCATTCAAGGTATTATTATTATTGTTCCTGTTGCAATTACAATAATTGTGATGTATAAAATTATTGCTTGGGTAGCAACTTTGTTCACCGTTTTTGGAACTATTGTTGGTCCTATTGTTGACCCATTTATTATTTTATTTACAGCTATTTTATTAATATTATTAGCAGGAATGCTTGGCTCATCTATTATTTTGCGTCCGCTATTTAGTACTATTGACAATGCTTTGGAGCATACGCCATTTATAAAAACGGTTTATTCTTCTATTAAAGATTTGCTATCTGCATTTGTTGGAAGTAAAAAGAAATTCAACAAACCTGTTTTAGTTACTATCAATAAAGAAAACAATATTCAACAGTTGGGTTTTATTACAAAAGAAGATTTAAGTGAGCTAAAAATTTCAGCGGGAAAAGTAGCTGTGTATGTTCCGTTATCATATTCTTTTGCAGGAAACTTATTGATAGTTCCTTCCGACCACATTACTATTGTAAATGCATCTTCATCAGACGTAATGAAATTTATTGTTTCGGGTGGTGTAACCGATTTTGATTAATCGTTTTTTGAAATAAATCTTCGTACCTTGCTATAGTAAATCATTACTAAAAATATCATGAAAAAAACACTTACAATTGCTCTTGCCGTTTTTATTGGAATTTCGGCTTTTGCACAAAAAATAAAAATTAAGGAATCGTCTGAAAATATTGGAGGAGGAAATCATAATGCTTTAGTTGTAACACTTTACGAAATAAATCCTTCGGATGCAGAGGATGCATTTCGTTCATTTATGAAAAAATATGATGGTAAGCGTTCGTCAAAAGATGGCGGTATTTTTATTGACCATGCATTGATAAAAGAAATGGGAAACAACACGGTAGATATTTACGGAAAAGCTAATGGAAAAAAAGGTGACAAAGAAATTTCATTTGTTGTTGCTTTTGATTTGGGTGGAGCATTTTTAAATTCATCCGACCACAAAGAGCAATATAAAATTGCCGAAACAATTGTAAAAGAATTTGCTATAAAAGCTACCAAAGATGTTATTGAAGAGCAATTAAAAGATGCTCAAAAAGCACAATCAAAATTAGAAGATGCTCAAAATGATTTGGAAAGAGATAATAAAAATTTGAATGAAGACATTGTAAACTACAAAGCAAAAATTACAAAAGCAGAACAAGATATTGTGAAAAACAAAAGTGACCAAGAAAAGAAAAAAGCAGAAATAGAAGCACAGAAAAAAGTGGTTGAGGAAGTAGATAAAAAATTAAAATCCGTAGAGTAATGCATTTTGTTTTTTAATTCAACCGATACATTTTCCCCGGCAAAGATTTTATAATTCCCGAAAATTCCAATGTTAATAATAATGATGAGGTTTTGCTCATTGGCATTTTTGCAATAAAACATAAATCATCAATGTTTACTGTTTCTTTTTCTTTCAAAATATTCACAATAATTTCTTCGTCATTATTTAGCTCAATAAATAATTTTTTCTGAACATTTTTAGTTTTTGTTTTTGTTTGCTCCCAACCCATTGCATAAACTAAATCATTAGCAGATTGAATTAAAGCCGCTTTATTTTGTTTTATCAAATTGTTGCAACCTTCGGATGTTGCATCACCTGCTCTTCCTGGGAAAGCAAATACATCACGATTATATCCAAAAGCAATGTCGGCAGTTATTAAAGAGCCGCCATCTTTTTTCGATTCAACAACAATGGTAGCATCTGCAATGCCAGCAACAATACGATTTCTGCGAGGAAAATTTTCTCTGTCTGGTTTTGTATTGCTTGTAAAATCGGTAAGCCAGCCACCATTTTCTAACATTTTATCTGCAACTGATTTGTGAATTGCTGGATAAATTTTATCCAAACCATGTGCAAAAACTCCAACTGTTTTTAATCCATTATCCAATGATGCCTTGTGCGCACAAATATCAATGCCATAAGCCAAGCCACTTACAACAAGTATATTGTGTTCAACCAAATCAGAAACCAATGTTTCACACATTTTTTTACCATAATCGGTTGCTTCGCGAGTTCCCACAATACTAATTATTTTTTCTGCATTCAAGTCTGCATTTCCTTTGTAATAAAGCATTACAGGATTATCTTCACAGTGTGTTAATCGTTTTGGATAATTTTTATCTAAATAAAAAAGTGGTGTAATATTGTTTTTTTCAATGAATATCATTTCTTCTTCAGCTCGTTCAGAAGCATTGTGATTAATTACTGCATCGGCATAAAAAGTTCCAATGCCTGGTATTTTTTCCAACAAAGATTTTTTTTCTTTGAAAACAGCTTCCACACTTCCACAATAAGCCACAAGTCTTTTGGCAAGTATATCGCCAATGTTTGGAATAAGCGTAAGTGCAATTTTATATTTTAAACTTTCGTTCATTGTTTTTTTGAAATACAATAATTTGTAACTTGCATATTGTTACGAAACAAAAATATAAAACCATGTCAATACAACGTCCTTTTAATTTCAAAAAATGGATTGACGATAATCGTCATCTATTAAAACCACCTGTTGGAAACAAAGTAGTTTATGAAAACACCGAATTTATTGTGATGGTAGTTGGCGGTCCAAATGCTCGAAAAGATTATCATTTTAATGAAAGTGAAGAATTTTTTTATCAATTAGAGGGAAATATACAAGTGCAAATTCAGGAAGAAGGAAAAGCTGTAACTGTTGATATAAAAGAAGGAGATATTTTTTTATTGCCTCCTTGTGTGCCTCATAATCCAAAGCGTGGAGCAAATACTATTGGTTTGGTAATGGAGCGAAAACGCAGAGAAAATGAACGAGATGGACTAATGTGGTTTTGCGAAAAATGCAACAATCCATTATTTGAAAAACGATTTGCGCTTACAAATATTATGACTCAATTTCAAGAAACATTTGCTCATTTTTATGGAAATATTGATTTGCGCACTTGCAAAAAATGTGGACATGTAATGGAGCCTCCTGTATTAGCAAAAGAAGATAGTGCGCATTAAACAAAAAATCCCGAAAGAAAATTTCGGGATTTTTTATTTAATAGTTTAATATGATTTTTTTACTCCACCGTTACGCTCTTCGCTAAATTTCTTGGTTGATCAACATTGCAACCACGCATTACGGCTATGTGATAAGACAATAATTGCAAGGGCACAACAGAAATCAATGGAACCAATATCTCATCTGTTTCAGGAATTTCAATGGTGTAATCAGCCATCTCTTTCACTTGTGTATCGCCTTCGGTAACAATAGCAATAATTTTTCCTTTACGTGCTTTTACTTCTTGTATGTTACTTACAACTTTTTCGTAAGATGTTCCTTTTGTAGCAATCACAAACACTGGCATTTCTTCATCAATCAAGGCAATTGGTCCGTGTTTCATTTCTGCTGCAGGATAACCTTCTGCATGTATGTATGAAATTTCTTTCAGTTTCAATGCGCCTTCTAATGCAACAGGGAATGAGTATCCACGACCAAGATATAATGCGTTAGAAACATTTTTATAAATGTCGGCAATGAATTTTATTTTGTCATTTGTTTGTAACACGCGTTCTACTTTAGCTGGTATTGCTTCCAATTCGCTTAACAATTGATGAAAGCGAGATGATGAAATAGTTCCTTTGCGATAAGCAATTCGTAAAGCCATTAATGTTAAAACTGTTACTTGCGCTGTAAATGCTTTTGTTGATGCAACTCCAATTTCTGGTCCTGCATGCGTGTATGAACCTGCATGTGTTGCACGTGCAATGGACGAACCAACCACATTACAAATTCCAATAATAGTTGCTCCTTTTGATTTTGCTAATTCAATTGCTGCTAATGTGTCGGCTGTTTCTCCCGATTGCGAAATAGCAATTACCACATCGTCTTCATAAACAATTGGATTACGATAGCGAAATTCCGAAGCATATTCCACCTCAACAGGAATGCGTGCTAAATCTTCAAATAAATATTCAGCAACCAATCCAGCATGCCATGATGTTCCACAAGCAATAAAAATTATTCGCTTTGCGTTGATAAATTTTTGTTCGTATTCCGTAATTCCTCCAAGGTTTACAATTCCTTCCACAGAACTCAATCGCCCACGCATACTGTCTTTTATCGAACGAGGTTGTTCGTATATTTCTTTCAACATAAAATGGTCGTAACCACCTTTTTCTAATGCTTCTAATTTCAATTCCAACTCTTGAACATAAGGCGTTTTCGCTTTGTTCTTAATCGTTTTTATTTTTAATTCTTTCCCGCGTTCAATAAATGCAATTTCTTCATCTTCTAAATACACCACATTTTTTGTGTATTCTACAATTGGTGTTGCATCGGATGCAATGTAAAATTCATCTTCGCCAATACCAATTACCATTGGACTTCCTTTTTTTGCAGCAAATAATTCGTCTGGATTATTTTTGGAAAGAATAACAATGGCATACGCTCCAACAACTTGATTTAGCGCAATACGCACAGCTTCACCTAATCGCACATTTTCTTTTTGTTGAATGTCTTCAATCAAATGAATTAATACTTCTGTATCTGTGTCGCTTAAAAATGTATGTCCTCGTTTTATTAATTCGGCTTTTAATGGTGCATAATTTTCAATAATTCCATTGTGAATCATCACCATATTTTTTGATTCAGAATAATGTGGATGCGCATTCACATCGTTCGGAACACCGTGTGTAGCCCAACGTGTGTGCCCAATTCCTATTGTTCCTTTTACATTTTTGTTTTCAATAAAATTGTGTAAGTCCACAACTTTGCCTTTGCATTTATATACGTTCAGCTCATCGCCATCAATCATAGCAACTCCTGCGCTATCGTATCCTCTATATTCCAAGCGTTGTAATCCTTTAATCAAAAAAGGATAGGCTTGTTTATTTCCAATGTATGCAACTATTCCACACATATTTAATGAAGTTTTGTATAAGTTATATTTAATTTCATTTGGTAAGGCGATAAACTGCTTCCGCCACCAATTACAATTCTGTTAGCACTTGTTCCTGCTGTTACATGCGGAACAGACAAATACAAGCCGTTGTTACTTCTGTTTCCATCAAGCACTTGTTGTATGTAACGTGCAATATTAAAACGATACGTTTTCGCAGTAGCATCATAAACGCCACCAAAATAGGCGCTTCCCTCAAAAGCATCTGCAATTAGATAACTTGTTTTGTCATCATTAATTCCAAAAACAATGAGCGATGGTGGCACAGCGAAAGTATCTACTTGGTAAGCTGATGATACGTCTGTTTTCACAACCAATTCTGCTTTATTAATAGCTATTGCTCCATTTTTTATCCAATTCATTAAGTATGGTGTTTCAATTTTTGTTTTTACACCTGCCATTGCTTGAATAAAGTTTACTGTGTTTTGAGCAGGCGGACTTGTGCTCAACTGGCTTGTTAAATCAGCATCAATTCCGGAAGTATAGTTGTGATTAAAATGTTGAAAACGAGCAACACTACCCAATGAAAAATCATAGCTTAATGTATCAATAGCGTTGTGGTAATAAATTGTCATTCGCGAAATATTCATATTGAAATATAAAATATTTCCTTCTCCAGAACTTAATCCCGATGTGTTTTCGGTAGTGATATAAAATCCTTTTAAAAATGTTTGAAAGGTTGTGTTATCAACCAAATCGTTGGTTGAACCTAATAAATATTGTCCAAAGGACTTTAAAAGTGGTATTCGCAATTGTGGCTTTTCGTCAACACCAAGAACACTAACACTATCCGATGGATGAGGAACAAAATTAAATCCATTCGCTAAATCTGCGCTGGAATAGGTTATGGTTGTATCTGAATAATATGTGTTTTCTGTTTTTATGTCTTCCAACAATTGATAAACACTAATTGTTTGTTGTTTTTTGTCGGATTTTCCATAATAATTTCCATTATAAACAAGGGACAAAACAATAGAATCGCAAATAGGATTTTTGCCAAATGATGTAGAAGAAATGTTTGATGATAAATTCATTTGTGTATAAAGCGATGCTGTTGCTTCTCCAAAAACGGGGTCAATGTATTTTCCAATTATTCCTATTCCACTTGACAAAAGTGTTTCATCTGTTCTTAACGAATCTTCTATAACCGTTTTTGTTATCAGTGTAGTTGTGTCTATATATCCAACATTCAACAAGTCATTTGTAGGTTGAACATCTAATCCAACAACGCTGGATTCATCGCAAGATGTTAAGCTAAAAGCTAAACCGAATGTTAGTATCAAAAAAAATTTTGTCGCACTATCGTGTGACAAAATTTTGGGTGTTCTATTATATAAAATCATAACTAAATTTTAATCAACCAGTTCTGCTACTTCTTCTAATATTTCATCGTAGAAAGCAGAATAAGCATCAATGTATTCGTCTGGGTTTTGGAAATTCAAAAATGGTTTGCCCGATTTTTTAATGTATTTTTCTACATCTGGATTTATTTTAGCACTTGCTTTAATAATTCCATCTGACATATCAATTGCCATTTTGTTTACATTCACATACGTTGGGTCTTGAAGATGTTTTACATCTGATTTTTCAACTCCATCGTGCAACACTTTTTTAGCAAAATCTTTATGTAATGGTTTTGCAAACTCATCGTCATATACTGAATAAATAATTTTTGTATCAGCAAATAATGGATTGTCTTTGAATGATTTTTTCAAATAAAGTGCTGTTAAGCCTGTCATCCAACCTTGGAGGTGAACTAAGTTTGGAGCCCATCCTAATTTTTTTACAGTTTCGATAACACCTCTACAA
Organism: Bacteroidota bacterium; assembly: GCA_043742725.1. GTDB lineage: Bacteria > Bacteroidota > Bacteroidia > 2-12-FULL-35-15 > 2-12-FULL-35-15 > 2-12-FULL-35-15. The sequence goes on along the minus strand of JAYTXX010000052.1, from coordinate 13,394 downwards.
AAGAAAATTGCACGCTCATCGTTATCTGCAAAATGAACTCCTTTTGCATCTGTTAATGTGTGTTTTCTTTCAAAATATTCTTGATTATCAATAAAATAAACCTGCATACGAGCCGATTGGATTGAAGCAACTTTAATAATCAACGGATGGTCGTTATCATTAATTATTAAATTCATTCCCGACAATCGAATTACTTCGTGTAACTGATTACGTCTTTCATTAATAGAGCCATACTTTGGCATAAACAACCGTATTTCTTTTCCACGCTCCTGTATTCCTTGTGGCAATTTTCTACCAATAATACTCATTGGTGTTTCATCTAAATAAGGGGTAACTTCTTGTGATACAAACAGTACTCTCGCTTTCTCTTTCTTCTTCATTTGTCGATCGGATTAAAGGTTAGATTTATAAAAAGTAGACAAAAGTAAGTAAAAAAATCTGAATTTTCAAAGTAATAATATTAGATTTGCCTTGATTCATCTGTGAGCACCTTTGTTTAAAGACATTGTGCCTCATTTATAAATATTTGCCTATAATGATTGTTATAAAATCCATACAAGAACTCCAAAAGCAACTAAATAGTGTGCGAAATCAACATAAAATAATTGGTTTTGTGCCAACAATGGGAGCGTTGCATCAAGGACATATTTCATTGATAAAAATGGCAAAAGCGCAATGCGATGTGGTTGTGTGTAGCATTTTTGTAAATCCAACACAATTTAATGATTTGAATGATTTGGAAAAATATCCAAGAACAATTGAAAGCGACTCAAAAATGCTGAAAGAAAATGATTGTGATATACTTTTTGTTCCTGAAATTTCTGAAATATATTCTTCTGAAGAGCTCGCACTTAAAAAACAAAACATTGAGGATAAAAGTTGGACAGAAGGAAAATTGGTTGATTTTGGACAATTGGATAAAGTAATGGAAGGTGCTCACAGAGCAGGACATTTTAACGGTGTTGCTCAAGTAGTAAGTAAGCTATTTAGAATCGTGAAACCCAACAAAGCTTTTTTTGGACAAAAAGATTTTCAGCAATTGGCTATTATCAAAAGTATGGTAAAACAATTGGAAATGCCTATTGAAATTATTGCTTGCCCTATTGTGCGAGAAAATGATGGGTTGGCAATGAGTTCGCGAAATGTGCGCTTAACAGCCGAAGAACGAAAAGTGGCAACACTGATTTCAAAAACGCTTTTTAAACTAAAAGAATTACAAAAAACAAAAACTGTTGCCGAATTAAAAACAATTGCGGAAGAAGAAATAAAAAACGAACCGCTTTTTCAATTAGACTATTTTGAAATTGCAAATGCTGAAACACTTGTTTCTATTAATGATTACAAAGATGCGAAAAGTGCAGTGGCTTGTATTGCTATTAAAATAGGTACTGTACGATTGATTGATAATATTGTTTTGTACTGAAATTACAACTCCAATTTATCAATATCCACATCTGTTTTGGGCAAATGTAGCTCTCCTTCCCATTTTGATATAACTGCTGTGGCAACTGCATTTCCAACCACATTGGTTGCGGCTCTTCCCATATCCAGCACTTGGTCAATTCCTAAAAGCAACAACATTCCCTCTGTAGGAATTTTAAAATAGGCTAACATTCCAGCAATCACAACAAGCGATGCACGAGGGATTCCAGCCATTCCTTTGCTGGTGATTAGTAAAATTAAAAGCATTGTTATTTGGTCGCCAGTAGTCATTTCTATTCCGTAGGCTTGAGCAATAAAAACGGTTGCAAAGGTCATATACATCATCGAACCATCTAAATTAAAGGAGTAGCCCAATGGCAACACAAAACTTACTATTCGATTTCCACAACCAAAACGCTCTAACGATTCTATTGTTTTTGGCATGGCTGCTTCTGAACTTGCTGTGCTAAAAGCCAATAAAACTGGCTCCTTTATATGTTTTAATAAATTAAAAAACTTTATTTTAAATGCAATACAAATTGAAAATAAAATCAAGAAAACAAATAAAATTAAACCCAAGTAAAACGTACTTATCAAATAAACATATCCGGCAAGCACTCCAATTCCTTGACTGGCAACCACTGCGGCAATAGCGCCAAAAACTCCAAAAGGAGCAAATGCCATTACATAGTTTGTTACTTTAAACATTATGTGAGATGTTGCATCAAAAAAATCAATTACTATTTTTCCTTTTTTACCAATAGATGCGGCTGCAACACCAAAAAACAAAGCAAAAATTACAATTGGTAAAATTTCATTTTTTGCCATCACATCGGCAATACTCGATGGAATAACATGTTCTATAAATGTTTTTGCATCAAAGCCTTTTGCTACTTCCATTCCTGTTTCTGCACCAGTTGTTGGCAAAGCAAGTGTCATTGTTTTTCCTGGTTGAAAAATATCGACCAACACCAAACCCAATAGCAAAGAAACAATTGCCAATGTGGTAAAATATAAAAGTGTTTTTATTCCAATTCGCCCAACCGATTTAAAGTCGCCAACCTTTGCAATGCCTACCACCAATACAGAAAATACAAGTGGTGCAATAATCATTTTTATTAAGCGCATAAAAATATCGCTCAACAAATGAAGGTTAGGTGCAACATCTTTCCAGAAATAACCAACCATTATTCCCAACAACATTCCTAAAAATATTTGAACAATTAGGCTTGGCTTTTTTATTTTCATGGCTTTTTGTTTTTAAAGTTTGTAGCTAATAATGAATAATGAACCGAGTCTAAAAAATTTTCTTCAAACAAAAAATCTTCTTTGAAATGTGCTTCTTTAATAAAGCCATTTTTTTGAAGCAATGTTTCCGATGCCACATTTCTTGGGTCAATCACCGCTAAAATAGAATGCAATTTCATTTCATCAAAACCATATTTTATAACCTCTTTTATGGCTTCGCTCATTATTCCTTTTCTATGAAAGTCGGGATGAAGTTGATATCCAATTTCAGCTCTGTGATTCTCTGGCATTGCTCTGTAAAAACCAATGGTGCCCATTAATTTAGAATTGTTTTTATAACGTATTGCCCAATTTATTCCTTCGTTGTTATCAACTATTTTATTTGTTTTTTCAATCACTTCTATTGCATCTTGTTTTGTTTTTGCTAAAGGACGTGCAATGTATTGCATCGAACCAATGTTTGAACGCATTGCAAAAAAATCATCTATATCATCATTTGTCAAACGATTTAAAATTAAGTTCTCTGTTTGCAATACAGGAAAAGGTGAGAAATTAAAAGTCAGCATTTTTTAGAATTTAATTTTTTACATATTGCTCCACCTCTACGCCAAATTTTCTTAAAAAATCAACACCTTCATCACTTGGTAAACCTTTGAAATTTGCATACGAATCTATATAATACACTTTTTTTATCCCAATAGTAAATATCACCCGGGCACAAGCAATACAAGGCGAAAGCGTAACATACAAAGTACAGCCTTCTATTTCAATATTGTTTTTTGATGCATATAAAATTGCATTTTGTTCGGCATGCAATGCCAACGAACAACTTCCTTTGCTATCCCGAGGACAACCATCTTTGGGCCACACCTCATCACAATTGTGTGTTCCTGCTGGCGGTCCATTATATCCAAGAGATACAATACGTGTATCTTTTGTGAGCACCGCACCAACCTTTGCTTTCACACAATGAGAGCGCTTTGCAAGGTTTTGTGCCAACTCCATATAGATATCATTAAAACTCGGTTTTGTCATTTGTTTTTGTTTCTTGAAATAAAAAATGCGCAATCAAAGAATGCGCATTTTTTAAAATTTTACATTTTTTTATTCGTCTTCAATTTCTTTTTTCTTGGCTACTTCACGCTTTTCGCCAAAATAAACTTGCGACAAATCGCGGTATTCCATTGCATTGGCTGGAAAGTTTTTTACACTAATTTGTAGCAAACGATAGTTTTCATCATAAAACAACGGCAATATTGCGGCATCGTCAATAGCTGTTTGGTCGGCTTTTAAATACAATTCCATTCTTTTTTTATCATCCACCTCTTGCATTGCCATTGAAAATAACGAATCGTATTTTTCGCTTTTATAACGTCCTTTGTTTAAATACGACCTTTCTGCCATTGTTGATGGAATGTGTTTGCTGTATAGTAATGTTAAAAAAGTTTCAGGATCGGGATAATCAGCTGTCCAGCCTGCTCTCCAAAATTGTGCTTTTCCTGTTTCCACGCTTTCAAGATGTTCGGCAAAAGGCATCACATTTATTTCAACATCTACATTCAAATTTTCTTTCAACATTTTTTGAATTATTTCTGATGTTTGAATATTTCTATCGCCTCCGCCACTATTTATTTGAAGTGTTACTTTCGGAAATCCTTTTCCATTCGGGTATCCAGCATCTGCCAAATATTTACGAGCTCTATCCACATCAAATGTGTAGCCTTTCAATTTTTTATTGTCATATCCCGCAAACGATGGAGGCACTATTCCATAGATTCCCGGAACGCCTTCTCCTTGCAATGTATAGTTCACAATTTTTTCTCTGTCCACCGCATAGTTAAATGCCAATCGAACATCTTTTTTGTTGAAAATATCGCCTTGTGTTTGAAAACCATAATAAAAAATACTCATCGAGGGAACTACCTGCATTTCAAAAGGAATGTTTCCATTTTTTGCATGTTCCAGTTCTCCCAAAATATCTGGTATCATTTCAATTGGTAAACGAAAAATCATGTCTAAATTTCCTCGTTTAAATTCCAACAATTCTGCTTTTTTTTCTTTTATGAACGAGATTTTCAATGCATCTAAATAAGGCAATTGGTTTCCGCTTTCATCTATTTTCCAATAATTCGGATTGCGTTCCAATATTACAGCTTCGCCTTCTTTTATACTTTTTACCTGAAATGGTCCTGTTCCTACACATTTTACACGCATATCGGAACCATATTTTTCAATTGCTTCTTGCGGATAAAGCCAACAGCCTTGCGTTACCAATATATTTAAAAACCCAGCAAAAGAATGTGTTAAATCTATTTCTATTGTATAATCATCAATTATTTTAACTCCCGAAACGCCACCAACAAGTGGTTTTTTGTCGAGTGTAGATTGAAAAAATGCGTTTGCTCCAACAACACGATCTTTGAATGTGCTACTAAATTGTTGATTATCGGGACTCGATGAACATAGTTTATCAAAACAATATTTAAAATCTTGAGCGGTAACTTCTCTGCCTTTTCCTCCGCTAAAACAAGGGTCGTCATGAAATTTTACATCCTTGCGTAAATGAAAAATCCACTGTGTGGCATCTGGGTTTTTTTCCCACTTTTCTGCTATACATGGCACTATTGTTAAATCGACTTGAGATAATTTTACAAGTCCTTCGTAAACTTGACTTGCAATATGAAACGATGTTATTTCGGTAAGATTTAAAGGATATAAGTTTTTAAAATCCTCCAATTCGTTCATTTTAAAAACCCCACCATAAAATGCATCTCCCTTTGCTTTTCGGCTTTCGCCTTTTGTTTTGCTATCGCCTCCGCAGGAAGTAAAAATACTACCCAATAGCAGTGCATAAATTATTTTTTTCATAAATTATTTTTACGTTTATTTTGGGAAAGAACAAATGTAAATAATATCTTCAAATTTCATAATTTATTAACAGAAAAGATATTACGAGCAAAAAAAGTTTTTAAAAATCTATTTCCAACAAAACGGGACAATGGTCAGAATGTTTTGCTTCTGCCAAAATACTTGCTCGTTTCATCTTTGTTTCCATTGTTTTACTTACCAAATTATAATCAATTCGCCAGCCCAAATTTTTAGCTCTTGCATTTGACCTAAAACTCCACCATGTATAATTGTGTGGTTCTTTGTTAAAATGTCGAAAACTATCTACAAAACCTGTTTTCATAAAATCATCAATCCATTTGCGCTCTTCTGGTAAAAAACCACTACTGTTTGCATTGCTCTTTGGGTTATGAATATCTATTGGTTGATGACAAATATTATAATCGCCACAAATAATTAATTTACTACGTTCTTTTTTTAATGTATCAATGTATTTTTGAAAATCGGTAAGCCATTTCATTTTAAATGCTTGTCGCTCTTCTCCGCTACTTCCGCTTGGATGATACACGCTCATTACCGACACATCGCCATAGTCGGCACGAATAACTCTGCCTTCAAAATCATATTCGGCAATACCACAACCGTAGTGAACATTGGTTGGTTTTTGTTTTGTAAAAATTGCAACTCCGCTGTAACCCTTTTTTTGTGCGGGATACCAAAAGTGATGATAACCTGCTTGCTCAAAAATTTTTAAATCCAATTGTGTTGGTTCTGCTTTTAATTCTTGAAAACAAACAATATCTGCATTGGTTGCTTTTAGCCAATCCATCAATCCTTTGCTTATTGCCGAACGAATTCCATTTACATTATAAGTTATAATTTTTTTCATCTTTTTGCGTATTTAATACTGCTAACAAATGTATGAATTGGTTTTGATTACAAAATAGATTATAGATAAAAGTGCAATGCCAAACAGATTCTTTCTTCAAACAATTATCAATAAAAAAACATTTGTCAAAAAGAATTAAAATTGTTTTTACATTTGTCTGTGTTTGAATTTCACACAAACATTTCTTTGACATATTGTAGTTTTACAAATACACGTTTTACATGATTCACACCTATTAAGCCATTAAATGACCGTTTTGCACAGTTGTGATTTGATTTCAAAGATTGATATTTTACATTAAAAAATCAAATAAACTTGTAATTAAAAGGTTGTGATTTGATCTCAAAGATTGATATTTTACATTTGATAGTGGTTCTGCAAACCGTTTGGACGAGTTGTGATTTGATTTCAAAGATTGATATTTTACATTTTTACTACCACGCATACTGCACGACATATGTTGTGATTTGATTTCAAAGATTGATATTTTACATTCAACACCATTTTTTTTTGCTGATTGAACATGTTGTGATTTGATTTCAAAGATTGATATTTTACATTACTAAATTCTCTATCAATTCTTTTGAAATAGTTGTGATTTGATTTCAAAGATTGATATTTTACATTCCAAAAAATAAGTGCAACGTAATTTTATTGTTGTGATTTGATTTCAAAGATTGATATTTTACATTATGAATTAAGTAAAATGAAAAGTGAGCAGAGTTGTGATTTGATTTCAAAGATTGATATTTTACATTCGTGTAGTTGATAAGTGTTTTAGGAGATAAGTTGTGATTTGATTTCAAAGATTGATATTTTACATTTAAAAGAGGTATTTTAAGCCCAGCTGTTGGGTTGTGATTTGATTTCAAAGATTGATATTTTACATTAGATATTAAATTTGTGAGTTTTAGTATCAATATGTTACAAAGAAATGATGTGAAAAAAAATGAACGGGATTGAATAGTTTTTTAACATTCTTTCCCGTTTTTTCATTTCTAAAATAATTCTAATTGATTGGGGGCAGAATGCAAAGGAGATTCTTTCGCTCCCCAATAATTTTTTATGTCTCCGTATTGTTTGTCGGTAATCTGCAATATACTTACTTGCCCTTTTGGTGGTACTAATTTATCAACTCTTTTAACGTGTACTTCTGTGCTTTGCAAACTTGCACAATGACGTGAATAAACCGAAAATTGCATCATCGTAAAACCATCTTTCTGTAATTCCTTACGGAAACGAGAAGCAAGTTTTCTATCTTTTTTAGTTTCAGTTGGCAAATCAAAAAACACAAATAACCACATGATACGATAAGCATTAAGCCTAGATTTGTTTGTATCTGACATTATTAAAAACTATCAATACTTAACTGTTAACTAATTTTTTATTAATTTTGTCAGAGGGATTCGCTCCCGAATACAAACGACTAAGAATAGGCTGTATTCAAGTAGATTGGTGTTTTGTACAAACCTTACCCAATTCATCGAATCCCTTTATTTATATTTTATCAAACAAGTGTCGGATATTTTATATTTTTTTCTTTCCCCTCAAAACATTTTACAAGCGATGCTGTAGTTTGGCTCAATGCAATCATTAACGGACTTTTATTTTCTCCCATCATCACATCTGTACTTATTATTCCAATCAATCGTGCTTTTATTTCTTTTGTCATTTTGTGGTAGTCATCACTTTCGTTTTTTAGTTCCACCACCAATTTATCTACAAACGGTCGATAAGGTTCCATAATATCATCTGCCAAACAAAATGCGTTGTATTTGTTGTGATGATGAATTCCAAGTGTTGGTATTAAACCCGAACCAACCAATGCACGAGCGGTTGCAGAACGCAAAATAGTGTAACCAAAATTTAATGTTGGATTTGGAGGCATTCCAAACCTATCTCTTATAAATGTTTCGCTATCAAAAATATGTTTCCAATAATGCCTTGCCGCTTGTGCTTCTTCATTGCTCGTATCGCCACTCAATACTTTGGTAGCATAGCGTTTCAATGCTTCGTTATCTTTTCCCAATTGTTTAAATAATTCCGCCTGATTTCTAATTTTTGCTTTTATAGTTTGTTGCCACAATTGTTTTTTCAATGGTTCGGTAGCTTCTATCTGATGTTTGTATCGTTCGCTTTGCAAAGTATTTCCATCCAACGGAAATAGCATTGATGAGGGGTGATGTGTTTTATCACAAAACACCACCGCAACATTGTTTTCAGCCAATGCCTGCATTACGCTTTGTGTAAAAGTTATTTCCTGATTATCCAATATCACAAAACCCAAATCTTCAATAGGGCGTTGTTTTATTTCTCCTGTTTCTTTGCTAGTAATCACAAGCTGTTCGAGCTTGGTGCTTAAATGAAAAGGATTGCTGAAGTATAATGTTTGTTTTATCATTAAATAAAAATTTAAAACCCCGATAATAAAAAATTATCGGGGTTGGTGCTTAATTTATTTTTTTGATTTTTCCTGTTGGGGATATTTTTACTTTGATTGGGTTAAGCTCTATCCATTTTTTAAAACTTTGAAGTTCTACTTCTTCTTTTTTGTTATTTAATGTAGAAGCATTATGCAGCCTAAAACTGTAATGTATAGATGAAGTTTTTTGCACCCTATACAAATGCTGTTTCAAATAATTAATATTTGGTTTTTTCCAATCTATTTCATCTTCTTTTATTCCTAACAAAAACATATCATTAATTTGTAAAGTCGTTATTATTTTAACACCATTTTCAGGTAATTGATAAAGTGGCTGCTTTTGTTTCTTACGTTCAACTGCTTCCCAAAATGAAATGGCTTTATCACATAATTCGCCTAAAGCATTTTTATAAACTATAATATGATTATTACTTCCTGGTTCTACCCATTGATTGATGTTGTCTTTTAATTTTACCGCCCCGCTTGAAACTTCTTTTACTCTTACTTTTTTAATTGGAATTGGATTGCCATTTTTGTTTGGCAAAAAAACTAATGGTAATTTATTGCCTTGTTCATCTGCTTTAAAAAAGGCATTAGTAGGCACTTTATCTTTTTTATCACCTGTGTATCCTCCAGCTTTTTCTATTGCAGCAATAATTAATTTCTGAACATTGATGTCTGCAATTTTATTCACTTTTGCTTTGTTATCAATTGCTTCAAGTGGTTTTCGAATATGATAATTTGTTTCGCCTTTTTTATCTTTATGTAAACCATAAATAGTTTCTTTGTGTAATTGCCCTCTTGCTGCTACTCCTTTTCCTTTGTGAGTTTCTCCATCTTTTTCAATCGTAATATTTTTTGAAGTTAAAACTCTGTTTTTGTTTTTATGAGAAACCAAAACGTTATCTATTGCTGCCTTTGTATCAATCCAAAAATTTTCCCAAGGTTTTGAAATGGCTTGCATTTCATAGGTTCGGTTATATCTGTTCCATTTTGAAATTTCATTCAAATGTTTTTGAGTAAAACAAGCCATAACTAAAGCATCAACAGCGTGGTGGCGGTGGTCATCTCGTGATTTGGTATCATCAACTGTGTTGAGTATTTTATTTAATCCCCAATGATGACGAAGATTTGCAGTCATTTGTCCGGGTGCTACTTTTACATTTTTGCAAACTTTTTCTAAATATACTTTTGCTTCTTTAGCAATGTACCTTGTATCATTAAGCTGACGGGCAATAAATCCATCATCAACAGTTTGTTTAATAAAGGTTTTGTATTTGCTGTAGCTTGCAGGGTTTGCAAATAATTTTTTTGCTCGCTCTTTTACCACTTCCCATTTGGCTTCATCATTACCATAAAATTGAAACGGTGTTTTATCTCCTTTGGCTCTGTTTTCATCAGCAAAGCAAAGTGTCTTATTCATAAAACTATCATTCAACGAAATGCTCCAAGGCACTATGTGTTCTATTTGTATTTCACCTCCAAATAAAATTTCAACACCAATTTGTTTGCCTGTATATGGACATTGTTTTTTGCACTCTTCCCATAATTTAAATTTCAAAACATTATCGTGAGTTGGAGGCATATTGTATTTTTCCAATTCTTTTTTTACTCTGTCATTCTCTGCTTCCAAACGTTTTTGGTCTCTGCGAATTTCCATTCGTTTGTCAGCCGAACTTTTTAAATCACGTGCCATTTCTACTTTTATTTCATCAAATGCACCGTGTTCATCAATCAAATTATTGATTAAACTTCTTAATTCAAACAAGGCTTGAGAAACCATTGGATTTCTTAAATTGGCAATTTCCTTATCAGCAGTTACATCAACGGGAAGTTTGCTTTGCAATTCTGATTTCATTTTTAAACTATGATGGTATAGTTTTTTTAACTGTTCATCTGTTAGAGAATAATCATCTTTTAAAAATTCTTTTACAACATCAATATAGTTTTCATTATTTAAAACAATATCTGCAATTGCATTTATTATTTCCTCTTTTTTAGTTGAATCAAATTTATTCCAATCATTCCCAAAAGCATTCTTAACACCTGCTAATACTACTGCTTCATCGTATCTAAAATCGGGAAGAAATTCTAAAATATTTAAAATTGCTTTTCTACTTAACTGCGCATAATCTTGTTTAAAATTAATTGCTTTTAAACTTTTAATTTGTTTTTCATCAAAGCTCCATTTGTTTTTTGCGTATTCTAATAACCATTCATCATCCGTTGCCGTGTAAATAATATGCCATACATCTTCTTTTTGTTGCTCATTCATCTCATCCCATTTTTTGCCAAACAACTTTGAAAGTTTTGAAATGGTATACGTTCCCACTACTTTATCATCTTCTTTATAATTAAAATTATTACTGCTATCGGTTAACTTTAGTGCCTTGCGTATATCTTTAAATTCTGTTTTATCTTTTGTACAAAGTAGATTTAAAATAATTTCTCTTTGCTCTTTACTTAGTTTTTCTCCATTACATTCAACTGAATGTGTCCATTGCCAAGCTCTGAATAACTCAAATGAAATAGCACTTACAGGACATTTTGTTTTTGTTGGTTCAAATGTGCATTTACCTATTAAATGTTTTTGCGAACGCAAAGGGCGTTGATAAAATAAAATTCCTGTTTCTTTTCCTTTATCATTAATACCAAGTTTGGCTTTTAATTTATCATTAAGTACTTGTGGATGATATTTTTTTTGTTCTTCCCAAATAGTATTGAATTCATCAATATACATTTTGCGTGTTGTATATCTGTTTCTTATTCTTGTTTCGTGTGGATTTAAAGATGCCAGATAATCACCTAATGTTTTATAGTTTTCAATTTGATTTTTTGTTTCAGATATTCCAATTTTTCCACTTGCCGGAACTCCTTTAAATATTGCACTCTTTTCTTTATCGTCTTCACTACCTGATTTACGATTGCTTTTAAATCCTCTTCGTTGGCTCAAATGAAAGAAAATTCTTCCCAGTTCCAATAAAGAAACTGGTTTTGAAATTGCTCTTTGTCTTAATACATAAGGGTTTTCTTTATTCCATTCATTTAACTCCGATTCAGAAGTTGGAGCCATATTGTTTTTTTGCAACTCTTTTAACAAAAGGTTTTTTCTAATTTTTCTTCTGAAATAATTTCTTCTCTTTCCTCTTGCTTCTCGCCTTGTTGCATTTTTAGATTCTTCATTTCCTTTCTCCATATTCACACCCATTGGGAATATACGAGAACCTATACCGTTTATTTTGTTGTTTTTATCATCCACTACCGCCCACCCAATAGAGTTAGTTCCTAAATCAAGTCCTAAAATTTTTGCCATAAATTTTTTATTTTTTATTGAATAGCAAATTAGAAAATAATTTGCATCTGCACAATTTTATACTACATTTGTTTCAAGAAATTTTTATTCAATCTTTGAATTTCTTATCACAATAAGGCTATATGCCGAAGGTGTAAACCTACAAGCCCCGCTTCGGTGGGGCTTATTTTTTGTTGCTTTTTTTATCAATAGAAAAAAACATTACTTGTTCTCGATACGTTTTTCTGAAAAAGAAAAACACTCGAACTGACAAGGCACAAAAACACTCAACATATAATCTTATTCAATCTTTTCCGTTTACCCAATCTTGTTTATTTCATTCACAAATTACCATTTGCACATATTTAGTACTTTTAAATTCACAATGTTGCGAAAAATAATTAGTTGTTTTCTTTTTTGCTTGAGCTGTAATGCTGTGTTTGCACAGGTTATGGGCAATATACATACAAAACAAATAGCCCTTTCGGCAGATACATTGACGTTAGATACATTGAGCCTTGTACCCAATTCCATTACATTAAAAACAGAAAACACAACCCTTGATACTTCATTTTATAAAATAAATTATGCTGATGGTAGTATTATTTTCAATCGAAAAAAACTTACAGAAAACAACATCAAACTCGATAACCTAAAAGCAACTTACAAAACATTTCCATATCTGTTTTCTTCCGAAACCAAACACAAAGACATTACAAACATTCATACCGATTTGCAAGGAAACATAAACCCGTTCAATTATAAAATAGAATCAAAATCAGATGATATTTTTAAAATGGATGGATTAAATAAAAGCGGAAGTATTTCGCGTGGAATTAGTTTTGGAAACAATCAAGATATGGTTGTAAATTCAAATTTGAACTTACAATTATCGGGGCATTTATCCAACAATGTAGATATTTTATTGGCAGCAACGGACAACAACATACCCATTCAAGCCGAAGGAAACACACAGCAATTGCAGGAGTTCGACAAAGTTTTTATTCAGCTATCAACAGCAAATACAAAATTAATTGCTGGCGATTTTGTGCTCAAACGACCAACAAGTTATTTCATGAATTTTAATAAAAAAGCACAAGGTGTAAGTTTTTCAACGGCTGTAAAAACCAACAAAGACAATAAAAACAAAGAAAAACAAGGTTTATATGCTACCACATTGAGTGCTGCAGTTTCTCGTGGTAAGTTTGCACGCAATCAACTTCAAGGCATTGAAAGCAATCAAGGTCCTTACCGATTGAGAGGTGCAGAAAACG
>JAYTXX010000051.1:0-7440 GCA_043742725.1 Bacteroidota bacterium | reverse complement strand
CTGCATCGCTGGGTAGCTATGTTCGGATGAGATAAGCGCTGAAAGCATCTAAGTGCGAAACTCATCTCAAGATAAGATTTCTTTAAAGGGTCGTGGAAGATTACCACGTTGATAGGTTGCAAGTGTAAAGACAGTAATGTCAAAGCTGAGCAATACTAATTACCCGTTAGCTTTCTTATTAAGTTTTCTATTTTGTTTTTATGATATTTTCTATTTGTATTTTTTTTCTTTATTATGTCAATCTTATATATGTTCCGCTAAAACGGAACGATAGTTTTAGGTGACTTTAGCGGTTAGGTCCACCTCTTCCCATTCCGAACAGAGAAGTTAAGCTAACCAGCGCAGATGGTACTACACTATAATGTGGGAGAGTATGTCGTTGCCGATTTTAAAAAAAAGCCTCAATTCTTTATTGAATTGGGGCTTTTTTATTATATATTAATTTACCAATCTCTTTGATTACTTCGACATTTTAATTTTATCTATAGAAATTTTTTTTCGAAAGCTTGCATTACTTCAACCAATGCATTTACACTTTCCAATGGAAGTGCATTGTACAACGAAGCACGATAACCACCCACATCGCGATGTCCTCGCAATCCACTTAAATTGGCTTCTTTTGCAAGTTTATCAAATTCGGTTTCCAATTCTGGATTGTGCATCACAAAGGTTACATTCATATTTGAACGATCTTCTTTTGCGGTAGTTCCAACAAACATTGAGTTTCGGTCAATTTCATTGTATAGTGTATCTGCTTTTTGTTGATTTATCTTTTCAATCCAAGCTATGCCACCATTGTCTTTTAGCCATTTCATTGTTAGCATTGAAACATAAATAGGGAATACTGGTGGTGTGTTGTACATACTATCGCCTTTTATGTGTACTTGGTAATCGAGCATTGATAGCATTTTACGTCCTGTTTTACCAAGTTTAGTTTCATCAACTGCAACCATTGTACTTCCTGCTGGTCCCATATTTTTTTGTGCTCCTGCATAAATTAAAGCAAAATCATTTCCATTTACTTTTTTACTAAAAATATCACTACTCATATCGCAAACCAATGGTACTGTAGTTTTTGGAAATGATTTCATTTGTGTTCCATAAATGGTATTGTTGGAAGTGATGTGTAAATAATCAAGGTTAGTAGGAATATCAAAGCCTTTAGGAATGTAGATGTATTTTTTATCTTCAGATGATGCAACAACTATTGTGTTGCCAATCATTTTTGCTTCTTTAATTGCTTTGTTTGCCCAAACACCAGTATTGATATATCCAGCAGTACCATCTGTGCGAAGTAAATTGTAAGGAACCATTGCAAATTGTAAACTTGCACCACCACCTAAAAATAGAATTTTGTAATTATCATTCAATCCTAATAATTCTTTTACCAATGCACGCGAATCGTCCATTACTTTCTCGAAATTTTTGCTTCGGTGAGAAATTTCTAACAAGGAAAGATTTAGATTATCAAAATTGATACAAGCTTCAGCTGCTTGTTGTAATACTTCTGCTGGCAATATTCCTGGACCAGCACTAAAATTATGAACCTTTGAACGTTGTGTGGCTAACATATTTTATATTTTTTGGATTTTGATTATATTATAGAGCAAAATTATAAATAATTTAAAACCAAGTGTAAGAATAATTTTATAAAAATGAATTTAATAAACAAATGTTTAATTTCTACAAACAGAGTAGAATATAATTGGTTTGTGAAAGAAATTTTTTATCAATTTTAATTTCGGAAAAGAAAAAATCGTACATTTGTTTCCCCTCAAAAAACAGGGAAATAAAAAACAATAGTATTAACCCCTTCAATCATTTAAGAAAAACGCAATGATTGGATACAAAAAAACAAGCCTAACAAAATGGCAGAAACATTAGAAAATATTACTGAAACAGAAGCATTTGATTGGAATTCAGTAGGAAAAAAAGGTGAAAATTATTCAAAAACGGAGCGTGAAGAATTAGACGCTATTTATGAAAAAACACTAAAATCAGTAGCCGCAAACGAAATTATTGATGGAAAAGTAGTTTCCAAAAATAGTAGAGAAGTTGTTGTAAACATTGGTTACAAATCAGACGGAGTAGTTCAATTATCAGAATTTCGTTACAATCCAGATTTAAAAATTGGCGATGTTGTTGAAGTTTATGTAGAAAGCCAAGAAGATAAAAGTGGACAATTAATCCTTTCTCACAAAACTGCTCGTGCAATGAAATCGTGGGATAGAGTTAATCAAGCACTTAACAATGATGAGATTATTAAAGGATATGTTAAATGTCGCACAAAAGGAGGTTTGATTGCTGATGTATTTGGAATTGAAGCATTTTTACCTGGTTCACAAATTGATGTAAAACCAATTCGTGATTACGATGTGTACGTTGGAAAAACAATGGAATTTAAAGTTGTGAAAATCAACAATGAATTTAAAAATGTTGTAGTTTCTCACAAAGCATTGATTGAAGCAGAATTAGAACAACAGAAAAAAGAAATCATCGGTAAATTAGAAAAAGGACAAGTATTGGAAGGAACTGTTAAAAATATTACTTCTTACGGTGTGTTTATTGATTTAGGCGGTGTTGATGGATTGATTCACATAACAGATTTATCTTGGGGACGTATTAACCACCCTGAAGAAATCGTTAAATTAGATCAAAAAATCAATGTAGTTATTCTTGATTTTGATAACGAGAAAAAACGTATTGCATTAGGTTTAAAACAACTTTCGGCTCATCCTTGGGATGGTTTAAAAGCTGAAATGGCTGTAGGCGATAAAGTAAAAGGTAAAGTAGTTGTTATAGCTGATTATGGTGCATTTGTAGAAATAGCTACAGGTGTTGAAGGTTTAATTCACGTTTCGGAAATGAGTTGGAGCCAACATTTGCGCACAGCTCACGATTTCCTAAAAGTAGGAGACGAAGTTGAAGCAGTAGTTTTAACTTTAGATAGAGAAGAACGTAAAATGAGTTTAGGTATTAAACAATTGATGCCTGACCCTTGGAGCAATGTAATTACTAAATATGCAAAAGGAACTAAACATTCGGCTACAGTTCGCAACTTTACTAACTTTGGTATTTTTGTTGAATTAGAAGAAGGTGTTGATGGATTAATCCACATCTCTGATTTGTCTTGGTCTAAAAAAATTAAACACCCTTCAGAATTTACTAAAATTGGGGATAAAATAGATGTTGTAGTTTTAGAAATTGATGGAGAAAATCGCAGATTAAGTTTAGGACATAAACAATTGGAAGAAAATCCTTGGGATATTTTCGAAACTATTTTCTTGGTTGATTCTATTCATCAAGGAACCATTATTAATGTAATGGATAAAGGAGCTATCGTATCTATGCCTTATGGAGTTGAAGCATTTGCTCCAACACGTCATTTGGTAAAAGCCGATGGAACTACTGCTAAAGCAGAAGAAGTATTGGATTTTAAAATACTTGAGTTTAACAAAGAAGGTAAAAAAATCATTGTTTCTCATAGTAAAATAAATGAAGATGTTACTGCTGCCGAAAGAGCGGCTGTTGCAACTGAAAAGAAAACAGCTGGAGAAGAAGAGAAAAAAGCAGTAAAAAAAGTAAAAGACAGTGTTGAGAAAACAACACTTGGCGATATGAATGTTCTTTCAAATCTGAAAGCAGATATGGAAGAATCTGAAAAAAAGTCGAAAAAATCTGAATAGTATTTGTAAGCTATACACAGCTTACAATGTCTGAAAATCACGCCATGGTTTTTAGAAAAATCGCCTCAAGAAATTGGGGCGATTTTATTTTATATTTTTTTCATTTCAATTTTTTCATACATTTGAATTCAATTAATTTTTAAACTTTTATAAAATGAAAAAATTACTACTATCAATTGTTGTTGGTTCTTTGCTTCTAACAGCATCATGCAAAAAAGACGATGGAAAACCTGGTGCTGTTTATCTTTCAATAAATACACCAACATTGTATTGCTATTCGTTTAATGGTTATTCCTTTACTGGATTATCATCAGGCAGTAGTTTTGATACCTATTACAATGTATCTCCGGGAACTTATACTTACAATTATAATCTTACAAGTAGCTGTGGTTATGCAAATTATTATAGTATTTCAGGAACTTATACTTTATCCGCTGCTGAAGGTGAAAAAGGAACTTACACAAGCAAGGGTTCTGATGGAGCCACAAGATATTACAACTTAAGTTGCGAATATTACGGGGCTACCGCTAGTTACTAATATTCTTTACAATCATTATAAAAACTCCTCGATAAAAATTTATCGGGGAGTTTTCATTTTAGAGAATAAGTGTTTTACTCAATAACTAAACTACTTTTAAAACACTATCAATTTTAAATCCCCTTAAAAATTCATCTACCAACATTCGTTTTTTTCCTGCTAATTGTAAATCAATAATTTTAATAAAGCCATCAGCTAAAGCAATTTTAATATATGTTTTAGAATCACTTACAACTGTTGAAATAGGAAAGTTATGAGTGGCAATTTCTTTTTCGGTTTTAAATATTTTTACAATATGTTTTTTATCATCACTCAATACAAACGCTGTAAATGCTGTTGGATAAGGACTTAAACCTCTAATAAAATTATAAATTTCTTGAACGGATTTATTCCAATTGATTTTACAATCTTCTTTAAAAATTTTGGGTGCGTGTTTTAATTCACTTTCATTAACAATCAATTTACTTTGTTCTGTTTCTTGGAAATTATTATTTTCAATTGATTGAACAGTTTTTAAAATTAATGAAGCGCCTATTTCCATTAATTTATCGTGTACATCTCCTGCAGTTTCAATCTCTCCTACTGTAATTGTTTCTCTGAAAATAATTTTTCCTGTATCAATTTCGTGTTGCAAGAAAAAAGTAGTAACACCTGTTTCTTTCTCCCCATTTATGATTGCCCAATTAATTGGAGCAGCACCTCTGTATTGAGGCAACAACGAGCCATGTAGATTCACTGTTCCTTTAGGTGGCATATTCCAAACAACTTCTGGCAACATTCTAAAGGCAACTACAATTTGCAAATCTGCATTCAAAGCTTTTAGTTCAGCAAGAAATGTTTCATTTTTTAATTTTTCTGGTTGAAGAATGTTTAACTTTTTTTCGAGTGCATACTTTTTTACTGCCGATTGTTGTAATTGTTGTCCTCGCCCTGCTGGTTTGTCGGGTACAGTAATCACAGCCACCACATTGTAATTATGTTGAATAAGAATATCCAATGATGCCACCGCAAATTCAGGTGTGCCCATAAATATTATTCGCAAATTATTCTTCATCGATTTTGTTTATAATTTTTCCATAAACACATTGTACATTTTTATCATCCCTTCAATATCTTTTTTGTGAACTTTTTCATCGGGCGTATGTACATTTTGTTCGGCAGCACCCACAAAGCACCAATCCCAAGCATATTCAGCCATTTGCAATTCTTTAGCATCGCTTCCTCCACTTCCTTCTACTTCTAATTGGTATGCAAGTTTATTTTTATTTGCTATTGCAATCAATTTATTTACATAACTCCTGCGAGGAATTAAACTATCACGCAACGAAATTACTGGTCCTTTTCCTGGATGCACTCCATCTGAAATCCACGATATATCAGAAATTAAAGCCTGATTGATATTATATTTTTCTTGTAAAAATTTTTGAATAAATGAAACAGTTCCTCCGCCATGTTCTTCATAACAACTAAAAACAATTGCTCCATCTTTTAGTGTTTCTGCAACTTTTAGCGCATTATAAACTCCTAAACGATTATCCATATAACAACATTGTACATACTCTTTGTCTTCTCTCCAATTGGATTTGAATGTTAGTTCTGTTCCTGTTTCTAAATCTCGTTTGTACGCATATTGCAAACTAACTTCTTTTGTTTTTTTATCGGTAACTAAACTCAATTTCACATCTGCTTTTCCTTTGCTATCTGTTCCCACCAATTGAAAACCATCAATAGTTCTTGGTCCACCAATTTTCACTAATTGTTTTCCATAACGAACTGTAAAACCAATACTATCAATGTGTGCAAAAATTGCTGTACGCGGTTTTCCAAATATTAAAACAATACAATCTTGAAATTTTTTTCCAGCATAAACTGTTGGTTTTACTTTCCACGATTTTTTATTCTTCTCAATATATTTCAATAAAAAATTGGTCATAGGTGCTTCGTTTCCTGATGGAGCGTGAATAGCGCACATTTCTTTTAATAGTTTCATACTAAATTGTTTTTATAAAATTGATTTCAAGATTACTGATTTTGCTGAACATATCATATACTTTTATAGAATTACTTTTGCGAACCGAAAATGAAAGTACACAAGTCAATTCAAAATTTTGTGATAAAATAGTCAAAGCTTCATCTTTAATTATTTTCATCACATCATTCATTTGCAAATATTCAAATTTGATTTCATATACTTCATCAACTGTTTTTTCTATTATTGTTGCGTTAGCCAAAGCATCTGCTGCTGCTTGTTTGTAAGCATTTATTAATCCGCTAACGCCTAACAAAGTTCCACCAAAATATCGAACAATAACAACTAAAACATTTGTTAAATCCTTTGATTGTATTTGCCCAAATATTGGCTTTCCTGCTGTGTTAGAAGGTTCTCCATCATCATTTGCTCTGTATGCTTGTTTGTCTGCACCAAGCCGATAAGCATAACAATGATGACGAGCTGAAGGATGTAATTTTCGTAAAACAGCTAAATTGTTTTTGATATCTTCTTCTGTTGAAACAGGATAAGCATAAGCAATAAACTTACTTCCTTTCTCTTTAAATAAACCTTCAGAAGTGGCATTTATAGTTAAGTAAGTATCTTCAAAAAGCATTTATTGGTTTACATAAGTAAGTAAAATATCTCCCGCAATTGTTGCTGTTTGCATCGAGTTTTTCAATATTGATGGAGCATTTACACCATCATCTATTTTTTTGTTGGAAATAAAAACACGTGCTTCGTCCCAAACATTTTCGGAAATAAAACTATTTAAAACACTGTATCCACCTTCAACAATGAGTGATTGAATATTTCGTTGATACAATTCATTTAAAATTTGAGAAATTATTTTTTCATCAAAATTTATTTTTACATATTCCAAGTTGGTGGAAGATTGAATTTCAATACTCGTAAAAACAAGTGTTGGTGTGCTTTTATCTAACAAATAATAATTTTTCGGAATATCTAAATTTCTATCAGTAACAATTCGTAGTGGATTTTTGCCTTCTACTTTTCTAACTGTAAGTTGAGGATTGTCAAGCAAAGCGGTATTTTTTCCAACCATTATGGCTTGTTCTTCACTACGCCATTGATGAACCAATTGGTTCGATTTTTCATTGCTAATTTTCAATGCTGGAGTACTTGCATCATTGCGTAACGTATCAATAAAACCATCGGCAGTTTGCGCCGATTTCAAAATAATGTATGGTCGCTTTTTTTCATGA
>JAYTXX010000050.1:0-5521 GCA_043742725.1 Bacteroidota bacterium | reverse complement strand
ATGCTTTTGCAATCGCATGTGAGTAAAAAAAATGCAATTTTGTTGCTCATTTTATTTGCATCCATCACACCACTTGGAACACTCACAAGTATTGTTATTGGCGAAAATATGATTGGAAATTTTTCTTCTTATTTTAATAAAATAATGGCTGTGGTAGTTGGTATTTTTCTTCATATTTCCACCACCATTCTTTTTGAATCGAGCGAAAATCATCGCTTTAATTTAATTAAGTTTATAGTGATTTTGCTTGGTGCTGGTTTTGCAATTGCAACACTTTAATCGAAATAATTTATTTCAATTCTTTCATTACGATTAAAGCGGGGCAATCTAAATACATTACTTTGTATATAGATTGCTTCGGTCGTGCCTCCCTCGCAATGACAAAAAAATTATTTCAATCCTGCCAACACTTCTTTTATTGCAACAAAATTTGGCAAATCACTTGCTTTTTCAAGTACTTCAGCATAACGAATAATTCCATCTTTATCAATCACAAAAGCCGAACGCTTTGAAACACCTTTCATTCCTATAAAATCTTCGTACAAACAATCATAAGCAGTTGATGTTTCTTTGTTGAAATCGGAAAGCAAAGGAAAATTCAAATGTTGTTCTTCCTTAAATTTTCCTAACACAAAACGTGAATCAACCGAAATACCAAACACTTGTGCATTGGCATTGTTATAAGTTGCAATATCATCGCGTGTAGCACAAAGTTCGGCTGTGCAAGTGCTTGTGAATGCTAATGGAAAAAACAATAACAATACATTTTTGCCTTTGTATGCTTCCAATGAAATGCTGTTTTTATCACTATCGAGTAGTGTAAATACGGGAGCTTTTTGTCCGATTTCTATTTTCATATTTTTTGTTTTTTTTACGTGTTTAAGTTCAACAATAAAGATAGGAAAATGTTTGAGAAAATTATGAGTTATTAATTATAAATTATGAGTGCATAGTTGGTTCGAGTGTTTTTCTTTTTCAGAAAAATGTATCGAGAACTTATTTTTACCACAGAGTTCGCAAAGAAATATTTCTCGCAGAGGCGCAGAGAACGCAGAGAAAAAAATAAATAATTGATTTTGCAACGAAACTATTTTATACTTTATAACAATGCTTTTTTTCAAACAAAAAACACTATTCACAAAATTAGCATCGCTTAAATTGTTTCTATTCAGTCCTGTTTTTTCTAATTAAAATTTTTAGAAGTTTGTGCAACAGCAACTGGTGTTAGGCGTTCGTTGTTAGTTCTTAATACTTGGCACTTCTTACAAACCAATCGTTAATCTTCTTAAGTTCTTGGGTTAAGTTTTCCATAAATACTTTTTGTTCCTGCGTTTTGTTTTCAACTTTTTTAAGTTCCTCAAGTTGGGTTTCAATTTCTCGCTCTCTCATTTCATAAGCAACGAATTGGTTTCCTTCTTCTACTGTTACATTTACTGCCATTTCTTTTGATTTTATTAGTTAATCCGCCAAATATATGTATAGTTGAGTTACCTTTTCGTAATAAAAATAATTGGTGCACGTCTATATAAAGTTTATTTTTTCAAACACCTTTATTAGTAACTATAAAATCATTTCAAATACCTATACTTCTACTATATTCTACTTAAAGATTAAAAAAATGAAATTAAAACCACAAATATTTGTCTAACAGTCCAACATAAAAAGAACATAGCGAAAGGAACGTGATAACCATATTTTCCGAATGATTGAAAAAGAATAATTGTCATTGCAGCCGTGCCAATTCCAGTTAAGAAACTCTTCTGCCTTTTTTCTTTTTTTATGTCTTCGTTACTTTGTTTTTGATTGAAAGAACTAGTAGTGTATGTAGAATTGTTTTTATTTGTATTTTCTTTTTTAGGTTCGTTATATCTTTCGGCTTTGGCTTCTTGTTTCTGTTCTGTTTTAGTTTTTTCTTTTTCTGAAGTGTTATGTTTTGCATCTTCCATTAATATATCATAAGCATCTTTAATTTCTTTAAATTTCTCTTCAAAAAATTTATCTCCACTATGTTTGTCTGGATGAAATTTTGATGCGTATAATCTATATGCTTTTTTTATTTCTTCTGGAGTTGCATCCTTATCAACTCCCAAAATTTAATAATAATTCTTTTTCATTTCTTCTTTTCTATTTCTTTAAAGTTACTACCATCGTCTTTCTTTTTAGCAGTTGTTAAAGAATAGCCACCAACTAACATCATTACTAAAAGAATAAGATATATTGGTGAACCTGGTGATTTGTTTTGTGATAAATGAGTAAATACTGTAATGCAATTCAACCCGCCAATTATTAAAAGAATTATACCTATCGTCCTTTTCATTTTGAAATTATTAGAGATTTAATAGTGTTGAGAAATATTGTTTTAAATTTTGAAAATTCAGCAGGTGTCGATGTGGCAGTAATTGTAAAAACTATGTCATTGTAAAATATATAACATTCAAAGGCTTCTGCATCATAAGCCGATGCAGTATAATCTATCAAAAATGCTTTTTCTCCACCGATGAATAATTTTTCAGCTTTTAAAATAGCAAATGTTGGATTACCCTGTTTTATACCTTCTTCAAGTGCTTCTTTGGTATAATCGTGAACAGTATAATTATATTCTTCTGCTTCTCTTGGCGAAACATTTATTATAATGGTGTTGCCATTCGGGTCAACAAAATTAAGGTCAATGTGTTTCCTTGTAGAAGGTTTTTGAGAAAACGAAATCGGGACATTTATTGAATAACCATATTTAGTACTTACGACTTTTGTTGTTTGTCCGTTAACCACAAAACAATAGGTTGTTAAAATAAATAAAGAAATTAATTTTTTCATTCCATTTAGCTTTTTTGATAAAGTATGAAAAGTTTCGCTTTTTGTTTTTTAGTATGCGTTGCTAAAATACACTATTCCAACTTATGTGTAAAAAAATTAGTGTTTGTTTTTCTTAATTCATTAACATTTCTATTCTCTTTCCATTTTACATTTTATTCATTTTTAAAATTCTCAACTCAAGCAAAAACACCTTTGCTTTTTGCTTATATTTGTGCTTCAAATTTATAACTCATAATTTCCAAACTATGCCAAAAGGATTTTACACCGTTCCATCTCCAGTGAACGAACCTATTAAAAGTTATGCTCCGGGAAGTCCCGAAAGAAAAGAGCTTCAAGCAATGTTAAAAGAACTTCGTTCAAAAGAATTGGATATACCAATGTACATTGGCGGAAAAGAAGTTCGTAGCAATGATAAAGTTCGCCTTGCGCCACCACACGACCATAAACATACATTAGGACATTTTCATAAATCAAGTAAAGAACACGTTTCTCAAGCTATTGATGCGGCTTTGGCAGCAAAAGCAAAATGGGAAAATTTGGCATGGGAACATCGTGCAAGTATTTTTTTGAAAGCTGCCGAATTAATTGCCGGACCTTATCGTGCAAAGCTAAATGCAGCAACAATGTTGGGTCAATCGAAAAATGCGTTTCAAGCCGAAATTGATAGTGCTTGCGAAATCATTGATTTTTTGCGTTTCAATGTATTGTATATGACTGATATTTACAAACAACAACCACCAGTTGCAGGAACAGGTTTTGGTGTTTGGAATCGTGTTGAACATCGTCCTTTAGAAGGATTTATTTATGCTTTAACTCCATTTAATTTTACAGCCATTGCAGGAAATTTACCAACATCTTGTGCAATGATGGGAAATGTTGTGGTTTGGAAACCATCGAATACACAGGTGTATGCAGCCAATGTGTTGATGGAAATATTTATGAAAGCTGGAGTTCCCGATGGTGTTATCAATTTAATTTATCCAAGTGGACCAGATGCTGCTGATGTTATTTTTTCGCATGCTGATTTTGCAGGAATCCATTTTACAGGCTCTACCGAAGTATTCCAAAACATTTGGAAAACAATAGGAAACAACATTCACAAATACAAAACCTATCCTCGCATTGTTGGCGAAACAGGCGGAAAAGATTTTATAATGGCACATAAATCTGCCGATGTAAAAGTGTTGGCAACAGCTATAAGTCGCGGTGCATTTGAGTATCAAGGACAAAAATGTTCAGCAGCATCTCGTGCTTATATTCCTTCAAATCTTTGGGAAGAAGCAAAAGCCTTGATACAAGCAGATTTGAAGTCATTTAAAATGGGACCAACAGAAGATTTCACAAATTTTGTGAATGCAGTAATTGATGAAAAATCGTTTGATAAGTTGGCTAAATTTATTGATAATGCTAAAAAAGATAAAGAGGTAGAAATTATTGCTGGCGGAAATTATGACAAATCAAAAGGTTGGTTTATTGAGCCAACTATTATTGTTGCTAAAGATCCAAAGTATGTAACAATGTGCGAAGAGTTATTTGGGCCCGTTTTAACAATTCATGTATATGATGCAGAAAAATTTGAAGAAGCATTAAAAACGGTTGATTCCACTTCTATCTATGCGCTCACAGGAGCCATTATTGCGCAAGACCGCTATGCAATAGAATTTGCCACAAGAGCATTGCGAAATGCGGCTGGTAATTTTTATATCAATGATAAATGTACCGGAGCAGTTGTTGGACAACAGCCATTTGGTGGAGCTCGTGGCTCTGGCACAAATGACAAAGCTGGTGCAATGATTAATTTATTGCGCTGGGTTTCTCCACGCACAATTAAGGAAACCTTTGCTCCTCCTACCGATTATAGATATCCATTTTTACAAGCAGATTAATTTTTTAAAAGCCCTAATAAAAATATTAGGGCTTTTTGTTGAACTTATTTTTTTAGAAATCAAATTTTAAAATCTCAAAAAATGAACGAAGAAAAAAACAAAACACACCGTAGAAGTTTTATTAGCACATTCGCAAAAACTGGAATAGCATTGGGTTTGGCAAGTATTGTAAATCCATTGAAAGCAAAAGCAGAATTGCTTGATACAAGCAAAGAAACAAATGAAGCGGAACTTTTTTTCAAAAATTTAAAAGGCAAACACAAATTGGTAATGGATGTTCCTGCATTTCATAATGGAGCAGTATTTAAAGGAACAACAGCATTTTTGAATAGTAGCAACCAAACAGGAACTATGGATAAAGATGTAAGTGTGGTTATTGTACTTCGTTCCATAGCAATGGCAATTGCTTTACCAGACAGCATTTGGGAAAAATATAAACTTGGCGAATTGTATAAATTAGATGATGCTATTACCAAAACATCAACTATAAAAAATCAATTTTACAATGTAAAATCAGATGAATTAATTGAGCTTGATATGTCGCTGGATGTGTTGCAAAAACGAGGTGTTCAAGTATGTGTGTGCCAAATGGCAATGAAAGGAAACAGCGAATACATTGCAAAAAAATATAATCTAAAAAAGGAAGATGTGGAGAAGGATTTATTCTCTAGTATTTTACCAAATATTCAAATAGTTCCTTCTGGAATTTGGGCATTGAACCGTGCTCAAGAAAATGGTTGTGGATACGTTTTCACAGGGTAAATTATCCCATTGGAAAAGAATATGCTTCGTTTTTTCCAAGTTTGGAAATCACTCGCATG
>JAYTXX010000049.1:0-2982 GCA_043742725.1 Bacteroidota bacterium | reverse complement strand
TTCAATTACATTTTTTAGACGCACAAAATGTAAACATTACTTGTCATTTTATTTCACCATTGAACGATTCTTGTAGTGTTCGATTAGATAAATATCATATCAAAGATTTTGAACCACTTTATAAAACAATTATAAAAAGTAATCAATGTAATTTCAAATTAACGATTGAAAAACCTTCCATTGCTGAATTTATTTATAACAATCAATCTATTAATTTTTGGATAGAAACGAATGATAATTTGATACTAAATATCTCAAATGATTCGTTGCATAAAGGTTTTGAAATAAAAGGAAATAGTGAATTAGCCAATGAATTTTTAAAAGCATTTTATTTAACTTTTAAAAATGATTTTGATAAAAATATAATTAAACAAACTATGTTGAACACATCAATTGATGCTTTTGAAAACAACATTTTTAACGAACGAAAAAAGCAATTGACTTTTTTTAATAATTATAAAAACAAAGAAAAATTTTCTGCTGCTTTTTCTTCACACATCACAAATTTAATTAAATACAATTATTTTTATCAACTACAAGCATATCCAATAATTAATGCAAATGAAAACAAAGGACTTACTGTAACTCCTTTACCTGCTTTACTTTTAGAGAATGTTGATTCTGTTCTTGCAAATAATGATGAAGCCTTGAATTGCGAAACGTACCGTAATTTTTTAAATTACTATGTTATTTACAATACTTCAAAACTCAATGGATTTAATAAGTTTACAGATAACTCTACTTCAATGGAAAAAAAGATTGCATTTACAAATGCAACAATAAAAAGCCAAGCAAACATTTATTTCATAGCCAATTATTTGAACGATAATGTTGCAAATGTTTCGCCTTATACAGCAAAACATATTTACGGAATACTTTTACAGAATGACAAAAGCGGAGTGTACTCAAAATTTTTAAAAACAAAATGCGAAAAACAAATTCATTCAAAAGAAATTGTATCTACTAAGAATACTACCAATGCGGGAACAAGCAACAATGTGAAAATTTTAGGAACCGATGGAAAATATTTTACGTTTGATGATTTAAAAGGAAAAGTGGTGTATGTGGATTTTTGGGCAAGTTGGTGTGGACCTTGTCGTCAACAATTTCCATTTTCAAAAGAGCTTCACAAAAAATTTACAGAAAAACAATTAAAAAATATTGTATTCCTATACATTTCAATTGACAAAACAGAAGAACTTTGGAAAAAGGCAATTGAACAAAATGGATTAGGCGAAATGAAAAATGGTTTGGTTCCTGGCGATTGGGGAAGCGAGATTATAAAATATTTTGAAATAAATTCTATACCACGTTATATGTTGATTGATAGGAAAGGAAACATTGTTGACCTCAATGCAAAGCGTCCAAGCGATGAAGCAGTGTTTGATGATATTTTAAAATTGCTTGAATAATTTTTTAAATTTGTTTTAAACTCTAAAACCTAAAACTATGAAAAAACTAGTATTCCTGTTATTTATTACAACTATAATTGCCTGTAATAAAAATGAAAACAAAGAAGAGCAAAAAAATAATACTGTGCTTTGGGGCGAAAATATTTTATCTAAAAGTATTTTGGATAGAGATACAATGGCTTGGGACGAAAAAGAATGGAATGATACTTATAAATATGATAAAGAAAAAATATTTTCATCTGTCGTTAATGCTGTAAGAACTGGAAAATTAAAAGCTTATAATTCTGCAAATGAAGAAATGTCTATTGAAAATTTCAACTCATGTATTTCAATTTGGGATTCTACATATCAAGTAGAAGACCCTAAAAATCCAGGAACCATGATTAGCTCCCCTTTACACAGAATTGTTACAGGTCAAGATTTAGTTGAAATGCGAATGAATGAAAAAATGGAATTTGATACAATATCGTGTACATTAAACAAAAAAGTTTCTTTCATACGATTTCTCGAATATAAATACTCTGTAGATGGTGGTGAAAATTTAGGATTGCGTTTTTTATTTGATGTGAAACTTAATGATAATTCTCCGATAGAAAAAAAGGAATAGTAATTTAGAATTTTATTGAATTCAAAATTTTATCAGTTGCACCAATGCGTGATGCAATATAATTTTTTGAAATAACCGAAGCTGATTTTAAAATTTCAATGTCGCTTAATTGTTGCATTGTTTTTTCAAAATCAGTTTCATTTTTTATAGCGAATGCTCCGCCTAAATCAATCAATTCTTTCGCTTCAATAAATTTTTGAAATTTTGGTCCAAAAACGATTGGCAAACCAAAAGTTGCTGGCTCCAAAATATTGTGTATTCCTTTTCCAAAACCACCGCCAACAAAGGCAATTGTTCCATATTGATAAACAGATGAAAGGATTCCAATATTATCAATTATTAAAATTTGATAGTCGGAAATGTCGTCTGTTTTTGCTTGAGAATATCGTACAATTTTATAATTACTAAACAGATTAAAAACAGATTGAATAGTTGCTTCGCTTATTTCGTGAGGAGCAATTATTAATTTTAAATTTTGCAACTTATAACTTGCAATAATTTTTTCATCTTCTGCCCAAGTACTTCCTGCAATTAACACATTTTTATTTTCCGAAAATTTGGCAATTATTTCAATTGGCTTTGTGTGTTGTGCAATTTCAAAAACTCTATCAAAACGAGTATCGCCACTCACTGTTGTGTTTTCAAAACCATTTGAATTTAAAAGTTGTTTTGATTTTTCGTCTTGTAAAAAAAAGTGCGTAAAGCAATGCAGTTGTTTGAGAAACCAAAATGAATATTTTTTGAAAAAATAATGTTCTTCTCTAAAAATTCCACTTATCAAATATGTTGGAATGGATTGTTTTTTCAGCTCATTCAAATAGTTGAACCAAAATTCATATTTCACAAAAAACACAGCTGTTGGTTTTACAATTTCTATAAATTGTTTTGCATTATTGGGTGTATCAATTGGCAAATAAAAAATATAATCTGCACCAGTATAATTTTTTCGCACTTCGTATCCTG
>JAYTXX010000048.1:0-18531 GCA_043742725.1 Bacteroidota bacterium | reverse complement strand
TAGAAGAGTTAAAAAATAATCCAGAGTTTGTTCAAAAAGCGAATAATGAATTTGCAGAACAAATACCTGTAGAAGAATTTTTAGGAGATACTAACCTTGCTGAAAGCAATGGAACTAATCGTAGAGATTTTCTAAAATTTTTAGGATTTAGTGTAACAGCCGCATCGTTGGCAGCTTGTGAAACTCCCGTAAATAAAGCAATTCCTTATGTTGTAAAACCCGAAGAAATTACTCCAGGTGTTGCAAACTGGTATGCTTCTACTTATTATGATGGAAAAGATTACGCTTCAATTATTGTAAAAACACGTGAAGGTCGCCCTATTAAAATTGAAGGAAATGATTTATCGAAAGTAACAATGGGTGGTACAAATGCACGTGTTCAAGCATCGGTACTTTCTTTATACGATTCATCACGATTAAAAGGACCTTTGGCAAATGGAGCACCATCAATGTGGTCTTCGGTGGATAAAGAAATTGGCGAAAAACTTACTACAATAAGTGCAAAAGGTGGAGCTATTCGTATTTTATCTTCAAGTATTATAAGCCCATCAACAAAAGCTGTAATTGCTGATTTTACTGCAAAATATCCAACAACAAAATTAGTTCAGTACGATGCAGTTTCTTATTCCGGAATAGCAAAAGCAAATGCACAAACATTTGGACAAGAAGTAATTCCTTCTTATAATTTTGATAAAGCAAATGTAATAGTAAGTATAGGTGCAGACTTTTTAGCAAATTGGTTATCGCCAATTGAAACTGCTAAACAATATGCAAAAACACGAAAGGTAAGTAAAGAACATGCAAAAATGTCAAGACATTACCATTTCGAATCTAACTTATCATTAACAGGAGCAAATGCAGATTATCGTGAGCCTGTTAAAGTTTCGGAACAAGGAAAAGTAGCTGTAAATTTATACAATGCAGTTGCTAAAATTGTTGGAGGTTCATCATTGTCTTCTTCAGCATTGGCTTGCGATGCAACCATTGCAAAGGCTGCAAAAGAATTAGCAGAAAACAAAGGAAAATCTTTGGTAGTAAGTGGTTCTAATGATATCAATGTTCAATTGGTTGTGAATGCTATTAACCAAATGCTTGATAATTATGGAAAAACAATTGATATTGAAAATCCAAATTATACATACCAAGGTGATGATGCAGCATTTGCTGATTTAGTGGCTGAAATGGCTTCTGGAAAAGTAGATGCAATTATTACTTACAATACAAATCCAATTTACACGTCACCTGCATCGTTAAAATTTTCAGAAGCATACAATAAAGTTGGATTGCGTATTTCCTTTGCCGATAGAGCAGATGAAACAGCTTCATTAGCTACTTACGTTTGTCCTGACCACAATTATTTAGAATCTTGGAATGATTTTAATCCTAAAAAAGCACACTATAGTTTATCACAACCAACTATTTCTCCATTGTTTGATACACGTCAAGCACAAGAATCATTATTGAAATGGAGTGGCAATTCTGGTGACTATCATTCATACATGCAAAAAGTATGGACAGAGCGTGTGTTCCCAATGCAAGGTAAATATATGGTGTTTACTGAATTTTGGAATCACTCATTACATGATGGAGCTATTGAAGTTGGAACAGGTGATGAAAAAATGGCAATGGCAGATGGCTTAAAGGTTGATCCAATAGCACTAGTAGTCTTAATGGTTGCACCACATGAAAAAGCTAAAAAGAAAGAAGAAAAAGTTGAAGAAGAAAAACCAGTAGTAAAAGTCGATTTAGGAGATGCTGCACAAAAAATAAATGCAGTAAAAGGTGGAGAGTTTGAATTAGCACTTTACGAAAAAGTAGCAATAGGAAATGGAAATCAAGCAAACAATCCTTGGTTGCACGAATTACCAGACCCTATCACAAAAATAACTTGGGATAATTATGTTACCATGTCTCCTGCCGATATGGAAGGAAAATATGACATGATGAAACGCCAAGACAGAGAAGCAAGTGTTGTGAACGTAACATTTAATGGCACAACAGTAAAGTTGCCAGTTATTCCTCAACCAGGACAAGCGGTTGGAACAATTGGTATTGCATTAGGTTATGGAAGAGATAAAGCAGGTTCATTGAGTACAAAAATTGGAACTGTTGTAGGACAAAATGCTTATCCTTTTGTTCAAGTAATAGATGGCACAATGATGTATGCCGCACTGGATGCAAAAATTGAAAGTGCAAATGAAACAACCGAAATAGCAGGAACACAAATTCACCATACATTAATGGGTCGTGAAATTGTAAAAGAAACTGTTTTATCAGAATATATTAAAGACCCACAAGCAGGAAATCATCCTGAACAAATGCATACCAATTCTGGTGTAGTAAATCCTAAAGATGTTGATTTGTGGGATTCATTTGACCGACCAGGACATAGATGGGGAATGACCATTGACTTAAATTCCTGTATAGGTTGTGGAAGCTGTGTTGTGAGTTGTACTGCAGAAAACAATGTGGCAGTAGTTGGAAAAGACCAAGTAATGAAAACTCGTGAAATGCACTGGTTACGCATTGATAGATATTACACAACAAAATGGCCTAACGAAGTTAAGGAAGCAAAAGAAAAAGCACACGAAGAAGGAGTAGGAGCAATTGATATGTATTTGGATATGGAAAATCCAGAAGTATTAAATCCGAAAGTTGTTTTCCAACCAATGATGTGTCAGCACTGTAATCACGCACCTTGCGAAAATGTTTGTCCAGTATTAGCAACCAATCATAGCTCTGATGGATTAAATACAATGGCATACAATCGTTGTGTTGGAACTCGTTACTGTGCAAACAACTGTCCGTTTAAAGTTAGACGTTTCAATTGGTTCAACTATAATGAAAACAAAGATTTTACATTTAATCCAACACAAGATGATTTAGGACGTATGGTGTTAAACCCAGATGTAGTAGTTCGTTCAAGAGGTGTAATGGAAAAATGTTCAATGTGTGTTCAACGTATTCAAGGCGGAAAATTGGAAGCTAAAAAAGCAGAACGCAAATTAGTTGATGGTGATGTAAAAACAGCTTGTCAACAATCTTGTCCTACAAACGCTATTTACTTTGGCGATTTGAATGATGAAGAAAGTGCAGTTTCAGTTTTGAGAAAAAATGACGAACGAAACTATTTTGTGTTAGAAGAAATAGGTGTTAAACCTACTGTATCTTACTTAACAAAAGTGAGAAACTGTGATGAAGCTGAAAAAAGTGAACACAAAGAAGAATCAAAAAAAGAAGAAAAGGCTGAAGCGTAAAATAATGTGCTAATTTGAAAATGTGCTAATTAAAAATCAGCAACAATAAAGAAAACACAATTTATAATTTATTAAGATAAAATATGCAACACGAATCGGAAATTAGAGAACCTTTAATACTTGGTAAAAGATCGTATCATCAAATTTCAGAAGATATTTCTCGACCAATTGAAGGTAAAGCTTCAAAATATTGGTATATGCTTTTCACAGCAGCATCTATCTGTTTTTTGTGGGGAATTTGTTGTTTAGCTTACACCATCGGAACAGGTATTGGTGTTTGGGGTTCAAACAATGGAGTTGATTGGGCTTGGGATATTACTAACTTCGTTTGGTGGATTGGTATTGGTCATGCAGGAACATTAATTTCGGCAGTATTATTATTGTTCCGTCAAAAATGGAGAATGGCAATTAACCGCTCTGCTGAAGCAATGACAATATTTGCCGTAATGTGTGCTGCTATTTTTGTATTGTTACACACAGGTCGTCCTTGGTTGGATTATTGGTTGTTTCCATTGCCAAATCAATTTGGTTCTTTGTGGGTAAATTTTAACTCACCATTGATGTGGGACGTGTTTGCGGTTTCAACTTATTTCTCTGTATCATTAGTGTTTTGGTACACAGGTTTAATTCCTGATTTTGCAATGATTCGCGATAGAGCAGTAAAACCTTTCGCAAAAAAAATGTATAGCTTATTAAGTTTTGGTTGGGGAGGAAGTGCTCGCCACTGGAGTCGTTTTGAAGAAGTTTCATTAGTACTTGCTGGATTATCTACACCACTTGTATTCTCGGTTCACTCCATTGTATCTATGGACTTTGCTACATCAGTAGTTCCTGGTTGGCACACAACCATTTTCCCTCCTTATTTTGTTGCTGGAGCAGTATTCTCTGGATTTGCAATGGTATTGACTTTACTTTTAATTATGCGTAAAGTATATCATTTAGAAAACTACATTACTATTAAACATATTGAATATATGAACATTGTAATCATTGTTACAGGTTCAATAGTAGGTGTTGCTTACTTAACAGAGTTATTTATTTCTTGGTATTCGGGAGTTGAATACGAACAATATGCATTCTTAAATCGTGCTACAGGACCATACTGGTGGGCATATACAGCAATGATGACTTGTAATGTGGTTTCGCCACAATTATTTTGGTCAAAAAAATTACGTACTAATTTGATGTTTACATTCGTTATGTCAATCATTGTAAATATTGGTATGTGGTTCGAGCGTTTTGTAATTATCGTTCCTACATTGTGTCGTACATTTTTACCATCAACTTGGAATATGTATCACCCAACATTTGTTGATATTGGAATTTATACAGGAACAATTGGAATGTTCTTTACATTCTTCTTATTGTTCACACGCTATTTCCCAGTGATTGCACAAGCAGAGTTGAAATCAATTGTAAAATCATCAGGACAAGAATTTAAAGAAAAAGCAGCGCATTCACATGCTGCACACCACTAATTTTTAGAATAGTATAGAAAATATAAATATGAGCAAAGTAGTAGTACACGCAATTTATGATGATGAAGAGCTTTTACTTTCAAGCGTAAAAGGTGTTCGTTCACAAGGATTTAAAATTACAGATGCATTTACTCCATTTCCAGTACATGGTTTAGATGTAGCAATGGGTTTACCAAGAACTCGTATTGCCATTTGTGCATTCATTTATGGCATCACAGGAACTTGTTTAGCAACCCTCATGATGTGGTATATGATGGTTCACGATTGGCCAACGGATGTTGGTGGGAAACCAAGTTTTGCGTACTATATGAATGTACCTGCATTTATTCCAATCACATTTGAATCAACAGTACTTTGTGCCGCACACGGAATGGCAATTACTTTCTTTTTGAGAAGCTGGTTAGTACCAGGAGCAAAAGCAAAAAATCCAGACCCTCGTACTACTGATGATATGTTTATGATGGTAATTGAAACAAAAGAAGAAAATAAAGCCAACGTAGAAGCATTATTAAAAAAAGGTGGAGCAACAGAAGTACACTTTAAATAATAATTGTTGATTTAAGAACCAATGAATTTAAAACCAATGAATAAAGTAACAAAAATAATTTCTTTAATGGCGGTTTTTGGCTGTGTTGCCATAGCTGTTAGCTCTTGTGGTAAAAAAGACCCAAACAGTCCAGGTGTAGAATTTATGCCCGATATGTATCGCTCTCCATCATTGGAAACCAATATGGCTTATGTAGATATGAATACTGGTGATACCTTACAAGCAAACAGATTGCCAGTTGCAGGAACTATTGCTCGTGGATATATGCCATACACATTTGCAAACACTCCAGAAGGTTATGAAGCCGCAAAAGTTGGCGCTCACAATCCATTGGAAAAAAATGATAAAAACACAAAAGATGGTGAGGAATTATATGGTAAATTTTGTGTTCACTGTCATGGAGCAACAGGTATGGGCGATGGAGCAGTAGGACTGAAACTACCAGGAGCACCGCCAGCATACACAGCAGCTGATAAAATAAACATGACAGAAGGTGAACTTTTCCAAATTATTACTTACGGAAAAGGGTTAATGGGTTCTCATGCATCACAAGTATCGCAAGAAGAAAGATGGAAACTTGTTTTATATGTTCAACATTTGCAACATCCAAACGGAATTGCAGCACCAGTAGCCGATTCAACAGCTATGGCTGAAGCTAAACCAAAAGAAAAAAGCAATAAAAAATAATTTATTGAGGAATAAAAGTACACGAGATAAAAAGAAAAATTACAATTGATATGACTAATTTAAACTATACGTTTACAAGCAAAACCAAGAACATTACATTTGGTTTAATGGCTATAGGCTTAATAACTATAATTGCAGGATTTGCTATGGATTCCGCTCCAGAAGGAGTAAATGCAGATGATTATCATCACATGCGTATGTGGGCAAACTTATTAGTAAACGGCTGGTTTTTTATGGGAATAGCTTTGTTAGCCACATTTTTTATGGCATTGCAATATGCTGCCGAAGTTGCTTGGTCAGTAGCAGTAAAGCGTGTGTACGAAGCCATTTCAAGCTATTTGCCAATAGGAGCAACTGTTATGTTTTTAATATTATTGGCTGGACAGTTACACATTCATCATTTATATCATTGGATGGATTCAGAAGTAATTGATCCTTCATCTCCTAAATACGATGAGGTGATTGCTGGAAAAGCAGGATATTTTACACCTTGGTTTTTTTGGTTAAGAACAATTGCTTATTTAGTGGTATGGAATTTATTTCAACGCGGATTTATTAAGCGTTCATTAGAACAAGATTTACAGGGAGGAACAGCAATTCATTTCAAACAAATGGCAAAGGCTGCAATGTTCCTTGTGTTTTTTGCAGTTACATCTTCAACTTCTTCTTGGGATTGGATGATGTCATTGGATATTCACTGGTTTAGTACAATGTATGGCTGGTATTCATTTGCTGGAATGTGGATTTCTGCAATGATTACAATTATACTATTTGTATTATTCTTAAAACGTAAAGGATATTTAGAGCAAGTTAATGATAGCCATATTCACGATTTAGGAAAATGGGTATTTGCGGTAAGTATCTTATGGAGTTATTTATGGTTCTGCCAATTTATGTTGATTTGGTACACCAATATTCCTGAAGAAATTATTTATTTCCAAGAACGTTTACACGATTTCCATTATATGGGATTGATGTGGACAGTATTCTTTTTGAATTTAGTTTTCCCATTGATATTATTAATGAGTCGTGATGCAAAACGTAATTATTTTTTCTTAACATTTGTTGGATGCATCATATTTATTGGACATTGGTTAGATGTTTATATGATGGTAATGCCAGCAACAGTAAAAGGAAACCATTCATTGGGTTGGATGGAAATAGGAACAGCATTAGGATTTTTGGGAGCATTGCTTTTTGTGGTTCACAGAGCATTATCAAAATCACCATTAATGATTCAAAAACATCCATATTTAGATGAATCAGTTCACCATCATTATTAATATTATAAAAAAAGAAAAAAAACAATAACGAATTACAATTCAATACTACTATGATAAAATTTTTAGTTTACGTTGCCATTATCCTAACCGTGTTTGCTATTGGTTACCTTGTTCGTGTGTTTGAACTTGCATCAAGTTTAAAAGGAAAGAAAACGGAAGAAATAACTGAAAAAGACAATCGTTTAATGTCGAGAATTATGTTACTATTCCTATTCGTGTTTTTCTTTTTTGTAATGTGGAATTTAAAAAGTTTTGGAAGTAGATTATTACCAGAATCAGCATCAATACACGGAATAGAATTAGATTGGCTTTTCAATTTTAATATGATGATTTTATGGTTTGTATTTGCCATTACACACATATTATTGTTTTATTTCGCTTACAAATATTATGGACGTGATAACAATAGAGCAACCTATTTTCCTCACAACAATAAATTGGAAATGATTTGGACTGTAATACCAGCAATAGTTTTAGCAGTAATTGTAATTTATGGTATTAAAACTTGGAATAAAATTACAGAGCCTTGTGCTGAAAATGCAACAGTTGTAGAATTATATGCACAGCAGTTTAATTGGACAGCACGTTTATCAGGAACAGATAACCAATTGGGAGCATCAAACTATAAATTGATAACTTCTGAAAACGATTTAGGATTGGATTCTACAAGCAAAGAAGGAAAAGATGATATCATTGTAAAAAATGAATTACACATTGTAAAAGGAAAAGAAGTAGAATTCAAATTCAGAGCACGTGAGGTAATTCATAGCGCATATTTTCCGCACTTTAGAGCACAAATGAACTGTGTTCCAGGAATGACAACAATGTTACACTTTACACCAACTATTACCACAGCCGAAATGCGTCAAAAACCAGAAGTAATTGAATTGATGAGAGGCATTAACGAAGTAAGAGCAAAGCGCGGAGACAAGCCAGCAGATTTTGATTATATTTTATTGTGTAACAAAATTTGCGGAAATAGTCATTACAACATGCAAATGACAATTATTGTAGAAACACAAGAAGAATACGACAAATGGTTGAGTTCAAAAAAACCATTTTTTGCAAAAGCAACAGCAAGTGCTGAAACTAAAACAAACACAACACTTGCTCAAAAATAATTTTAATAGAAAAATAAATATTTAATTTCAACTATAAAGCGTAAGAATATGTCAATGGAGAATCACGGTCATCACGAACAGCACGATAACGGAAACCACGGTCATCACGATGAGCATCATCACGAAGAATCGTTTGTGAGTAAGTACATTTTTAGTATGGATCACAAAACCATATCTCGACAGTTTTTAGTAACTGCCGTGATAATGGCAACACTTGCCATGTTGATGTCAATGTTGTTTCGTTTGCAATTAGCTTGGCCTGGCGAACATTTTAAAATCATCAATTTCTTTTTAGGTGATAAATGGGGTAAAGATGGAATTCTTGACCCAGGAATGTATATGGCACTTGTTACTATTCATGGAACCATAATGGTGTTTATGGTATTAACAGGAGGATTGAGTGGTACGTTTAGTAATCTTTTAATTCCTTATCAAGTGGGTGCACGCGATATGGCATCAGGATTTTTGAATATGCTATCTTATTGGTTCTTCTTTTTATCAAGTGTTGTAATGTTAGCAGGTTTCTGTATTGAAACAGGTCCTGCATCGGGTGGTTGGACTGTTTATCCACCATTGAGTGCATTACCACAAGCAATGGAAGGTTCCAGACTTGGTATGACATTGTGGTTAGTATCCATGTCTTTCTTTATCATTTCATCATTACTTGGAGGGTTAAATTACATTGTTACAGTATTGAATTTGCGCACAAAAGGAATGTCGATGACACGTTTGCCATTAACAATTTGGGCATTTTTTATTACAGCAGTATTGGGTGTGTTATCTTTCCCTGTATTATTATCAGCAGCATTGTTGTTAATTTTTGATAGAAGCTTTGGAACATCATTCTACTTGTCAGATATTTATATTGGCGGACAAGCATTGGAACAAACAGGCGGTAGTCCAATTTTATATCAACATTTATTTTGGTTCCTTGGGCACCCAGAAGTGTATATCATCATTTTACCAGCATTGGGTTTAACGTCTGAAATCATTTCTGTAAATTCTCGTAAACCAATTTTCGGTTACCGCGCAATGATTGGTTCTATCATGGCAATTGGTTTCCTTTCGTTTATCGTTTGGGGACATCATATGTTTATCACAGGTATGAATCCATTCCTTGGTTCGGTATTCGTGTTCACCACCTTGTTGATTGCTATTCCATCGGCAGTAAAAGCATTTAACTACATCACTACGTTGTGGAAAGGAAACATTCGTTTTACACCAGCTATGTTGTTTGCAATTGGTTTGGTAAGTACATTTATCTCTGGTGGTTTAACAGGTATTATTCTTGCAGATTCTGCTTTAGATATTCCAATTCACGATACCTATTTTGTGGTTGCCCACTTCCATATTGTAATGGGTGTATCGGCAATATTAGGAATGTGTGCTGGTGTTTATCATTGGTTCCCAAAATTATTTTTACGCCACATGAATAAAAAACTTGGATACATTCATTTCTGGGGAACATTCATTTCAGCTTATGGTGTGTTTTTTCCAATGCACTTTTTAGGATTAGCAGGCGTACCGCGTAGATACTATTCAAACACGGCTTTCCCAATGTTTGATAATTTAGTTGATATAAATATTGTGATAACTGCATTTGCAATATTAGGTGGATTAACACAGTGTGTATTCTTATTCAACTTTTTCTACTCAATGTTCCGTGGACCAAAATCGGAACAAAATCCTTGGGGAGCAAACACATTGGAGTGGACAACACCAATGGCACATACTCATGGAAATTGGCCCGGTGCTTTACCTGTAGTTCATCGTTGGCCTTACGATTATAGCAAACCTGGAAAAGAACATGATTTTGTTCCTCAAACGGTTCCTTTGGCTGAAGGAGAAATAGATGGTGGAGGGCATTAATAAAAAATATTCTTAATAAATAAAAAGGTCAGTTAAATTTTAACTGACCTTTTTATTTATTCATATTTCTCACTGAACTTTGTGGTTAAAGATTCATTTTTTATCATAACAATACTACAAAATCTACGTTCCACTCCTTTGTTCTCGATACATTTTTCTGAAAAAGAAAAACACTCGAACAGACCACGCACAATTCGTGTTCATTTGTGTAATTCGTGTCAATCTTTTATAACTATGTGGTTAGCGATTTTTCGCAAGTTAGCATGTATTTGTTTTTATTGGTTTTCAAAACAAAATTATATAACCTTTGTTTAACCTATTTTTTAAAACTTTAACGAGCAAATGAATTAATTATTTTTTCAACAATAACACAACTCCAAGTAAAATTTACTTTCATATTTTGTGATACCACTTTTAAATTGGTATCACATTGGTATCACAAATTACCAAAACTTTAAAAAAGTCAAAAACGACAAAAGCCCCAACTATGGGGCTTTTTACTTACTTTAGTTTAGTGTGCGTTTTTGCTTTTGTTGTCCGATCAGGTCTCGAACCTGAACTCTTCTGGACCAAAACCAGACGTGTTGCCAATTACACCATCGGACAGTGAAAATTGATTTGGGACGCAAAAATAATAAATAAACCGAACGCACAAAAGTTTTTTAAATAAGATTGTATTATTCTTCTGATACAGAACTTCGCTTTTCTCTCTTTTTTGCTCTTGTTTTTTGTTATGTTAATTTAACAAAATTGCTTTAATTTATTTTTTTAACTTCGCAAACAATATACATAAAACCTGAACTATGAATAGTACTGCAAATTATAACCGCTTAAATAACATTGTGGGTTGGCTTGTTTTTTTAATCGCTTCGTTTACTTATTTAAGCACCATTGAATCAACTGCTTCGTTTTGGGATTGTGGCGAATACATTGCCTGCGCATTTAAATTAGAAGTAGGACATCCGCCAGGTGCTCCACTATTTTTATTAATTGGAAGACTTTTTAGTTTGTTTGCTTTTGGCGATACGAGCAAAGTTGGCGCAATGGTAAATAGCGCATCAGCATTGTGTAGTGCGTTCACTATCTTGTTTTTATTTTGGTCAATCACAGCATTGGCAAAAAAAATAGTTGCTAAAAATGGCGAACTTACAACAGGCAGAATGTATGCAATACTTGGTGCAGGAACTGTTGGAGCGTTGGCTTATACATTTTCAGATTCATTTTGGTTTTCGGCTGTTGAAGGCGAAGTTTATGCAATGTCGAGCTTTTTTACTGCTATTACTTTTTGGGCAATTTTGCGTTGGGAGCGCGAAGCTGATGAACCACATGCCAATCGTTGGATAATTTTAATTGCTTATTTAATTGGATTAGCTGTTGGCGTGCATTTATTGAATTTATTGGTAATTCCAGCTGTTGTGTTTATTTATTATTTCAAAAAATACGAAAAAATTACACGCAACGGAATCATTATTACAAGTCTTCTTTCTATTTTAATTTTGGGAGGAATACAAGCAGGTATTATTCCTATGATTGTGAAATTAGCCGCTTGGTTTGAGGTTACAGCTGTAAATTCAATGCACTTGCCTTTTAATAGCGGAACTATTATTTACGCATTGCTTTTAGTTGGTGGAATTGCTTTTGGTTTGTACTACACCACAAAAAAATCAAAAGCTATTTTAAATACTGTTATACTTTGTTTCACAGTAATTTTAATTGGTTATTCTTCCTTTTTAGTATTGGTAATTCGTTCACAAGCAAATACGCCAATGGATGAAAACAATCCCGAAAATGCTGTAAACCTTTTATCTTATTTGAATCGT
The DNA here is from genome assembly GCA_043742725.1 of Bacteroidota bacterium. Lineage (GTDB taxonomy): Bacteria > Bacteroidota > Bacteroidia > 2-12-FULL-35-15 > 2-12-FULL-35-15 > 2-12-FULL-35-15. The sequence goes on along the minus strand of JAYTXX010000048.1, from coordinate 6,469 downwards.
GAACAATATGGAACATGGCCAATTTTATACGGTCAATATTTTTCGGCACCACTCAATCCCGAAAAACCATACTTGGACGGAAACCCAGTTTACACAAGAGATGACAAACAAAAAAAATACATCATCACCGATGATAGAAAAAATTCCATTGCAAATTATGATGAGCGTTTTTGTACACCATTTCCACGCATGTGGAGTAGCCAACAAAATCACGTTGCAGGTTATAGAAGCTGGACAAGCCCGCGCAACTACCAACATATAAGTGTAACAAACCAACAATCAGGCGAACAAGAATCGCTTGAAAAACCAACATTTATACAAAACCTACAATTCTTTTTTTCTTATCAAATGGGTTGGATGTATTCACGTTATTTTCTTTGGAATTTTGTTGGACGACAAAATGATATTCAAGGACATGGAAATAATTCTGATGGAAATTGGATTAGTGGAATTAAACCTTTGGATGAATCTCGTTTAGGAACACAAGTTGGCTTGCCCGATGGAAGCGATAGCAACAAAGCAAAAAATGCACTTTATGGATTTCCTTTTATATTAGGATTGATAGGACTTTGGTATCATTTCAAAAAAGATAATAAAAATGCAACAGTAGTGGGATTGTTGTTTTTCTTCACAGGTGTTGCTATTGTAATTTACTTAAATCAAAAACCAATGGAACCCCGTGAACGTGATTATGCGTATGCTGGTTCGTTCTATGCGTTTGCTTTTTGGATTGGATTGGGTGTACTTGCAATTTACGATTTCTTGGAAAAGAAAATGAGCCAAACAAAAAGTGCTATTGTTGCCACAGGTGTTTGTTTATTGGCTGTTCCAACTATTATGGCAAAAGAAGAATGGAATGATCACGATCGTTCTAATCGTTACATTGCTCGTGATTTTGCAGCTAATTATTTAAACTCTTGTGCACCAAATGCAATTTTATTTACAAATGGAGATAACGATACATTCCCACTTTGGTATGCACAAGAAGTAGAAGGCATTCGCACAGATGTTCGTGTGATTTGTTTGGAACTTTTGAATACCGATTGGTACATTGACCAAATGGTTCACAAAGCGTATGATTCCGACCCTGTTCCTTTTTCATTTACAAAAGAACAATACAGACAAGGAACACGCGATGTTGTTATATTTCATGATAGAAAAATTCAAGGATACATTCCTGTAAAACAATTAATAGAATTTGCAAAAAGTGATGATGCTTCCAATATGGTAGAAATGGGTGGCGGAACTTCTTACAATTATTTTCCTACAAAAAACATGAGTGTTCCTGTGGATAGCGCAACAGTTGTAAACAACGGAACTGTGCCAAAAGAATTAGCAGGACGCATTGTTAAAAGTATTGATTGGACGTTGCCAGGAAACTATGTTCAAAAAAATGATTTAATGATTTTAGATTTACTTGCACACAACGATTGGAAACGTCCAATTTATTTTGCTGCAACCAACTCGGCAAAATCGTATTTGAATCTTGCTCCTTATTTGCAATTGGAAGGATTGGCATATCGTTTAGTTCCAATCAAACAAAACGAACAAGAATCTCAACAAGAAACACGCATTGCAACGGACATTATGTATGATAACATTATGACAAAATTCAAGTGGGGAAGTATGGATGTAAAAGGAACTTATTTAGATGATGTGTTTATTCGTTCTTGTGCATTAAATATTCGCCAACGTGTTGGCTCGCTTGCTGGCGCATTGATTGATGAAGGAAAAACAGATAAGGCAATAAAAATTTTAGATAAATGTATGGAAGTAACACCACAAGAAAATGTGCCTTACGATGCTACCATTTATGCCATAGTGATGGATTATTATCAAGCAAAAGCATTTGATAAAGCAAACGCATTGGCTAAAAAATTATTTACAAACTACGAAAGCAATATCAAGTATTATTATTCTTTCAAGGATAGAAAAGAAATTGCAAAATTTGGAAGCGATGTAGGTCAAGCGCAAGATGTTATGGAACGATTAATTTATTTCGGCAACATTTACAAACAAACAGAATTATCAAAAGAATTTGAAAACCGCTACAAATCATTACTTCAAACGTATGGATTGTCGCCAAAAGTTCAACAATAAAAAAAGAAAATGCGCTCACAACAAGAGCGCATTTTTTTATTAAAACAACTTTAATTTGTATTTAGTTCGCCCTCCATATTTGCTTAAAAAAATTTATCCAAAAGCTATTTGGAGAAAAAAAAATTTAGAAAAAAAAATCTACTTAACATTTGACGATGGTCCGGTAAACACTATCACACCTTGGGTTTTAGCTGTACTAAAAGAACATAACATTAAAGCAACATTTTTTTGTGTTGGCGAAAATGTAAAAAATCATCCCGAAATTTTTGAACAAATTTTAAACGAAAAACATATTGTAGGAAACCATACTTACAATCACTTAAATGGCTGGAATACACATTCGGCTAATTATATAAAAAATGTACAAAAGTGTTCGGAGCTTGTAAAATCAAATTTATTTCGTCCACCTTACGGGAAAATTAAAAACTCTCAATTTTCAATTCTCAATTCTCAATTTTCAATTATAATGTGGGATGTATTGAGTGGCGATTATGATAAAAAAACTTCACCTGAAAAATGTTTGAGCAATGTGATTAATAATGTTAGAAATGGCTCTATCATTGTTTTTCACGATAGTTACAAAGCAAAAGAAAATTTGGAATATGCACTGCCTCGTTTTATTGATTGGGCACTAAAAAATAATTTTGTGTTTGAGGTTTTGTGAGTTCGCAAAGATTATTTCTCGCAGAGGCGCAGACAACGCACAATTCGTGTTCATTTGTGTAATTTGTGTCAATCTTTTATAACTATGTGCATAGCGATTTTTCAATCTGTTCAGAACGAACAAACGCAATTATTTTTTCATCAACTTACTAATGTATTTTCCTAAAATATCAAATTCTAAATTTACTTTAGAATCAACATTTATATTTTTAAAATTAGTATGTTCAAACGTGTAGGGAATTATACAAACAGAAAATGAATTGTCTTTTGAATTAACAACAGTAAGGCTCACTCCATTCACACACACCGAACCTTTTTCAACAGTAATATTATTTTGTGAAGCATCGTATTCAAAAGTAAATATCCAACTTCCATTATTTTCTATCACCGATTTACAAACTGCAGTTTGGTCAACGTGCCCTTGAACAATGTGTCCATCAAGCCTTTCGCCAAGTTTCATGCATCGCTCCAAATTTATTTTATCGCCAAGTTGTAATGTGTTGAGATTTGTTTTTTGCAATGTTTCATCAATTGCAGTAACTGTGTAATTATCGTTTTTAATATTCACTACCGTTAAGCAAACGCCATTGTGAGCAATGCTTTGGTCAATTTTTAATTCGTTTGTAAAATTTGATTTTACAGTGATGTGAAGATTTTTTTGTTCTTTTTCAAGAGCAACAACTTCGCCCAATGTTTCTATAATTCCCGAAAACATAATTAATGACTTACTCCTGATTTTTCTTGAAACATTTGAATAAATCCTTTTAGCACTCTTGGTTTTATTCCATCCACACGTATTTCATTCACCGTACAAATGTAGTAGTAAACACCATCTGGACACATTCTTTTTGTGCCACTGTTTTTTCCATCCCAAAGTATATCTGGATTTTTTGTTTCAAACATTATTAATCCCCAACGGTCGTAAATTGTTATGTCAATATCTTTTACATAACGATAAGGATAAATAGGCGTAAAGAAATCATTTTTACCATCATCGTTTGGTGTAAACACATTTGGTAATTCATACGCTGGGCAATTATCTACACAAATTTTATTTACAATAGGACTTTCATTCGCAAATGAATCAACCGCTGTAACTGCATAGCAACCTGCAACAGAAGGAACTCCCTCGAACATATATTCGTGTGTGTAAGTTGTGGTATTTATATCGGTTATGGTTGTAATTAATTGTAAATCTCCATCAGTAGTTGGCGAAAAATAAATGTTGTATTTCACCGCATCATCACTACAATAAGTATTTGGATTTGTCCACGAAAGCACATTTTTGAAAATACCACAATCAACATTCACACTAAATGTTGGCTGACAAGGTGGTGTTTTGTCAAGTGGCGTTTCGCATTTTATTTCTGATGAATTGTACAGTGGGCTTGGCAAAGCAGGGTCTGAATATTTTCCAATGCTTACTATTTTGTAACAATAATTTATACCATTTACCAAACCAGTATCAACGTATGATTGTGTTATAGCTGTATCAATTTTTGTAAACACTGTTGAACCAGCAAAAGTTTCTTTGTAAATATCATAACGATAATTTATCCAAGGCACCATTGCTTGCCATGTTAAATTTACTTTGTTATCAGATGCTGTAGTACTTAAAAACACAGACGATGCAATGTTGGTAGAACCTTTGAAAATTCCGTTTGAATAAAAATCAATACGATATGTCCAAGCAGTTGTTGCTGTATTAATTCCCGTACTCACAAATCCAGTATCGGTTAGTTGAGAGTAGGAATTATACGTATAGGTTGAAATCAATGTACTCGGATTAGTTCCCATTCCAATTGCTTGCATCAAACGATATTCGTAAGGTGGTGGATTTGCAATGGTGTCGAGGTTAGGACTTATTCCCAATGGTTTTGCCCAATGAACCCAAATACTTCCAGTGTTTGCATCGGTAGTTGTAACACTTACGTTTGTAATAATTGGAACATCTCTTACCAATTTAGCACAATCATTTACCGAAGCATAGCTTTGTGTTCCATCGTAATAAACTGCTACAACAATATAAGAATAATCAACACCATGCGTTAAACCTTGTCCGCCATTATTATCAGTAAAAGTAGTGATTTTTTTATCCGTTGTTCCTATAAGTGTGTATCCTGTATAGCTTGGTACTCCTGTTTCGCAAGGCGAATGAACCCAAGTATCACATGTGTTTTTTCTATAAATATCATAACGAATAAATGGATTTTTTCCTAATGTATCATTGCACAAAGGTGCATTCCAATTAAGTATAATGCTCGAACCACTTGGTGTGGCTGTTAATCCTGTTGGCGCTGGGGCAACCACTCTTATAAATACTGATTCAAAATTTACTAAAGGATTAGCATCTCCATCGGTTACCTTAAAAGTTACTTGATAAGGTAATAATTGCACTTCACTACAATTTGGTGTCCAGTTAAATACTCCATTAACAGGGCTAGTTGATGGGGACGATGTAAATGTAGCTTTAGGAGAAACCTCAAAAGGCCCACCAGTTGCACTTAATGTAAGTACGTTTGTTACGTTTACTTCTGCATCGGTTGCTTTTACATTCAATTTCAAATTTGTTCCAGCAACAATACAAGTGTCATTTATTTTTTTTATTTGTGGAGCAGTGTTATTACAAGCCAGCACATTTATTTGCATATCGCGCAACACCGAACCAACGTAATAACGAGTGTGAGTTCCGGGTTGTAGCTTGTATTCCTTTATTAAAATAGCAATATTATATTGACAAATTATTGGTGGCGAACACCAAATCAAATCACCCGTTAACGCATTGATACTATTTGCAGGCATATTTGGAGGAAACACCCAACCACCAATAATCTGTCCATCGGCAGAACAAGCTGTTAAACTATATGATAAACTATCTCCTTCGGCATCATACGCACCTGGGTTGTGATAAAAACATTGTCCCACACAGGCATCATCCAATGGAGGATTTAACAATGTTGGTGAAGTATTAGGTGGTAGAAATGGATTTATTTTTAATTCTGTTCTTAAAGAAAACGAAATGTTTACAGAATTTCCATTGTATATATTACAAATTCCAGCATTTCTGTTTTGGTCTTCCATTGTAATGGTATAGTTTCCTGGTCCAGGATAAGTATGCAGTGGTCCTTGATAAATATTTTTTTTAGTATCGTTTCCTATGGACTCTCCATTGTGTGCTCCAGAATTTGCATCGCATAAACCCGTTGGACCATTTACTCGAATAAAAACTGCTGTATCTCCATCACCAAAACGAACAGTTAGTTCACATCTATCCGCACTTGTACTCGATTCTTTAGTATAAGTAGTAACTGTTATTCTATAAGTATAACCCGAAACGTATTCGTAAGTAATTTCTCCTGCACGGTTGTGAGTAGCGTAAATACTACTTATAGAAAGTAAGAAAACAACAAGTGAAAGAAATATTTTTTTCATTAAACAAATTTTATTTGTAATAAATAAGAACTCTAAATTACAGATTTTATTTTATACTCTTTAATAATTAACAATTTGCTCAACCATATTATTAGGCATTTTGCGGTATTCGTATTGTTGTGTTCGAAGTTGTGGCTCAAAACCTGCTTCTATAATTGACTCTTGAATTCCCTTTGCTGTAAAGCGATGTGGAGCACCAGCGGCAGAAACTACATTTTCTTCAATCATAATACTTCCAAAATCATTGGCTCCTGCATGCAAACAAATTTTTGCC
>JAYTXX010000047.1:0-6207 GCA_043742725.1 Bacteroidota bacterium | reverse complement strand
TAGATGGTCAGGTGATGTTGCTACTGTTTTAGGACAAACGTCATATGTTAATCTTGCTGGAGAAGCAGTTGTTGATATTTCAAACAACACAATGGTTATAAATGTTGAGGCATATTATACAGCAAACAGCCCACAAGCTGTTAATAAGCTAACAGTAATGCTTTTGCAGGATAATATTAATGGTCCACAAACAAGTGGTTCTACTTGGAATCCAGCACAGGTTAATCCCGATGGAACATATCGCCACATGCATGCTTTAAGAGATGTAATTTCTACTACACTTGGCGATTCGATTTCAACAACAACAATGGGAACAATGTTCACAAAACAATACAATTATACAATTCCAACTACAATTAAAAACATTCCAGTTGATTTATCTAACATCAGATTGGTTGCTTTTATTACAGAAACAATAACATCAAACAATTCGAAAGAAATAATAACAGGAGCAGAGTTTCCAATTTCATACATTGGTTTTACTACAACTAACAATTCTGCAGTTAGTTCACTTGTTACAGAATCTCAAGTGTGCGTATCTTCAATTGTTCCAACATTTAATTTTAAAAACAAAGGAAGCGCAACAATGACATCTGCATCAATTTCTTATTCTGTAAATGGAGCAACTCCTTCTGTTTATAAATGGACAGGGTCATTAACTTCTTTGGTTACACAAACAGTTAGTTTGCCAAGCACTAATTTTACTTTGGGTGCAACAAATACAATTACAGTAACTGTTGATAGTGTTAATGGTGCAGCAGATGATGATGCTTCAGACAATGTTGTTACAGGAAATTTTGCTACAACATCTGTAAATTCAACAACTGCAAATTTAGTAGTAGAGTTTACACAAGACCAATACGGAACAGAATGTTCTTGGAAAATTTTTAATGCGGCAGGAAGTGTTGTTGCGTCTGATGGACCTTGGTCAGATTTATCAGCATCTGGAATCCTTTTGCATAGAAAAGATGTTCTTTTGCCAACTACAGGTTGTTATAGATTTGAAATGTATGACGCTTATGGTGATGGTATAAATGCAGGTACTGGAGCAGGAGGAATAAAAATTAAAAACGGATACAATACAAGTATCTATACTTCTAATGGACAGTATGGAAGCAAAGGATACCGCAACTTTACAGTTTCTGGAACAGCAAACACAACAGGAATTCAAGAAAACGAGTTTGTAAACAATGTGAATATTTATCCAAATCCAATGACAAACAATGCTGTTGTTAATTTTAATTTAGCATCATCAAACAATGTTGCTTTAACTTTGGTTAATACACTTGGTCAAACTATTTTAACAGAAAACCTTGGTACTATGAGTGCTGGTGAGCAAGCATATTCATTGAATGCAAATTCATTGAACAATGGTTTGTATTTCTTAAACATTAAAATAGGAAACAACACACTAACTAAAAAAGTAGTTGTAAATAAATAAGCGATTATTAATAAAAATAAATCAGCAGCTTGGCTTGTTTTTTGAACAGTTCACTGCTGATTTATTTTTTTATTAAATTCTAAAATAAAACCAGTCAATGAAAAAAACATTTTTAGCAATTATTATTTTATTTGCATTCACAAAACTGAATGCTCAAAACGGTCAAGGAAGAGTTATTCCTGCAACAGATGTTAAAACAATAGACGGAAAAACAATTAGCACCGCAAAATTTGCAAACGATGGAAAACCAATAATAATAAGCTTTTGGGCAACATGGTGCAAACCTTGTAAAAAAGAATTAGATGCAATTGCCGAAAATTATTCGGAGTGGCAAAAAGAAACAGGAGTAAAATTAATTGCTATTTCTATTGACGATTCTCGTAGTGCCTCAAAAGTTGGTACAGATGTAAAAAGCAAAGGCTGGGAATACGAAGTTTACATTGATGAAAATCAAGATTTTAAAAGAGCAATGAACGTGAACAATGTTCCACATACTTTTATAATTGATGGAAAAGGAGAAATTGTTTGGCAACACAATTCTTATGCTGAAGGTGATGAAGACCATCTTTACGAAGCAGTTAAAAAAATTGCTAAAGGAGAAAAAGTTTCAGAATAAAAATTATAACATTAATTTATTGTGATAAAAAATAAACTACGAATAGTTGGCGCAGTTTTTTGTGGAGCACTGTTTTATTCAAGCCTATCCATTGCGCAGATTAGCAATTTAACAAATCTTAATTTAGGAGAAATTCACGGAAATTTTCAAGCAATAGCGCAATACTATATTCCAGATTCTACAATTGGCGCAGACCCTGTTCCTGAAAAAATGTTGATGAATGGATTTGCAAATATTATTTACACAAAAGGAAAATTTACAGCAGGAATTCGTTACGAAAGTTATTTGAATGCCCTCAATGGTTATCCATCGGGCTACAAAGGCACAGGTATTCCATATCGCTTTGCAACATACAAATCTGATTTTTTAGAAATTACAGTTGGTAGTTTTTATGAGCAATTTGGTAGTGGATTAATTTTACGAACGTATGAAGAACGCAATTTAGGTTTAGATAATGCACTTGATGGAATCCGCATAAAAGCAGAACCATTAAAAGGACTTTACTTAAAAGGATTAATTGGAAAACAGCGGTCATATTTTACACAGGGACCAGGAATGGTTCGTGGGTTTGATGGTGAGCTTCAAATCAATGAAGCATTTCCGAAACTTGCCGACAAAAAATTAATAGTAACACTTGGAGGAAGCTTTGTGAGCAAATATCAAAGCGACCAAGACCCAACATTGGTTTTGCCCGAAAATGTTGGTGCTTCTTCTGGAAGATTTAGTGTTATTAGAAACAACTTTAGTATAAATGGAGAATATGCGTATAAAATAAACGACCCATCGTTAGACAATGGAAATATTTACAAACCAGGTGATGCCATTTTGCTTCAAACAAGTTATGCAACAAAAGGATTTGCAATCACACTCAATGGTTCTCGAATTGACAATATGAGTTTTCGTTCGGATAGAAATGCGCAGCTAACAAACTTATTAATTAATTATATTCCAGCATTAAATAAACAACACACTTATAGCTTACTTACATTTTATCCTTATGCATCACAAGCAAAAGGAGAAATGGAATTTGCAACGGAGTTGAAATACAAACTCAAAAAAGAAACATTTCTTGGCGGAAAATATGGAACAGAAATTACTATCAACTATTCTGGTTCAAATAGTTTATATAAAACAGCTTTAAAAACAACATCAGATAGCTTGAGCAGACAAGGATATACAACAGATTATTTAATGATTGGAGACGAAAAATATTTTAGAGATTGTTATATAGAAATAAACAGAAAATTTAATAAACAATGGAAAGCATCTTTGATTTATTCCTATCAAGAATACAATAAAGACATTATTCAAAAACCAGGCGGAGGTTATATTTATTCCAACATTGTTGTTTTGGATTTAACATACAAATTGAAATCACAAGGTGCTTTGAGAATGGAATTACAAAATCTTGCAACACAACAAGATCATCAAAATTGGGCTTATGGATTATTGGAATATACCGTGAACACGAATTGGTTTGTAGCCGTTGGAGACCAGTATAATTACGGAAACCATGAAGTAGATAAGCGCTACCATTATTACAATGCAACTGTTGGATATATAAAAAATGCAAATAGAATAGAATTAAGTTACGGGAAACAAAGAGAAGGAATTTTTTGTGTTGGTGGAGTTTGCCGACAAGTTCCCGCCTCTAATGGTGTAACCTTAACAATAACAAGTAGTTTTTAAAACAGATTAATTAAAAAAAATGAAAAAAGTTTTTAAATTATCCATTGCCTTTTGTTTTGCTTTGATTATCCAGTCCTGCGATTTTGTATCAAATCCAGTTGAAACCACGAGCGCAAATTCTACCGACACTTCAACAACAACATATACTCGTAAAGTTTTGGTTGAAGATTACACAGGACACTTATGTCCAAACTGTCCACAGGCAGGAGTTACAGCCAATCAACTAATCACAACATTTGGAGATAAGGTTGTGATTATGGCTGTTCATGCTGGAATATTTGCAAAACCATCGCCACCAGCTGCGCTTCCTTCGGGAGCACCAGCAGGTTCGTATGCGGCAGATTATAGAACAACTTATGGAACAGAATGTAATAGCTCAACATATTTTAATTTGCCAAGCTATCCGAATGGAATGGTAAACAGAAAAGATTATCCAACAAGTCATATAAAAGCACACGGTTCGTGGAGTTCAGAAGTAGCAAATCTTTTGGCGCTTCCTCCTGATGCAAATATTAAAATCACGAAAACATATAATTCTACAACAAGGAATTTAAGTCTTACAATTGACACAAAATTTTTGACCAACAATTATCCATCTGGAGATTATAATTTAACGGTGCTTCTTACACAAGATAGTATCATTGATTGGCAATTGGATGGAACAGTATCAATTCCAGATTATGTTCACAGACACATGTTGCGCGATGCAATTAATTCTCCGTGGGGAGACAATTTAGTGTCGGGAGCAATAACCCCCGATGCCGTAATATCAAAAACATACAATTATACTATTCCCGCAGCTTATAATGGAATTGTTTGTGATGCAAACCACTGCCATGTGGTAGCATTTCTTTATGCAACATCAAACTATGAAATAGTTCAAGTGGAAGAGGCAAAAATAACACCCTAAAAAAAGTTAAAACATATTTTCAAACGCTTCACCAACAATGAAGCGTTTTTATTTTGTGTAACTTCGTGTTCAATGAAAAATTCAATATATATATTTTTATTTCTGTTTTTATTTTCTTTAAAAACAAATGCACAAAGCCGTTTCAATGCAGGAATAAAAGCAGGAATAAGCACCTCCCAAGTTGAAGGCGATACGTATGGAGGTTTTAACAAAGCAGGATTTGATGCTGGCGCATTTTTAAATGCAAAAATAAATGAAAAATGGTCGGCACAATTTGAAGTTATATACATTCAAAAAGGGAGCAAACATAATTCAGATATTGATAAAGGCGATTTAAGTTTTTATTGGTTGAAACTAAACTATCTCGAAGTTCCTTTGTTATTTCAATATCATCAAAAAAAATTTACATTTGAGTTGGGCTTGGGATATGGATATTTGATAAACTATCACGAATACAACGAAACGGGAGAATTGCAAAATCCCATAAACCCATTTAAAAAAGAAGAAATAAGTGCAAGTGTTGGTATTAGTTATCTTATTTTTAAAAATTTAGGAATTAACTGGAGATATACCAATTCGCTTTTTTCTATTCGTGATTTTCAATCGGGGGCAAGCTATTGGTTTAATCCTGGTTATAGAAACAATGTATTAGCTTTTACATTAACCTATCAATTTGGCAATAATGACAAAACAGAATAAACATAAAATAATAGTTGCAATAACAGGAGCAAGCGGTGCTATTTATGCAAAAGTATTGTTAGATAAATTGGAATTGTTAAACGAGCAAATAGAAACTGTTGGAATTGTGATGAGTGGCAATGCAAAAGAAGTTTGGAAATTTGAATTAAATAATTCTGATTTTGAAAAAATACCATTTACCATTTATAATAAAAATGATTTTTTTGCTCCCTTTGCATCGGGCTCTGCAAAATATGATACAATGATTGTTTGCCCTTGTTCAATGGGAACAATGGCGCGTATTGCAAGTGGTATCAGCAATGATTTAACAACACGTGCAGCAGACGTAATTTTAAAAGAAAGAAGAAAGCTGATTTTAGTATCGCGTGATACTCCGTTGAGTTTAATTCATATCAACAATATGAAAACGATAACCGAAGCAGGAGGAATTATTTGTCCAGCAAGCCCATCTTTTTATAGTCAGCCCAAAAATTTTGAGCAACTTGCAGCAACAGTTATCGACAGAGTTATTGATTTGTGTGGCTTGGAAATGCCTACCTATCGCTGGGGAGAGAAAAAATAAATTGTATTTACCGTTTTTTAACAAAAATAGTTCAAAAGTTTTATTTCAAAAAAAGTAACTTTGTGCTTGACTTTTCGTTAAAGTTAAAGTATTTTAGTGCTTACAAAAAGATAAACCCTTAATATAACATCCCCATGTTTGAATTAAGTAAAAATATATTGGAAAAAGTAAGTTTTGATAAAACACTTTTCCGCAAGGAGCTTGTAAAAGCAGTAAAATGGCTCAAGCCAGACGAAAAAACATTATTGAAAGTATGGTGTTTGGCAACCTTTGGTCATCGCTATAGAAAC
>JAYTXX010000046.1:0-7259 GCA_043742725.1 Bacteroidota bacterium | reverse complement strand
CCAAGATTTTTAAAATCTTGGGATTTTTTTATTTAAAAAATGTTTCATCTAATAAGTGAATAATAAATAGAATTTTAAATTTACCACCATAAAGATCATTTTCTTTAAAATGTCTTTTTTCAATAAAATGAACCAAAATAATTTATTTGACTATTTGGCTTTATTGATTTAATTTTGGTAGAACTAAATTTTTAGATAAAATGAAACAAATTGCGCAATCATTTTCAAACCGAGCTATAAGAAATGCCTTTGCTTGTATTGTCATTTCTCTTTTTGCTTTATATCCAATGATAGCTTACGATGAAAAATTACCATATTGGTTTTTTGCCATACCCACAATTGCTGCTTTATATTGGTTTTTTGTAGGATTAAGTATTCGAAAAAAGTTAAAAAATAATATTCACCGCTCCGATTCTGAATACACTAATTATTTTTTTATGAAATGGAATAAAAAAATTGAATTTCTTATTACAATAATTGTTGTTAGTATAGTATTGCTGAACCTGCGAAAAATTATCCCCGATAATTCTGTTTTATTTATTGTTGCCATTGCTCTTGTTTTCTTTTGGCACACATACAAGTGGAAAGAAATAATGAAAATGTTCAAATGAAAATAAGATTCAATAAAAATAAAAAAGGTTGCTCTTTGAAGCAACCTTTTTTATTTTATACTAAATAATTTTTATTTCGACTTCACAATTTTCTGAAATGTTTTTTTATCTCCAGCTTCAAATGTGAACATATAAATTCCAGCCGCATACTTTGTCATATCCAATGTATAAGAAATACTTGGTTGCATATTTTCAATCGTATAAATTAATTGTCCTTTTGCATTGTACAAATTTCCTTTTACATTATTGATGCTTGAAGGACTCATATAAATGTATGCGAAATCTTCCACAGGATTTGGCATAAATTCATATTTAATGGTAGCTTTTTGTAATTCATCTATTCCAGTTGTTGGCGTATAAACAGTTGTAGAACCAGGTATAGTATTGTGTCCGCCACCAGGACCTGTATTTCCTGTTTGCACTACACCATAATATGTTCCGTAAAAAGTGTAAGGAAAAGCCGGAGCTAATGAAGCATCAATGGTTACAAAATATGCATACGTTCCTGATGGATATTCTGGTGTTATGCAAAATCTTCCGTTGCGATCATCCAAATCACCCGAACCTGCGGAGTAAGAATAATCTTGAATAAAACATCCTTCGGGATAGGTAGCATCTACTGCCGGTCCATTAGTTCGAGTAGTAGCAGTTGAAACAACATAACTACTTTTCATTCTTTTAATAGCGCCAGTACCATTTGTGTTTGTGTATGCGTAAGCACCATAAACTGGAAAGCCATCAAACGCATAACCAATAATTGGCGAATGATGTGTGCTATCATTTATATCATATAAACATTTTGGACTAACGTGATGATGATATTCACCTTGTTGTTGTGGATGTCCAAGGCAATTATCAAAACCTGGACCTTCCCAGAAATAAGCATTTCTATACCAAACACCTGCATTGTTGTACGACATTGCATCTGAAACATTAAAAATACTTACTCCATTTGTCCACACACCAATATGTCCAAGACCAACTGCTGTTGCAGTTCCTGTATTTTGTAGTGGACTACGAGTAATTTTAAATACAAAATTTTGATTGGCAGGAACATTTGGATTTCCTGTCCAAGGACCAATGCTATAACCCGGAATACACGTTGCGCTCACATACACATCTGTTGTAGTATATTGCACCACTTGCACATTCGATTCAATTCCTCCATAACCCGTGGCACCAGTTGTGTTTTGTATCCACGATGTAATTTCTGGACCTTGTGCTTGCGCTGATATTGCAATACTGGAAGCAATAACAAGTAGTTTCATTTTGTTTTTCATAAGCAGATAATTTTCAGTTTAGTTTTTAGACGATTATTGTTTTTTATTCCTTCGGTGTAATTAAAAAATTATTTTCGTGGTGGTGGTTGAGGTGAAAATAATTCTGTAAGTTCATCCACCAAATGATTAAATAAATCAACTTGTTCGGGTTTACATAGTTTTTTTATTTCTTGAAAATGATTAAAATTTATCAGCTCCAATTCTTTTTGATTTTCTGCAATTTTTTGAATAATCATTTCTTTTTTTGAAACAGCTACACTATCATCTTTTAAAATAGCATACAATTCATTTTTGAGTTCAAACATTTTATCTCGTGCTTCTCTAGTTTTTGTTTGATGTTCGTCAATCAATTTTTGATATTCCGTTTGTTGTGCATCATCAAAATGTAATTTTTCAATAATAATCATCTTCGGACCTTCACCATTTGGTCGCCCGTGTTTGGGTGGTAGTCCATCAGGGCGACCATTTGGATGATGAAAAAACATAATTGCAAGTATTCCAAAGTTTAATAACAGCAAACCAATTACTGCTATTGTCAATAGTTTAATCTTATTCATTTTAATTATAATTTATAAAATCGTTAGTTAATAATTGATACTGATTGGCTAATTCTTTTACTGAATTTTTTTCATTCCTAAAATTTCTTTTCGATTTTTCTACCGTTTGCCAATTCAATAAAATTAACAAAGCAAAGGAAGCAACAGCCAACCACACAAGTTTAGCAGATGCATATTCTTTTGCATTTGTATTTAGTTTATTTAAAATTTTATTGTACAAAAACGGGCTTGCTTCTGCGCTCTGAATGCCATCAAAGCTATTCATCACATCATTTGCCCATTTTTCTTTTTCAGTTTTCATATTCATTTAGACGATTGTTTTTTTCGATTCCTTCGGTTAATCTTTAAAATTTATTAATTCTTTTTTCAAATTTTCTTTTGCTCTTGATAAAAGTGATTCTATAGCACCAACGCTCATTTGCATTATCTCACTAATTTCTTTATTTCCCAAGCCTTCAATTTTTGAAAGTATAAATGCTGTTTTTTGTTTTTCAGGTAAAGTATCAATTGCTTTGAAAAGTATAATTGATTTTTCTTTGTTTTCTACTAAAATTCCGGGATGAATAAAATCACTTGTATCGTGTTTTAATTTTCCCGAATCATTATCAAACAAATTGGTTAGAAAAGCAAAACGCTTTTTTCTGTTTTTACTTTTAATAAAATCTAACGATTTATTTACGGAAATTTTATAAATCCAAGTGCTTAATGACGAGTTTCCCTTGAAAGAGGAAACAGAACGATGTACCTCTACAAACACATCTTGTGTTACTTCTTCAGCATCTTCAGTATTTTGTAAATAGCCAATTACAGTATTAAAAACTTTGTTTTTATACGTCTCGTAAATTTCCTGAAATGATGATGAATTATCTGGAAGCATTAAAACAAATATAGAAATCTATTCTATTATAATTTTTCCGTGAATTATTTTAGATGAAGATATAAGTCTGTAAAGATAAATTCCATTGGGTAAATCATTTCTTTTTATTTCAAATTCATTTGAAATTATATTCTTTACCTCTTCCACTTTTTTGCCTAAAGTGTTGTACAAAACAAATGAGTATTCACTATTTTCTGAATTATTAAATTTTACACTTGTTTGAATGTGAAATGGATTTGGAAATATTTTAATATCATTATCAATTTTATTTTCTTCGATAACAGAACAAACATTGATGTAAATAGAATCTACTGCAATATTTTTGCAACCAAACAAATCTGTATACTCGTAGGATATTACATTATATGGAGAATTAGTTAAGTTAGGATAAAGTATATTATTGGTTATTCCTACTCCTAAATAAAATCCATTTGAAGGATTTCCTCCAGATAAATTTATTTGAGAACTATTATTACAAATAGTATCAAAAGGAATAGTTAGTGTTACTGTTGGCTTTGGTAAAACGGTAATTGTCTTTACAAAATAACCTGTGCCGCAGTCTGAATCTACAAATAAACCAACGGAAAATTGCCCTGCTTTTGAAAAATAAATCTTTTTATTCCATAAGCTATTGGTCGGATATAATATTGCGTATTGTCCAATTCCATTTTGTCCAAGATCAATAGACCAGTTTATTGAATAAATAAAACATGTTGCACTTCCCTCGAGCAGTAACGTATCTCCTAAACAAACGGTGTCCTTTTGAGTACTAATAACAACTACAGATCCTCCTTTCATTGCACAGTTTGACTTTGCGAAAAAAGAAATTATTATTAATAGTGTGGTGAATAAATATTTTTTCATTCAGGTAAATTTCATATTTGTAAACGAAACAAGTTTAGAATTATTGTATTAAAATAACTAAACAATTTCCCAAATCATTATTGCTCTATCATCACCCGCAGAAATTAAATAATTTTTGTAATCACTCCAAAGCAATTTATTTACTGAATTAATATGCCCATCAAAATTTTCTTTGTTGATGCGTACTAATAATTCAAACGATGTTGCATCCCAAATTTTTATTGTTTTATCGCGGCTTGCTGTTGCAAACAAAGTTGCATCGGGATTAAAAACAATATCGTAAATGGCAAAATTATGCGCAGGAATTGACTTTATTAATTTGTAATTTTTAGTGTCAAAAATATTCAGGTGAGCATCTCTTCCTCCTGTTAATAAATAGTTTCCATTGGGAGAATAAGTAGCAACATTTGCTGAAAGTGAATGAGCAATAAAATATTTTTTTTCTTCTAATGTTTTTAAATCAACTATTCGAATGTTGCAATCGCCAGAAGCAATAGCTATTTCGGAAGTATGGTAATTAAAATCAATATTCCTTACTTTTTCGTTGCACAGCTTTTTTATTTTAATTAACGATAAATTTTCAAGCGAACAAATTGAAAAATTTCCATCACTTCCAGCGGAATAAAAACAATTGGTTTGTAAAGAATATTTTAAATCAAAAACAGGAGATGTATGATGTTGAAGAATTTTTATTTCTTGCTTTTTTTCCAAGTCTAAAATATGAATGCTTCCAGCCGAAGTCCCCACAAGCACTATTTTTTTTTCAGGAATATGACAAATAGCATATATAATTGCAGGAAATTGTGCCGCAAATTTTTCGGCTTGCATTGTTTCCAAATTCCAAAGCGCAACAAACTTATCACTACTTCCCGAAAAAAAAGTAGTTGCTGTTAAGCCTTTGTCCAAAGCATAAATGGAACCATTGTGCCCTGTTAAAGTGGCTATTTTTTTTATTTGTAAATTCATTGCTCCAAAAATACAATAATTGCTTGAGTTGCCATGTTGTCAGCATTATATGCGTGGCACATGCTTTGAAAACAAGCATTGTAAAATTTATAATTTTTAATTCTTAATCTCTAATTTATCATGAGCACTGGAAAAATAAACGTACAAACAGAAAACATTTTCCCAATCATTAAAAAATTTCTTTACAGCGACCACGAAATATTTTTGCGTGAGTTAGTTTCAAATGCTGTTGATGCTTCACAGAAATTAAAAACACTTGTTGCTTTAGCCGAATCAAAAGTTGCGCTTGGCAATTTAAGAGTGGAAGTGAAAATTGATAAAACAGCCAAAACACTTACCATTAGCGACAATGGAATTGGTATGACTGCTGAAGAAATTGAAAAGTACATTACTCAAATTGCATTCAGTGGTGCCGAAGAATTTGTGAATAAATACAAAGATAAAACACCTGAAGCCAATGCCATTATTGGTCATTTTGGTTTAGGATTTTATTCTGCATTTATGGTTGCGAAACAAGTAGAAATTATTTCCTTGTCGCACAAAGAAGGTTCTAAAGCAGTTCGTTGGGAATGTGATGGAAGCCCTGATTATAAAATGGAAGATATTGTAAAAACAGAAAGAGGAACGGATATAATTTTACACATTGCAGAAGATTCTGAAGAATTTTTGGAAGAATATCGTATCAAAGAATTGCTAAATAAATATTGCAAATTTTTACCTGTTGAAATAAAATTTGGAACAAAAAAAGAAGGCGAAAAAGATAAAGAAGTTGAAGTTGATAATATCATTAACAATCCAAATCCAGCTTGGACAAAGAAACCTGCTGATTTAACGGATGAAGATTACAAAAATTTTTATCGCGAATTGTATCCAATGAATTTTGAAGACCCATTGTTTCATATTCATTTGAATGTTGATTATCCATTTAATTTAACAGGAATTTTATATTTCCCAAAAATTAAAAATTCATTTGAAGCACAAAAAGATAAAATTCAATTGTACAGTAATCAAGTGTTTGTTACCGATTCGGTAGAAAACATTGTTCCTGATTTTTTAACATTACTTCGTGGAGTTATTGATTCGCCAGATATACCGTTGAATGTGAGTCGTAGCTATTTGCAAGCTGATGGAAATGTGAAAAAAATATCGGCACACATTACTAAAAAAGTAGCAGATAAGTTGGAAGAACTATTTAAAAATAATAGAACTGATTTTGAAATAAAATGGGAAGACATTAAAATATTTGTTCAATATGGAATGCTTTCGGAAGAAAAATTTTATGAGAAAGCACAAAAATTTGCATTGCTAAAAAGTGTTGATGGTAAATTTTCAACATTGGAAGAATATGCTGAAAAAGTAAAACCAACTCAAACAGATAAAGACAAACGTGTAATTTATCTTTATACAACTAATGTTGAAGAACAACACAGTTTTATTGAAACTGCAAAAGAGCGTGGTTATGATGTATTGGTTTTCGATAGCCCAATTGATGCGCATTTTATCAATCAATTAGAATCAAAATTGGAAAATACTTCATTCGTTCGTGTAGATGCTGATACGATTGATAAATTAATAAACAAAGAAGAAACACAACCATCAAAACTTTCGGAAGATGAACAAAAACAATTGCAACCAATTGTTGAATCTATTGTTCCGAAAGAAAAATTTAATGTAGTATTTGAAAGCTTGAGCGAAAAAGATTCACCAATGCTTATTACCAAACCAGAATTTATGCGCAGAATGAAAGATATGAGTGCAACAGGTGGTGGAGGAATGAATTTTTATGGTTCAATGCCGGATATGCACAACTTGGTTGTGAACAGCAATCATCCATTGATTTCAAAAATATTGAATGAAAAAAATACTGACAAACAAAAACAATTAGCAAAGCAAACTGCTGATTTGGCAATGCTTTCACAAGGTTTATTGAAAGGTGAAGAATTGACAAAATTTATTAAGCGAAGTGTAGAATTGATTGATTAATCTGCCAAATTTCGTCAGCTTGTCATCACAAATATGTTGGTATGTGCTTTGACAAAATTGCGTACATTTAATTATTAATTTAGAAACTAAAAACAAACAAAAAATGAGAAAAACGTGGATA
>JAYTXX010000045.1:0-8923 GCA_043742725.1 Bacteroidota bacterium | reverse complement strand
AAAAAACAACTCATTTGTCCTGTATCGAAAATGTATAGTATGTGTCAAACCATTGCTACATCGGAAATGAAAGAAGGCGATTTGTTATTTTTTAAAATTGATGGCGATAAAATTTCACATGTTGGAGTGTATTTACAAAACAATAAATTTGTTCATGCAAGCACCAAAAAAGGCGTTATTATTAATGATTTGAATGAACCCTATTACAAAAAATATTTTTTCAAAGCTGCACAATTAAAAAAATAAATGAACAACAACACTCGTATTTTTTTCGCTGATAAACAAAACAAACTAGTGTTGTTAGCAACAATTTGTTATTTTATTTTTTTAATTACACTTGCTGTAACTACCAATGGAACTTGCGATTCGGGCGATAGTATTTCACACTTTTTATTTTCTAAATATGCTTTTAAGCATCCACAAAATTTTATTGACCATTGGGCAAAACCTTTGTTTGTGTTGTTGAGCGCACCTTTTGCTCAAATGGAATTTGTTGGAATAAAATTATTTAATTGTCTTGTTGCAACATTCACAATTTGGATTACCTATTTAAGTGCAAAAAAATTAAATTTTAAAAATGCTTGGTTAGCTCCGTTGTTGTTGGCATTTACAGGTGGTTATATTATTCATATCGAGTCAGGATTAACAGAACCTTTGTTTGCATTCGTATTGATGTTAAGTATTTATTTTTTACTTGATAAACGCCTCTCTATTTCTATTTGTATCATTTCATTTTTACCTTTTGTTCGTTCCGAAGGACTTGTAATTATTGGCATTTTCGCATTTTATTTAATTTTTCATAAACACTATAAATACATTCTTATGCTTTTTATCGGACATCTTGTTTATAGTTTTGCAGGAGCGTTTTATTACAAAGATTTGTTTTGGGTATTTACAAAAATTCCATATAGCGGAACAAGCCAATATGGTAGTGGCGACCTTTCACAATTTGTATATCAATTATTTTATATCATTGGAGTTCCGCTCTATATCTTGTTTTTAATTGGGTTGATAAAAAAAACAGTTCAATTGTTTTTTCAAAAACAAAATTTCAGTTCTACTTTTTTTAGTGCAGAAACTATGATTATTTATGGTTCGTTTTTTTCATTTTTTAGTGCACACACCTTGTTTTGGTACTTTGGCATTTTTGGTTCTATGGGTTTAAACCGAGTGTTGATAAGCATTGTACCACTATCGGCAATTATTGCAGTGATTGGAATTAATTTTATTCAAGAACTAATACAACAAAAAACAATTGCCAATTTGCTTGTGGCTCTGTTTATAATTTATGTGATTATTTTTCCTTTTGTTCCAAATCCTGCATCTGTTAATTGGAAAAAAGATTTTGCATTATCGCAAAGCGAAAAACTGATTGAAGAAGCAAGTGTGTATTTAAAAAATAATTTTCCCGAAAACACATTTATGTTTTATTCGCATCCATACATAAGCATTGCTATGCAACGCGACCCTTTTGATACCGCCAAAAATAAAGCACTTACTAATTTTGAAAATCAACAACCTTCAAAAAATTATTTAATAATTTGGGACAATTGGTTTTCGGTGATTGAAAATGGTGTTTCGTTAGAACAACTAAAAGCAAATAAAAATTTGCAATTACTAAAAACATTTGAAACCAATGAAAATGGGCAATTGTGTGAAATTGTAATTTTCGAGAAAAAATAAAACACAAATTTATTTTCACCACAGAGATACAGAGAAAAAAATAATGTGCTAATAAATTAATTTGATGATGTGCTAATTATTCTAACCACAAAAAACGCAGCACGTCATTGCGATGGCTTTTCGCCAGAAGCAATCTATAAGTAATACTTTGTGCGTTGTCTGTTCGAGTGTTTTTCTTTTTCAGAAAAATGTATCGAGAACTTATTTTCACCACAGAGAAACAGAGAATACAGAGGGAAAAAATTTAACAACATAAAATAAAATGTTGACACAAATTACACGAATGAACACGAATTTGCTTTGTCGGTTCGAGTATTTTTCTTTTTCAGAAAAATGGTTTGAGAACGTGGGAAGAAAAAACCTCTCAAAAAGAGTACAAATTTTTTTGTGCTTTTTTTGTTTTTTAGAATTGAAAAAATGTTTTCAAAATATTAAAAGCTCTTTTGATGATTTTATGGAAATTTTATACATTTACAAATAATATAAATGTTTTAAAAAAATATTAGCGAAACGAGTGAAAAGAATAGCAAATTATATAAAACCTATTTATCAGTATGTTTGATAGAAAATCAACCTTCCGATAATTGTGAAATAAACGAAACTAGTTTCGTTTAGCGGAATGTTATCGGTTATTTTAAGAACTATGGGCAACGACATTAAACAGCACGAAGCGTTAGACATCATTTTACGGTATCTCCTTGACAACAAAAAAGAAGATACACCAATCCACTCTTCTGAAATTTGGCAAAAGGTATTCCCGGAAACAGAAGAAGAGGTTGTATATTTTTTGCTAAAAGAAATCATTGGAACGCAAGACAAAATAGTTGTTGCGCACATCCGAAGCGATGACGTAGAAAGTTTTGACGTTTTATTTGAAGCCAACGCCATCACGAAAAGATTTTTAGAAAACCAAGGCGGATTTACAAAACAACACATTAAATCAGAATCCGAAGCAGCGACAAAGGCGTTTGAACAAGTGTTGGTAAACAAAGCACTTGAAGACCAAATCCAAACAAACAAAATAAATAAAATCGGAATTATTGTATCCATCATAATTGCAGCTACGGCTTTAACAGTATCAATACTTGCATTAAGAAAACAATAACCGACAAGACAATGGAAAATATTATTAATCTTCCTGTATTCCTTATTTCGGCTGCATTGCGTGACAACAACAACAACAAATCCTTATTACAACTATGTTGCGGAGGTTTTACATTAATAATTATTTCAACAGACTTTTTCATAGACATTTAACTTATAACTTGACACGAAAGAAAAACAACCGATAACAAGGGGCTTGCCGTAAATGCGGGCGAAAAGCCCGCACATTCGGCAAGCCCTGTCTCGTTAGCGGTAATAGTATCGAAACACACATACATAAATTAAATTATGGCATTAAAAGGACTAATAGAAAAGCAGACAATAATTATAGACGACCACAAAAGAGGAAGTCGAGAAGTTAAGAATTGGGACGACCTAACTGCTGACGTTCACATTGACAAGACAACTAATTTTCCATATAACGGGGAGAGACAAGACATTAGAATTAAAGTGCCTATTAATTCTGAAAGACCACTAAAAATTGAAAACGCAAAAAAGAAACCACTTGCCGATATACCAAGACAATTAAGACGTGAAATTCAAAGCGCATTTCAAGACAAACAAAAACGAGAAAGTTTTATTAAAGACATTATTGAACATATAAAAAATTTCGACACAATTCTTGAAAGCGAAAAAAGAGTTCAGCAAGTTCTATCAAACATTTCTAAACACTTTGACTTGAAGTGGACGAATGAGAAAATTGCAACTTATTCAAAAGATGCCTTAGCGCTTTATACCCAGACTTATACTGACGATGAAGGCAGACAGTATCTTATAACGGTTGACACTGACAAAATAAAAATTGGAGAGAATAACGGTTATGCAAGACATCAAAAACATATTAAGCGAAAATAACTACTACAGCTAACAGCACCTACAAGCTATGCGGGAGTTTGTGCAAGTCGCAAATGCTTTTTTTATTGTGCGCTCCGCGCGAAATATTTTGCATTTGCCATTTAGTTCAGTACATTTAATAAAGTTTTTCGGTTAAGACAGTTTTGTGCAAGTAATCCGCACAGCTTGTAGCTGCCAACCGTTAACTTAAGGAATTACTCGTTCTGTTTCTTCTTCGCTTTTAGAAAAATCTTTTCCTGTAAGTTCTACGTATTTTACTTCGGGCAACCAAAATGTGCCTCCATCAATTTTTACAAAAATTTTGGTTAAAGGAATTAGTTTGTTATTTATTTGGCAAAACACGCTGTATTTACCATCAACAAGCGATTTTATAAGATACAATGTTTTTTTCTTGTATGAAACAAAATTAAATGCAAATGATTTTTTATCCGAATCAATCATTTTTATATCAATACCATACGCATATTTTCGTTGAAAAAAATTAAGTGGCTCCGTTGCTCCTGTTGTAGCATAATCTTTCCAATACATTTTTATTGGCTCTATCAAATTTAATTCACCGTTGTCATTCATGTTCAATTCGTAAATAATTGTATTAGTATTAATTGTACGCTGAATGTAGAACAACATATTCTTTATTCCTTCTGGCTTCGGAAATTCTTTTTTGTCTTTATCATTGGCATCATTTTTAAAACCAACAGATACTATAAATAAGAGTAAAAAATATATTAATGCTTTACGTTTTGTGTTCATTTTTTCAACAAAAATTCAATTTTAATTTCCAAGTTTTCTAATACATTTCCAAACAATATTCAAATCATTTTCCACTTTATAATCCTTTGAATATGCCAAATTCAAACGATTTTGAGTATCCAATGAAATAGAAATATTTTTTATTGCATCGGCTGGTGTAAGAATACTTGTTTTCAATTTCGGCAATTGTTCAACAATTTCTGAGCCAAATCCTACCCAAGATTTAAAGCCAAAAATAACATAAAAAATATTTTTTATAAAATTAATTTTATTGTTCTCAATAAAAATTAAAACTGGCGAAAGTATTAATAGTAAAAGGCTACAAAGAATATCAAATAATCTTTTATTTCTTTTATTTTTCGGTTTACTAATTGAATTTACATCAATAATATACAAATCTCCAGCAGTATCAATGGAATTACTTCCAATAATAGAAAGACTTTCGGGAGGTGCAATTTTAAAATCAACATCAGCAGAAACAAGTGTGTGCATATTATCAATAATGCCTTGCGATGAAATATCGCGCGAACAAAATATCACTTCATTGATTTTATAAATTTCAATTACTTCTCCAATTTGATTTATTGTTCCCAAATAATCTTTGTGTTGATTGCCTGTATTATCAGCACTTACAAAGCCAAGTAAACTAGTATTAATATTTGTTTGTTTCAATAAATTCACCACACGCTCAAATTCATTGGCTGTTCCAATTATTGCAATTCGTTTGCTTTTATCAGGATTTAAGTTGAATGATTTTAAACCAATAATATGAAATGCTATGCGAGAAATTAAATACGAAAGCAATACCCAACCTGCTCCCAACAAAATAATTGCACGCGAAAAACGATATGCTTCTGGCAACAACGAATAACCAATTAAAATAATTCCTGTTCCTACAATTATTCCTCTTATGATTCGAAATAAACGAATAGGTTTATCATATCCACCGCTCAAATAAATAGTAAACATCCAAATAAAAATATATGCAGGAAAAGCAATATTAATAATGGTTTCGGAATAAGAACCTCCTTCGAGAAATCGAATATTTTTTTCGTAAAAATGTTTTATAAAAAACAATCCTGCTATTATTAATCCAAAATCGAATGCAGGTAAAGCAATTGATTTTAAAAAACGAACAGAAACTGCAACACTTGCACGTAAATAAATAGCAATGTTGATGAGAAATGAAAAAAGTTTTGCATTGTTTTGTGAAAAATGTTTTTGTGCAAAAATGACCATTGCTTTGTAAAAAACAAAAACATAATTCACGCTACTTTTTTTTGTGCTCTCTCCTTTGTAGTGAATAATACGGGTTTCGGGAAAATAATAATTTTTATATCCAGCCAAAATAATACGATATGATAAATCAATATCTTCTCCATACATAAAAAAAGTTTCGTCCAACAAACCAATTTTATCCAACACATTTTTCCGAATCAACATAAATGCACCCGAAAGTATTTCTACTTCATTGGTTTTATCTTTATCTAAAAATCCAAGATGATATTTTCCAAATGTTTTTGATTTTGGAAATAATTTTGAGAAACCAAAAATTTTATAAAATGCAACTGCAGGTGTTGGCAAACCTCTTTTCGATTCAGGTAAAAATTCTCCTTTTCCATCAAGCATCTTAACACCCAATCCTCCAGCTTCAGGATGCGCATCCATAAATGAAATTACTTTTTCAAATGTATCTTCTTCAACAACTGTATCGGGATTAAGCAACAAAACATATTCTCCTTTTGCAATTTTTATTGCTTGATTATTTGCAAAAGAAAATCCTGTATTTTTTTTATTTTCGATAAGTGTTACTTCCGTAAATTTTTCTTTCACCATTGCCACCGAACCATCAACCGAATTATTATCCACAACAATAATTTCAGCATTCACATTCTTCATCGCTTTGCGAACAGAATGTAGGCATTGCTCCAAAAAATGTTGTACGTTGTAATTAACGATTATGATTGATAGTTTCATTTAATTGATAAAGAATTTTCGTAAGGAGTACGATTAATAATGGAACGACCTAAAGTAACTTCATCGGCAAATTCTAATTCATCGCCAATGGCAATTCCACGAGCAATAGTGCTCATTGTGAGATTAAATTCTTTTAATCGTTTGTAGATATAAAAATTGGTAGTATCGCCTTCCATTGTGGTACTCAACGCCATTATTATTTCTTTAATTTCTCCTGTTGAAGATTTTTGTACCAATGTTTCAATATTCAAATCGCTTGGTCCAATTCCATCCATTGGAGAAATGATGCCTCCTAAAACGTGATACACACCACGATATTGTTGTGTATTTTCAATTGCCATCACATCACGTATATCTTCAACCACACAAACAATGCTATGGTCGCGATGCGGATTTGCACACACTTCACACAACGGTTTATCAGAAACATTGTGACATTTTTCGCAATAACGCAATTCGTTACGAAGTTTTATAAAAGCATTTCCAAATTGATTTACATCGGCTGAATTTTGTTTCATCAAATGCAAAACAAAACGCAAAGCACTACGCTTTCCAACACCAGGCAATTTGCTGAATTCATTTACAGCATCTTCAATAAGTTTTGATGAAAAATTCATAACATCAAAAATACTATTTTTTCCACTTCCATTATTGGCTTTATAAAAGATGTATTATGTATTTTTACACACCAAAAAGTTAATAAATGAAATTTCACAAACCACTTGTACAAGCAGTAATTGCAACGCTTCAACAAATTTTTAATGAAGGTGTTTATGCCGATAAAGCAGTGGAACAAGCATTAAAGCAAAGTACTCGTTGGGGTTCGCGCGATAGAAAATTTATTGCAGAAACTGTTTATGAAATGGTACGTTGGTGGCGATTGATAACAGAAACATCAACCAATTCAACTAATTATTTTCATTATTTCGCCACTTGGCAAATTATAAAAGGGAATGAATTGCCCGATTGGCAAGAATTTTCGGAGATCGATAAAAATAAAATTATAGAAACTACTGAACAATTAAAATCCATTCGCAAATTTCGCGAATCAATTCCAGATTGGTTAGATGAGCTTGGTAGTAAAGAACTTGGAGAACACGTTTGGGAAAAAGAATTAATAAGTTTGAATAAAGAAGCAAAAGTGGTGTTGCGTGTAAACACGTTGCAAACCAGCAGAAATCAATTACAACGATTGCTTGAAGAACAATTAATAGAAACAACTATTGACACTAATTATTCAGATGCTTTGATTTTAAGTAAACGTCAAAATCTACATCACTTAAAAGAATATCAACAAGGATTGTTTGAAATACAAGATGCTTCATCACAATTGATTGCTCCATTTTTAGATTTAAGTTCGGGAATGACAGTGATAGATGCCTGTGCAGGAGCTGGAGGGAAAAGTTTGCACATAGCTTCTGTGATGCAAAACAAAGGAAAAATAATTTCGATGGATGTGGAAGAGCGAAAATTGAAAGAGTTGCAAAAACGCGCTGATAGAGCAAAAACAACCACTATTCAAACACAATTAATTACAACAGATACAATAAATAAATTTAAAAACAGTGCTGATAGATTATTATTAGATGTGCCATGTTCTGGACTTGGAGTGTTGCGAAGAAATCCAGATGCAAAATGGAAATTGAACTTGGGTTTTATAAATGAAGTAAAAAAAACGCAACAAAATATTCTCATCAATTATTCGCAAATGCTCAAACAAGGCGGAATTATGGTGTACGCAACTTGTAGTATTTTGCCAAGTGAAAACCAACAGCAAGTGGAGCAATTTTTAAATGAAAACAAAAACACATTTGAATTTATTGAAGACAGAAAAATATTACCAAGTGAAGGTTATGATGGTTTTTACATGGCGAAATTGAAAAGAAGAAATTAAAAAAAACATTAATTTACTTTAAATACTTTTTTGTTTCAAATTCAATTAAAAATGGCTCAATAATTGTTTCAATATTGCGTTTTGAAAATTAATCGTCTTTGATAAATATCATTAAATTTGTAATCATTTTACTAAAATCCATTTTTTATGAATCGCTTATTCTCTAACTTTTTAGCAACAATAATATGTTTATCATCCTCAATTGCTTTTGCTGGGGGCAATGATGGATATTCTATAAAATTTACTGTAAAAGGTTTAAAGGAAGATGCCATGTGTTTATTGGCAAATTATTATGGCGACAAACAATACATAAAAGATTCTGCAAAAGTAAAAAATGGAGAAGTTGTATTTACTGGAACTGAAAAATATCCGCAAGGAATTTATTTATTTGTTCCACCGAGTAAAAAATATTTTGATTTTGTGATGGACGAAAGTCAACATTTTTCAATGGAAACAGATACAAGCAATTATGTAAAAAACATGAAAATAAAAGGTTCGGAAGAAAATAAATTTTTTAACGATTACCAAAATTATATGATAGTGAAACAAAAAGAAATTGATCCGTTGAGAGAACTATCAAAAAAAATAAAAAAAAATAAAGATTCAACCAAAATGGTTGAAGACAAGATGAAAAAGATTGACATTGAAGCGAAAGATTAC
>JAYTXX010000044.1:0-13856 GCA_043742725.1 Bacteroidota bacterium | reverse complement strand
ATCGCCTTCGGCAACAACAATTATTTTGGAAGATTTATTTTTTCTTCCACTTTCCAATCGTTTTATTAAACCTTCAATATCTGTTTTTGTTTCTGGCATTAAAATACTTTCGGCTCCAACACCAATTCCAGCGCGCAAAGCAATCAAACCAGCATCGCGCCCCATTACTTCTACAAAAAATAATCTGTCATGACTATCGGCTGTATCTCTTATTTTATCAACTGCTTCCACCACTGTATTAATTGCTGTGTCGTAACCAATAGTAAAATCGGTTCCAATTAAATCGTTATCAATTGTACCTGGACAGCCTACAAATGGAATAGTACACATTTTACTAAATTCCAATGCTCCTCTAAATGAGCCATCACCACCAATAACAACAACACCTTCTATTTTATGTTTCTGTAAATTTTCAAGTGCTTTTTTTCTTCCTTCTTCAGTTAAAAACTCTTTACTTCTTGCTGTTTTTAAAATGGTTCCTCCTCTGTGAATAATATTTGCAACTGATTTTGCATCCATTTCTATAAACTCATCTTTAATCATTCCATCATATCCATGAGTAATTCCAAGAACTTCTATTTTATTATAAATGGCAGTTCGAACAACAGCTCTTAAACAAGCATTCATTCCTGGAGAATCTCCACCTGATGTAAATACAGCAATTTTTTTCATATTAATTTTAATGTTGAATTTTAATTTTTTAGCTTATGAATCTTCTTCGTTCCTTCATAAATTTCGTATTTCAAAAATTTACATTCTAATTGTCCATTGTACAAAGTAATTTTTCTGGTTGGGCGCAAACCTACATGTTTAAAGGCTTCTAAGTTTGAACTCAAAATCCAACAATCGTATCCGGCAAATTTTTTCTTAAAAGTATCGCCCATCATTTTATAAAGTTCTTCAATGTTATCTTTCACCATTCTTTCGCCATAAGGTGGATTGATAATAACAACACCTCGTCCAGCGGGAACTTCAAAATCTTTCATATCACAATTTCTAATTGTAACCACATCATCTACTTTTGCAAGCTTTATATTTTCTTTTGCTTTTTTTGCAACATTTGGCGAAAGTTCTCCACCAATAATGGTTTGCGAATGATTTGTAATTTTATTAATTGCGCTATCAAAAATCAAATCCCATAATTCTTCATTAAAAGGCATAAATTTTTTCCAGCGTTGAAAACCAAAATCTTCACGAAAATATCCTGCAGGAATATTGTTTGCCATCAAAGCTGCTTCAATAACAATGGTTCCAGAACCACACATTGGATCAATAAAATTACTTCGTTTATCCCAACCACTCAACAAAACTAAACCAGCAGCAAGTACTTCGTTTATTGGTGCAAGATTAGTTTTATCTCTGTAACCTCGCTTGTGAAGCGATTCTCCCGAACTATCCAACGCAATGGTACAAGTATCATTATAAACATGAATGTTTATACGAATGGTTGGTTTATCCAAATCAACTGATGGACGTTCATTGTATTTTGTGCGAAACGGATCAACAATTGCATCTTTTGCTTTTTGCGAAAGATATTGCGAGTGTGTAAACAATTCGGAATTGAGAACAGTATCAATTGCCAATGTATCATTCACATCCATAAATTTTTCCCAATCAATAGATTGAATAGAATTGTAAAACGATTGTTCGTCAGTAACGGTAAATGTTTCGAATGGAACGAGCACACGCAATGCTGTGCGCAAACACAAATTTGCTTTGTACAAAAAACCTAAATCACCTATAAAACTTACAGCTCGATTATGTGTTTCAATATTTTTTGCGCCTATTCGCAATAACTCCGTTGCCAACACATCTTCCAAACCAAATATGGTTTTGGCAATCATTTTAAAATCTTGTTCGGTTTGCAATTTTTTTATAATTTTCGACAAAGATATTGAATAGCTTCGTACTTAACCAACATTTGCAAAATCAATGTTTTAAAAAAAAGTAGGCAAACTCAAAAATTATATAAACATTGAAAATGGTAGAATGTATTAAATTTAAAAATAATAAAAATTAATTGTTTGAATTAATAGATAAAATATTATTTTTGAGCATTAATTAATTGTCTATATTAGCAATCAATAAAAAAACAACATAAAAATAATTTGAGATGAAATTAAACTCTTTTACATTAAAAGGAACCCTATTTTTAGCATCTGTTTCAGCTATTCTTTCAGTAGGTTGCGGTGGTGATGCTAAAAAAGAAACGGAAGAACTTCCTCCTGTTGATAGCACACAAAGCACTATTTTAAATGTCAATGGTGAAATATTTAGTATTCCATCGCCAATTCAAACCGCATTTTTAATTAAAAATAGTGGGGCAGCATATAGCAAACAAATTTTGAACGAATCATCAAAATCAGCATCTTATTCCACTAATTTTTCAAAAGCATTGAATTTAGGAATTTATGGAGCCGATTTGGGATATGTTACAATATACGACCAAACACAAGATGCTATTGGTTATTTGAATTCAGCAAAAAAATTGGCTGATGAACTTGGTGTTTCGGGAGCTTTTGATGCACAAACAATTGAACGCTTTCAAAAGAATTTAGGAAATAAAGATTCAATGCTTGTACTTGTTGGTTCAGCTTATCGTTCAAGCGATACTTATTTGAAAAACAATGACAGAAGTGATGTAAGCGGATTGGTGCTTGCTGGTGGTTGGTTGGAAAGTTTATACTTTGCTACAAATGTTTACAAAACCAAACCAAACGATGATGTAAGACGCAGAATTGCAGAACAAAAAACATCATTAAATAGTTTAATAAAACTTTTAACACAATATTACAGCCAAGCTGAATATACAGAGTTGATAGATGCACTAAATGATTTATCTAAAGTGTTTGATGGAGTAGAATTCAAATATACATTTGAACAACCAACAACTGACGCAGCTAAAAAAATGACAACAATTAACAGTAAATCAGAAGTAAATATTTCAGCAGAACAAATTGAATCAATTTCGCAAAAAGTGAAAACTTTAAGACTTCAAATTGTAGGATAAAAATTATTGAATTTAAAATTTCGAACGAATTATGAAAAAACAAATTATAAAATTAGCGTTATTGTTTTGTGGAATTGTGCTTACGAACAATGTATCAGCACAAGTATCGGATACAACAGCAACTATCTGTGCAAAACATTTGGAAAATGAATTTATATCGGATGGGCAACAGTATAGAGCATTGCTAATGAATGCCGATGAAACTGCAGAATTTCATTCAACATTATATGGAGGAACTGTTTATCGTATTGCTGCTTGTACAGGTTTAACGGATGGAAATCTTGTATTTTCAGTTTATGATACCGAACGTAACTTAATATTTACAAATAGTGAATATAAAAATGCACCCTATTGGGATTTTAAAGTGAAAAGTACTCTTGAATGTGTTATTGAAGCAAAAATAGATGCTAATTCAGGAAAAAGTTCTGGAAGAGCAGTAATATTAATTGGGTTTAAACAACAGAAATAATTTTTTTTTACCGCATTTTAAAAGGCATTAATTACGAAGGTATTAATGCTTTTTTTTTCAAATAATAATTTTTTATAAACTAAAAAATGAGCGAACGAATACTGAAAGCCTTAATGCAAATGTTTGCAATTATTGCAAGAGTTGATGGCATTAACGATAATGGACGATTGATTGTACAATCATTTTTAAAACAACAGCTCAATCAAGAATTGGTAGATCAGTATCTTGCCATATTTGATAGCTTTTTGGAAGCACATCATCAAGTAAAGAAAAAGAAAGATGGAAGTGAAAAACGTACTTCACTCAATTCAGTAAAAGTTTTAAAAATATGTACGCAAATAAATAGTGAACTTACTCAAGTTCAAAAAGTAGTTGTGCTTATTCGTTTGATTGAATTTATAAAT
Organism: Bacteroidota bacterium; assembly: GCA_043742725.1. Taxonomy (GTDB): domain Bacteria; phylum Bacteroidota; class Bacteroidia; order 2-12-FULL-35-15; family 2-12-FULL-35-15; genus 2-12-FULL-35-15. Next base: position 9,973 of record JAYTXX010000044.1, on the reverse strand, counting down.
TCAAACGAAGAAATTGCAGAACAAGAATTAGAATTTGTTACCACAGTTGCCGAAACTTTTAATATTAGCGATGATGAGTTCAAACAAATAATGCAATTTGTTCAAGCTTCAGAAAAAAATATTCCAGACTCATCAAAAATTTTAGTGATTGATAATAAAACATCGCATGAACTAAAAGAAACCAAACATGTTTTTGCCGAAGGAATTACTGGAGAAGCTCGCCTGTTGTGGATTCAGAGTGTGAACATGTACGCACTACTTTATTACGGAAAAAGCGATTTGTTTTTGAACGGACAAGTTTTAACGCAAAAAAAAGTATTTGTTCTAACGCCAGGTTCTTCATTAAGAAGTTCAAAAGTAAAACCTGTTTATTACAGCGATATTTTGAGTGCTTTTATGAGCGATACTTCAAAAGCAAAAGTATCATTTGTAGTTCAAAATTTGGAATACAAATTTAAAAGTGGAAAATTAGGATTGCGTGATATTAATTTTAGTGAAGAGTCGGGAAAATTAATTGGAATAATGGGTGGCTCTGGTGCAGGAAAATCAACACTTTTGAATGTATTGAATAGCAACGAAGTTCCAAGTGGTGGTTCGGTAAAAATAAATGGAATAAATATTCACACTGAAAAAAATAAAATTGAAGGTGTAATTGGAATGGTTTCACAAGATGATTTGTTGATTGAAGAATTGACAGTATTCCAAAATTTATTTTACAATGCGAAACTTTGTTTTGGAAATAAAGATGAAAAAGAAATTTCCGAAATGGTTGTTAAAGTATTGACAGATATAGGTTTGATTGAAACACGCGACTTAAAAGTTGGAAGTCCATTGGAAAAAACAATTTCGGGAGGACAACGTAAACGATTGAATATTGCATTGGAATTAATTCGTGAACCATCAGTACTTTTTGTTGATGAACCAACATCTGGACTTTCATCACGCGATTCGGAAAATATTATGGACTTGCTCAAAGAACTTGCATTAAAAGGCAAACTTGTTTTTGTGGTTATCCATCAGCCATCTTCCGATATTTTCAAAATGTTTGATAAGTTGATGATATTGGATGTTGGTGGCTTTCCAATTTACTATGGCAATCCAGTTGATTCTGTTATTTATTTCAAAACAGTTGTAAATCACGCAAACAGTAATGAAAGTGAATGTATTGAATGTGGAAATGTGAATCCTGAACAGGTTTTTAATATCATAGAATCAAAAGTATTAGATGAATATGGAAACATTACTCTCAACAGAAAAATGTCTCCTCCAGAATGGAATAAATTTTACAAAGAAAAAATTGAGAAAGAAATTGAAGAAAGTAATGGTTATACTGAAATTCCAGAAAGCACTTTCAAACGTCCGAATAAACTAAAACAATTCAAAGTATTTATCACACGTGATGTTTTATCAAAACTCACAAACAAACAATATCTTGCTATCAACTTGCTTGAATCGCCAGTATTGGCAATGATATTGGCTTATTTTGTAAAATATTACAACACCGATTTATCAAACAAAGTTGGATACATTTTTCGTGAAAACGAAAACCTAACAGTATATATGTTTATGGCTGTGGTTGTTGGATTATTTATTGGTTTAACAGTGAGTGCCGAAGAAATTATTAGAGATAGAAAAATTCAAAAACGCGAATCATTTTTGAACTTAAGCAAAGGAAGTTATTTGTGGAGCAAGATTACAATTATGTTTGTTTTATCTGCAATACAAACCATCATGTTTGTGCTTATCGGAAATTATATATTAGAAATAAAAGGAATGTGGTTTTCCTATTGGATAGTATTGTTCACCACTTCTTGTTTTGCAAATATGTTAGGATTAAATATTTCAGCAAGTTTCAATTCGGCAATTACTATTTATATTTTAATTCCATTTTTAATTATTCCACAATTATTGTTTAGTGGAATAATTGTAAAATTCGACAAACTAAATCCAGCAATTACCTCACAAGAAAATGTTCCATTGATTGGTGAAGTAATGACTTCCCGTTGGGCTTTTGAAGCATTGGCAGTAAAACAATTCAAAGACAATGAATTTAATAAGCGATTATATAAATACAATAAAACATTAAGCATAACTACTTACAAAAAAGATTATTGGTTGCCAGCAATTTCAGGAAAATTAGATTTTTGTGAGAATAACTATAAAAATGTAAACAACAAAAAAGATGTTGTTGATGCATTAAAAATGATTAAAAGCGAAATTGAAAAAGAGTTAACCAATCCATTAGCAACTAAATTGAAATGTGCTGGACTAGATTACTTGACGGTTGAAAGATTTAGTCCTACTGTTGCCGAACAAATTCGACAATTTTTTGAACGATTAAGAAATGTATATAAGAACAACTTTAAATACGCATCTGGCTTAAAAGACAAAGAAATTGCTTCTCTTAATAAAGATAGTGTATCACGCGCAAACTATTTAAAAGGACAAGATGATTGTGAAAATGAAAGTATAAGTAATTTAGTAACTAACAGAGATGCGTTACATAAAATTTTAGATTTAAATGGCAAGTATATTCAAAAAGGAGATCCTATTTATCTCGATCCAGTTGATTCTAATTTCGGCAGAGCACATTTTTATGCACCACGAAAAAAATTCTTGGGAAGTTTTTATGATACATTTTGGGTAAACATCATCATAATTTGGATGATGTCCTTAACACTTGGTATAGCGCTTTACTTTGATTTACTCAAAAAATTTATCAATATGCTTGAACGTATTTTTGGAATACTGGGCAAAAGAAGAAAGTAGATTTTTTATATTAAAATAAAAAAGCGCAATTTAAAAATTGCGCTTTTTTTTATTTAAAATATTGTCAGTGGCTCCACTCAGAATCGAACTGAGATCAAAAGTTTAGGAAACTTCTATTCTATCCATTGAACTATGGTGCCAAATAATTATTTTATCGTAGCTCCGTTATTTACATCTGATTTTACAGGAGCCACAAAACTTAATTCACCTTTTTCATTTTCCGAACACAAAATCATTCCTCTACTTTCAATTCCTTTCAACATTCGAGGAGCAAGATTTACTAAAATGCTTACTTGTTTTCCTATAATTTCTTCAGGGTTATAAAACTTTGCAATGCCCGAAACAACAGTACGTTTGTCAATTCCTGTATCAATCAATAATTTTAAAAGTTTGTCAGTTTTTGGAACACGCTCTGCTTCCAAAATTGTTCCCACACGAATATCCATTTTAGAAAAATCATCAAATGTAATTTCAGTTTTTGAATTTTCTATTGACGATTTGTTTTCTTCTTCATTCATTTTTTTTGAATTTTCTAATTTCTGAATTTGAAAATTTATTTGTTCATCTTCTACTTTTTCAAAAAGCAAACCTGCTGTGTTTATTTGATGTTCAGCCAAAAGCAAATCGGTACGAGTTGCATCATTCCATTTTAAACCAGCATTCAAATTAAGCATTGTACTTAATTTTTTTGAAGTAAATGGAAGAAATGGTTCCATTAAAATAGTAAGATTTGCAGAAATTTGCAAAGCAATATTCATAATCGTTTGAACACGTTTTGCATCAGTATTAATCAACTTCCAAGGTTCATTATCTGCCAAATATTTATTTCCTAAACGCGCTAAATTCATTAATTCTGCAAGTGCTTCGCGGAAGCGATAATTTTCAATACTTGCAGAAATTTTTGCCGGAAATTTTGAAATTTCTTCTAACAATAAAATATCTGTTTTTGTAAACTCCACAACATTAGGAACTTTTCCTTCGTAATATTTATGTGTAAGCACCAATGTACGATTCACAAAATTTCCAAGAATGGCAACTAACTCATTATTATTTTTTGCTTGAAAATCTTTCCAAGTAAAATCATTATCTTTTGTTTCTGGTGCATTTGCGCAAAGTGTGTAACGAAGCACATCTTGTTTATCTTTAAACTCCAATAAATATTCGTGAAGCCAAACCGCCCAATTGCGTGAAGTAGAAATTTTATCGCCTTCTAAATTCAAAAATTCATTTGCTGGAACATTTTCTGGAAGTATGTATGAACCTTCTGCCATAAGCATTGCAGGAAAAATAATACAATGAAAAACGATATTATCTTTTCCAATAAAATGAACAAGTTTTGTTTCTTTGTCTTTCCAATATTTTTCCCAAGAAGTACTGTCACCCTGAACTTGTTTCAGGGTCTGCGCGCTGCTAGATTCTGAAATAAATTCAGAATGACGCTCAAACAACTCCTTCGTAGCAGAAATATATCCAATAGGAGCATCGAACCAAACGTACAACACCTTTCCTTCTGCTTCTTCAATGGGAACTTTCACACCCCAATCCAAATCACGTGTCATTGCTCGTGGTTGTAAACCTGCATTCAACCAACTCCTGCATTGCCCATAAACATTCGATTTCCAATCCTTATGTGAATCAATGTAATTTTCAATTTGCGGTTGCATTTTGTCCAAAGGAAGAAACCAATTTTTTGTTTTTTTCAAAACAGGCTTTTCTCCACTCAATGCTGATTTTGGATTTATCAAATCGGTTGCATTCAAAGTACTTCCGCACTTTTCGCATTGGTCGCCATAAGCATTTTCATTTCCACATTTAGGACACGTTCCTGTGATGTATCTATCTGCTAAAAACTGATTTGCTTTTTCATCAAAATATTGTTCAGTAATTTCTTCAGTAAAAATACCTTTATCGTAAAGTGTTTTAAAAAATTCGGAAGCTGTTTGGTGATGCGTTTTTGATGAAGTGCGTGAATAAATATCAAACGAAATTCCAAATTCTTTAAAAGAATCACCCATCATTTTATGATATTTATCTACCACTTGCTGTGGAGTAATTCCCTCTTTCTTTGCTTTAATAGTAATAGGAACTCCATGTTCATCAGAACCACAAATAAATTTCACATCTTCATTTTTTAATCGAAGATAACGAACATAAATATCGGCAGGCAAATAACAGCCCGCCAAATGCCCTATGTGCACAGGTCCATTTGCATAAGGCAAAGCGGCAGTAACAGTATGTCTTTTATATTTCATTTTATGATTTACGAATTTATAAAAATTACAAATCTATAATTTCAATTCTCACATCTTTAATTTGTAAATTTGCCCAAAGATAAATAAAATGACTACACCTCCATACTTAATAAAAGGCGATAAAATAGGAATAGTAGCTTGTGCACGAAAAATTTCTCGTGAAGAAATTGAACCTGCAATTTCTATTTTAAAAAGTTGGGGATTGGAAGTTGTATTAAGCAAAAATTTATTTCACAGCGATAATCAATTTTCGGGAACAGATGCCGAACGTGCTGAAGATTTACAAACAATGCTTGATGATGATTCTGTGAAAGCTATTATTAGTGCACGTGGTGGCTATGGCACTATTCGAATTATTGATAAAATAGATTTTGCAAATTTCAAAAAAAATCCAAAATGGATAATTGGTTATAGCGATATTACAGTGTTACATTCTCATATTCACAATTTTGGAATTGAAACTATTCACGCTACAATGCCCATCAATTTTGAGAAAAACAAAGATGCAACCGAAAGTTTACGCAAAGCATTGTTTGGAGAAAATTTAATTTACGAAACTGAAAAACATATTTTAAATAAAAATGGAACTGCTGAAGGAGAATTAGTTGGAGGTAATCTTTCCTTGTTATATGCTTTAACTGGAAGTGTTTCAGATATTGATACAAAAGGAAAAATTTTATTTATTGAAGATTTAGATGAATATTTTTATCACATTGATAGAATGATGATAAACTTGAAACGTGCAGGAAAATTAAATGATTTAACTGGTTTAATTGTTGGTGGAATGACTGATATGAAAGACAACACAATTTCTTTTGGAAAAAATGCGGAAGAAATTATTTCAGATGCTGTAAAAGAATTTAATTATCCCGTTTGCTTTAATTTCCCTGCTGGACACATAGATAAAAATTTAGCATTAATTTTTGGAAGAAAAATAAAATTAAGTGTAGGCGAAAAAACGAGAGTAGAATTTTAGAAAACTATTTTTGTTTTCCATAAACCCACGTTTCTTCCGATGTTTGTTTTCCGCTCTCATCATAGTTTTTCCAAACACCATCTTTTTGATAATCGCCAACAGTATTGTTATATATCATTGGTCCTTCAGCTTTTAAATTTCCACTTTCGTAATATTCTTTTTTAGAATATAATTTTTTCTTTTTATCAACCATATCAAATATTTCTTGCGACTTACCTGTTTCCGAAAAGGATTTTCTGCTGATTAAATATTCCATTGATTTGGTATTTTCTTCAAAATATTCAACTTGACCGTTAGGATAATAGTCTGTCCATATTTGAGCTTGTCCATTGTAATATGTTATGTCTGATTTTATTTTTCCATCAGGATAATATATTTGCATATTACAGCGTTTAAAATCAATCACACGAAAAGAACGTTCTACATTACCATTTTCAAAAAAGTTTTTATAAATTTTTAAATGTCCATCTTCATAATATCCTTTATGAATAATTGCTCCACTCAAATATGTATCTTGAATCCAACCTTGGCAAGCGTAGCCTTTTCTATCATTACGAACAGAATCGCCATTTACCATAAAATTTAATTTTTCGTACATCCTAATTCCATAATCAGGATCAACCACAGCCGAAGCAACATAATTTGTTACTTGAGGTGCGTTACCAAATAATTGAGCAAAAGCAGGTCGAAAAAAAACAACACAAATAAAAAAGAAAAAATATTTTTTCATCATTTAAAATCTAAATCTAATTTATTGGAAAACGAAAATAAGACAATTTTTATTGCCTACGACATTTTACATTGGATAATAAAAAAATTCCAGAATTTGAAAATATCTGGAATTTTTTTATTTACTATCAATACTAATGAATTCCTTTATCAGCCAAATAACGCTCTGCATCCAATGCTCCCATACAACCACTTCCTGCAGCAGTTACAGCTTGTCGGTAAATTTTATCTTGTGCATCACCAGTTGCAAAAACACCTGCAATATTTGTTTTACTTGTGCCTGGAATTGTTTTTATGTAGCCTGTTTCATCCAAATCTAACCAAGCTTTAAAAATATCGGTATTAGGTTTGTGACCAATGGCGACAAAAAATCCAGTAACTTCTACTCTACGTTCTTCTCCTTTGTTATTAACCAATATAGCCGCTTCCACATTTTTTCCTCCAATAATTTCTTTTGTTTCGGTATTGTAAATCACTTCAATGTTTGGTGTATTCAACACACGATGTTGCATTGCTTTTGATGCACGCATTTCTTCTCTACGAACAATCATATATACTTTTTTGCAAAGCTTGGCAAGGTATGTAGCCTCTTCTGCTGCTGTATCTCCAGCTCCAACAATGGCAACATCTTGTCCTTTAAAAAAGAAACCATCGCACACAGCACAAGCCGAAACTCCAAATCCATTCAAGCGTTGCTCACTTTCTAAACCTAACCATTTGGCTGAAGCACCAGTTGCAATAATTACACTATCAGCAGTAATTGTTGTTTTTTCATCAATCACCACTTTGTGTATTGGTCCTGTAAAATCAACGGATGTAGCCAATCCCCAACGAATATCTGTTCCAAAGCGTTCTGCTTGTGCTTTAAAATCTTCCATCATTTCCGGACCCTTCGTTCCTTTTGGGTAGCCAGGATAGTTTTCTACTTCAGTTGTAATTGTTAATTGTCCGCCAGGTTGTAATCCTTGATACATAACTGGTTTCATATCTGCTCTTGCTGCATAAATTGCGGCTGTATATCCTGCTGGTCCACTACCTATAATAAGGCATTTCACGTGTTCTATTTGTTCTGACATAATTATTATTTTTTATTTTTTGAGATTATAAATATTAAGTTTATTGAGGAAGTATTGTATCGTAGGTTGCGCCAAATCCAGCCCAAACTCCAAGTCCATCATTACTAATATTACTTAATATAGATGTGGGTGAAGAAAACGGATTTCCATTTGTTTGTAGTGCTTGCTCATAGGTATTATAAAATTTTGCTGCATCCAAATCAATGGTGCAAAATTTTATATAAATAGTATCTGTTATTTTGTAATAGCCTCTTTCTTTTTCGGGTTCATCTTTTGTAAATGTTACTTCAGTTGGGTCGTATGATCGAGAATATGCTAAATCAAAACTTTTTCCATCCACAAATTTATCGTCAAATGTGGCACCAAATGGTGGGGCAAATCTTCTATTTACTGGAAATGGCAAACCATTTACTATTTCAAATTTTAGTGGCTTTTTAGCGTACCAACGATACGCATTTCCTAATCCCGCAGGTTCTGATAAATGTGCCCAAGCAAAACCTAAACTATCTTCAGGTAGTTGAGGTTTCCACCAAACCGAATCTAACTTTACTGGAGTTGGAATTGTGGTAGTTGCTGTATATGTTTTTCCATCAGCAACCACAGTGAGATTGTACGATCCTCCTGCAACTCCTTTTATTTTACTGCCTACATAAGCAAAAAAATAAGGTGCGTCAAATGAAAGTTTATATTGTAATGTATCTGTTACAATACCATTGGAAACATATACTTTGGCATCTTTCACAAAAATTTTACTCGTATCCAATGTAGCAGAAAGTGAACTATTTCTGGTAACAGAAACTTCTGCATATTTATCATTTTCAATATTTCCTTCAATTACAATTTTGGATGAACCACCAACAACTGTAAGGTTTACATCTTCTGTACAAGCTGTTAAGAAAAACATTCCGAATAGAATAAAGAAAAAATATTTTTTAGTTTTTAATTTCATTTTTTAAAATTTAAAATTCCAAGTTACCGAAGGCAATACAGGAAACAAATAAACTTGCTTTGCTTTGTATTTTATATTTCCTTCCACCACACTTCCTTCACTTGCGTAATAAATAATGTATGGATTGTGTCGATTATAAAGATTGAAAACACTGAAATTCCAGCTGGACTCATAATTTTTTGCCCATTTTTTTTGCAATACAATTGTTGCTGGATCTTTTCCTTGTTTCTCAAATTTTTTGGTTAATCGTTGTCTTCTTTTTTCTAATTTTTTAGTTCTATCGGGAGTAAAAGTTGCTGAAATATCCAAGCGATGATATGCTGGCATACGGAAGTCATTTTTTTCGCCATACTCTGTAACAAAATTTCCATCAATAAAATAAAATGAAACAGGAATTGTAATTGCATTTCCAGTTCCATAAACCCAAATAGCAGAAAATGTCCACTTTTTACTCAAATCGTAACTCAACACAACTGATACATCGTGTCGTCTATCATATTTTGCATAATATGTTTTTCCTTTGTTGATATCAGGAAAAGTACGTTTGGTGTAGGAAAGTGTATAACCAATCCATCCATTAAATTTTCCAACACGTTTTTTTACAAAAAATTCGGCACCATAAGCTTCGCCTTTTCCAAACACAAATTGATTATCTGCATTATCATTTACTGCTGCTGATGGCAATGAACCATCTTTGTATTCAATTTGATTTTGTAAATCTTTATAATAAATTTCTATGGAAGTTTCATACGTATTTTCTTTAAAATTTCTAAAATAACCTAATGAATATTGGTTTCCTTTTTGTGGTTGAACAAGGTCGGAACAAGGCACCCAAGTATCTGTTGGCAATGTAACTGCTGAAAGCGAAGCTAAATGTAAATATTGTAAATTGTAAGTATAAGATGCTTTAATAGATGATTTGGAATTGAGTTGATAACGTGCACTCAAACGTGGTTCTAATCCACCATAATCAGCCACTTTTTCATTACTTGTGTAATGAATAACATTTGTTGTTAATCCTGTAATTGGATCTTTCACATAACGATCAAACGGACCAACTTGCATAAAATACGAATAGCGCAAACCTGCATGAATTTTAAATTTTTCGGTTATATCAAAATCATCTGAAAGATAAATAGCTGCTTCGTGTGCTCTTTGTTTTTTAACTGCTCCAAAATCAAAATTAGTTTCTCCTTGTTTTGCTGTTACACTTGTTGGAGTA